>NZ_JAFREI010000003.1:0-179018 GCF_017377595.1 Faecalibacterium sp. Marseille-Q0746 | reverse complement strand
CCGAATACCCGGAGGCTGAACACCTCTTTGTAAGGCTCGTCCAGCGTGTGCAAGCACTGATGTACAGTGAATGCCGCATCCTGATCGACCAGCAGTTGGGCAATGTCCGGAGTGTCGGCGGGGGCGGGTTCAGCATCTTCCAGCAGGGCAGTGTGCTTTGTCCGGCGGCAGTGGGGATAATAGGCGTTGCGGGCCACCGTGAACAGCCACGCCCGTACATCCTGCCGGTCGTCGTAGTCCTTCAGGCCGTCCAGAGCCTTGAAGAAAGTCTCCTGTGTCAGTTCTTCGGCCAGCGCCTCGTTGTGGGTCAGGCCCTGCAGGAACAGAAACACATCCCGGAAATAGAGCCGGTAAACGCTGTCGATGTCCATAGGCTCAGCCCTTCTTATAGTCGGTGCCATATTCCTGGTCGGTGCCGTAGGCGTAGTCGAAGGTACCGTCCGGGTTTTCCTGCACGATGTAGCGGTCTACCAGCTGTCCATCGCGGTAGTACAGGGTCTGGTCTGCGCAGTCCACGGTCAGCAGCTGGGTGCGAGACACCATGACCCATACAGTGGATCGATCAGAATCCACCAGGGCTGTCAGTACCCGATGCACGCCCGGAAAGCGGTAGCGCATGGCCCGCACAGTGATCTGCGGCTTGCCCCAGCTGAAGGTGCCCTCCATATCCAGCCAGACACCCTCGCCCTGCACTTCCAGAATGCAGATGTCAGCGCCATTCTCTTTGCGGTTGTATGTCCAGAAATGAGCCTGCTCTGTGGTGGCCGGGACGCGGGCAGTGCCCATCCAGAATATCATTGCCAGAGCGCACAGGGCAGCCAGCACAGAGCCGATTGCTGCACGGAAGCTCCTTCTTTGCAGGGCGGCCCTGATCCTGCGCAGGGGCGCATCCGGCTGCGCTTCCGGCCGCACCGGCACCGGCTGCTCCATCTGTTCCAGCTCGGCGCGGCAGGCTTCACATTCGGCCAGATGCTCTTCCACCAGTGCGTTGGTGGCCTTACTGGTGATGTGCTCCGCATACAGCGGCAGCAGGTCACGGATGATATCACAATTCGTTTTCATCGTATTTTGCCCTCCTTTTTCATGGCCTTTCACCCCAATAACGCAGAAAAGGAGAAAGCGTTACAGGTTTCTGCAAATTTTTTGCAGGATCAGCCCTTTTCCTGCCAGAATAACCCACCGCTGGTCTGGAACAGGGGCCAGGGGTTCACGCTCTTGCTGCCGAGCTTGAAGTCCATGGTCAGCTCCTCGCCCAGCACGCCGACAGCCTGCCCCCGCTCCACGGTCTGGCCGCGGGTCACGGAGAGCTCCTGCAGGCCGTACAGATAACTGCGCACGCCGCAGCCGTGGTCGATGACCACGGTGCTGCCGGTGAGGGCCAGATCGCCTGCAAACACCACCACGCCATTCGCCGGGGCACGGCAGGGCTCACCGGGGATGGTGTAGAGCCGGGTGGAGTTGGAGCGGCTGCCCTGCTGGCCGCCGGTCACCTTGACCTGACCGAAATCCACCAGCGTCATGTAGTTTTCTGCCGGGCAGAGGAAAGCACCGGCCCAGAGTTTTTCCCGCACGGGCTGCTCGTACAGGGGCCAGATGTTGTTCCGGAACTCGGCATTGGCGGCCTCGGTGGATGCAGGTTCCGGCTCCACCTCCACGGTGCCGAAATCCTTGGGCAGAACGGTCAGCGTCCGGGCAAAGGTCTCGCCGTTGACGGTAACGTTGACCGTGTGCCTGCCCGCCGAAGCGTTGTAGGCGGCGGGGATGTAGGCGCGCCAGCCGCTGCCCAGCCGGACACACTGAACGCTGCCCAGGTCGGTCTCCACAGCGGGAGCGGTCTCGCCGGTCAGGCCGGTGATGGAAAGCGCCGCCACGCCGCCCTGCTCCAGCCGCTCGGTGGAAAGGTCGACCTCCGCGCTGGCCTGCAGGGTGAACCGGAAGGAGTAGCTGTACCAGCCCGTGGGTTTGGCCGGGTGCTCCACGCCCAGGTTCTTGCGGATGGCACCGGTGGTGCCGCCCTCAAACTGGGTGGCAAGATAGTCTTGCGGCAGCCGCCAGACCGTCAGCTTTGCCTTGTAATCCCCGTTGGCAGGGAAGAGAAAGTCCTCGTACTGAGAGGCTGACCCAGCAAATACGATGCTGCCGATGTCGGTTTCAATGGTCAGGGTGGTGTAGCTGGCCCAATCGGGCAGGGCGAGGGCCGGGTGTGCGTCATACAGCACGCCCAGTTTCTGCACGGTGAGCGTTTCGGGGCTGGTGAACACCTTATCGAACACGCCGCCCAGCAGCGGCACCTGCCAGCAGGAGCCGTTCACTTCCAGCGCTTGTCCGCCGAACTGCGTGTCTGCCGCCGGGCGGGACCCTTCGCCGGTAAAGGAATAGCTCACGGTCATCACCGCGCCCAGCAGCACGGCAACGCCCAGAATGACACCAACGACCCACAACAAAAATCGTTTCATGGATATGTACTCCTTAGGCGGCATCCCTTTTCAGGTGCAAAGCGTCTGAGAGGGGATGCCGTTATGAAAAAACGCACCCGACCAGTCGAAAAAAGACAAGCCGGGTGCGCTTTTCGGTGTTTGGTTTATTCTGCGGCATCCTCGGCAGAAGGATCTTCTGCGGGCTGCTCTGCGGCAGGCTCAACGGTCTCAGCCTTATCCTCGCCAAACAGCAGACGCTCGTACTCGTCCAGCTCCTTCTCACGGCGGTGCAGATAGACAGCCACGGCGGCCAGCGCACCGGCCACAGCGGCCAGCGTGGCGATAACAGCGATCAGACAGGATTTCTTCATAGGACACACTCCTTTTCTGGTGGGGAACGGTGGTTCATGGAACCGGAGTTCATTTTGATAAGGCTATTATACCCGGAAAAGCAAAAAATTACAATCCGAAATGCAGAAATTTCATCAATCCGGGGGATCACAGCAATTTGGTCAGCAGCAGCTTTTTGTAGGCCTTGAAGGCACCGGGCAGGGTATACGCGGCCTCCAGCTGCTCCTTTCCGGCCCAGACGCAGCCTGCGGGGGCGGGCTGCTCCGGCACAGTGAGGAAATAGCCGCTCTGGTGCCATTCGATGTGGGTGAAAATGTGCTTGGCCGCAGGCAGGGGGGTGAAATGTGCCCCTGTGCAGTCCAGCCCCAGGGCAGCAAGGCGGGCGGCAGTCTCTGCGGCGGTAAGGGTGGTATCCTCCCACAGCACCGGCTGCCACAGCCCGGCCAGCAGGCCCTTGGCGGGCCGCTGCTGGAGCAGCACCCGGCCCTCGTTCAGCACCAGCGCCACCGTGACCGGTGTGATGCGCCGGGCCTTGGGGGGTGTTTTCTGGGGCAGGGAGAGGGCGGTGCCTGCGGCCCGGGCCCGGCAGAGCGTGCCCAGCGGGCACTGCTCACACAGAGGTGCGCCGTTGGGCAGGCAGACCAGCGCGCCCAGCTCCATCAGGGCCTGATTGTAGTCTCCGGCTTTTGCGGGCGGCTGGTGCTCCATGACCCGTGCCGTGAACTCCCGCTTCACCTGCGGGTCGGTGACCAGCCGGGGATCGTTGTAGAGGCGGGCAAACACCCGCAGAACGTTGCCGTCCACGGCGGGCACCGGGAGGCCGAAACTGATGGATGCAATGGCCCCCGCCGTGTACTCCCCGATGCCGGGCAGGGCCAGCAGGGCGTTGTAATCAGCAGGCAGCTGCCCGCCGTACTGAGCGCAGACGATCTTCGCTGCCTTCTGCAAATTGCGCACCCGGCTGTAATAACCCAGCCCCTCCCACAGCTTGTGCAGCTTTTCCTCCTCACATCCGGCCAGCGCGGGAATATCCGGCAGGGCGGCAAGGAAGCGCTCGTAGTAGGGCAGCGCCGCCGAGACCCGGGTCTGCTGCAGCATGATCTCGCTCAGCCAGACATGGTAGGGCGTGGGGTCCTCCCGGAAGGGGAGGATGCGGCGGCTGGCATAGAACCAGTCCAACAGGGCAGGAGCGATATTTTCCACTTGTATTTATCTCCTTGTTGAAAACAACCCTCTCCGTCATTGCTCCGCAATGCCACCTCTCCCGAGGGGAGAGGCTATGCTGCCTTTATCCAAGAGCCGCAATAGGCTCCCCCTTCGGGGGAGCTGGCAAAGCCGACAGGCTTTGACTGAGAGGGTTGAATTTAATCCTTAGAAACCGTAAGCGGTGCGGGGGAAGGGCAGCACGTCGCGGATGTTCTGGATGCCCGTGAGGTACATGATCATCCGCTCGAAGCCCAAGCCGTAACCGGCGTGCTCCACGCCGCCGAACTTGCGCAGGTTCAGGTACCACTCGTAGTTGGTCTTGTCCATGCCCAGCTCGTCCATGCGGGCCACCAGCTTATCGTAGTTCTCTTCGCGCTGGCTGCCGCCGATCAACTCGCCGATGCCGGGCACCAGCATATCAGCTGCGGCCACGGTCTTGCCGTCCGCGTTCATCTTCATGTAGAAGCTCTTGATCTCCTTGGGGTAATCGGTGACAAAGACGGGCTTCTTGAACACGACCTCGGTCAGGTAGCGCTCGTGCTCGGTCTGGATATCCACGCCCCACTCCACGGGGAACTGGAACTTCTTGTTGTTCTTCTTCAGGATCTCGATGGCCTCAGTGTAGGTGATGCGGCCGAACTCGCTGTTTGCCACCAGCTCCAGGCGCTCGATCAGGCCCTTGTCGATGAACTGGTTGAAGAAGGCCATCTCATCGGGGCAGTTGTCCAGCACGTAGCGGATGACGAACTTGGTCATGGCCTCGGCGGTGTCCATGTAGCCTTTCAGATCGCAGAAGGCCATCTCGGGCTCGATCATCCAGAACTCGGCGGCGTGGCGGGTGGTAAAGCTCTTCTCCGCACGGAAGGTGGGGCCGAAGGTGTACACCTTGCCAAAGGCCATGGCCATGGCCTCGGCCTCCAGCTGGCCGGAAACGGTCAGGTTGACGGGCTTCTCAAAGAAGTCCTGGCTGTAATCCACGGTGCCGTCCTCGTTCTTGGGCACGTTCTGCAGGTCCAGCGTGGTGACCTGGAACATCTCACCGGCACCCTCGCAGTCGGAAGCGGTCAGCAGGGGAGAGTGGGAGTAGACGAAGCCGTTCTCCTGGAAGAACTTGTGGATGGCGTAGGCAGCCACGCTGCGCACGCGGAATGCGGCGTTGAAGGTGTTGGTGCGGGGGCGCAGGGTGGGCATGGTGCGCAGATACTCCATGCTCATCTTCTTTTTCTGCAGGGGGTACTCGTCTGCGGGGCAGTCGCCCAGGATCTCCACGCTGTCGGCATTCAGCTCAAAGGGCTGCTTTGCCTGCGGGGTCAGGACGATGCGGCCCACGATGCGCAGGCTGCTGTACAGGCCGGTGTGGATGACCTCCTCGTAGTTTGCCAGCTTGCCTGCCTCCAGCACGACCTGCAGGGTCTTGAAGCAGCCGCCGTCCGACAGGGCGATGAAGCCGATGTTCTTGGAATCACGGATGTTCTTGGCCCAGCCGCACACGGTGACCACTGTGCCGTCGGCGGGAGTGTTCTTGTACAGCGAGACGATCTCAGTACGTTCCATCTTTCTTTCCTCCGATATAAAAATAAAAAGACAGCTTTGCCCTGAATTTTCAGGGCGAACAAGCTGTCTTGTAATGTCCGCGGTGCCACCTGAATTACCGGAAGTGTCCGGTCGCTCGCGCGCTCCAATAAGCGCTGCCCTGGTAACGCTGGGCTTTGCGGCGCACCTACTGGCGGCGGAATGCCGTGTTCAGTTTGCAGCTCCCGGGTGTTCGTTCGCGCACTGGCCCGCACGCGGCTCTCAGCTGCTGCCGCGCTCTCTGGAGCGTCCGGAATGCGTTACTTTTCCCGATCCTTGCTTTTCGGTAATTCTAAAAATAGCACAGCAGCACCGGTTTGTCAATCGGCTTTTTGTGGAAAAACGGTTGAATTCTGCCGGAAAGAATGCTATTATTTATTCTGCTATAGTATGTGCATTGCACAAAACGGAACAAACATGAAGATTGGCTTTGTCCTGAGGAGTAGAGCATGAACGAAAATCAAACTACTTACCCCACCGGCGCACAGGATGAGGAAGAGATCGACCTCGTCGCGCTCATGATGACCCTTCTGCACAAGCTCAAGCCCATCCTGCTGACCGCGGTTGTCTGTGCTGTGATCGCTGGCGGCCTTGCCGGGGTAAAGATCCTGCGCGGCGGCGCTGTTTCGGCAGAAGATCAGGTTGCTTATGAAGAGGCTCTGGCTGAGTATCAGCAGAAAGAGAAGGATTATGAGTTTGCTGTGCAGCAGTACGAGCTGACTGCGAAGAGCAACGAGGATGCGCAGTCTAGTGTGCAGGAAGCACTGAAACAGGCACAGGACTATGCAGAAAAGTCGCTGCTAAAAAATCTGGACGTTTATAATGTCTGGACGGCGCAGGCTGACCTTTATATTGACAGCGGCTACAAAATCCAGCCGGGTTCTGCGTATCAGAATGTTGACCCGACCGGTGCGTTGCTGGCTGCATATCAGAAACAGCTGGTCAGCGGTGACTCCATGAATGCTGCCGCTGATGCCGTAGGGGTAGATGTGCGCTACCTGAAGGGCGTGGTCACGGTAGAACTTTCCCAGAACGACAGTGGCGAGTATAACGGCGTGATGACCTTGCAGGCGTATGCTGCAGATCAGCAGACCGCAGAGAAAATTCTGAACGCGCTGCTGGGTCGTCTGGATCTGATCCATGATAAAGCGGCAGCTGCTGTGTGCAGCCACAGTGTACGCGTGATTGATCAGAGCGTGACACAGGGGGTCTCCACGGAACTGCGTGCGCTGCAGCAGACGAGCAATGAAGATGTTCAGAATCTGCAGAGCCAGCTGGTGGAACTGCAGAGTGCCCGTCAGGCGCTGGATGACAATCTGGCTTCTGCTAAGAGTACTTGGGAGAGTGCGGAGGAGCCCGCACTGGACGGCGGCGCTGCCTCCTCTGTGGCAAAGTACCTGCTCATTGGCTTCCTGCTGGGCGGTGTGCTTGCCTGCGGCGTGGTTGTGGTCAAGTTCCTGCTGGACGGCATGGTCTACTCGGCCAGCGAGCTGAACCGCTCCACCGGCCTGCCCGTGCTGGGCGCGCTGGCCAGCGACCGCACCAAGAAAGCCGGAAAGCTGGATGCAAAGCTCTATCAGATGGAGGGCCGCCCCGATGGCAGCGCGGACGCTGAGATGCTCTGCCTGATGGCTCAGACCATCCGCAGCCGCGCTCCGGAGGCGAAGAATATTCTGGTCACCGGCGATCTGCCTGCGGACCAGTTGGAAGCACTGGCCGCTGCCCTGCAGGCCACGGAACCCCTGCGCGGCCAGAGCGTGACCGCCGCCGAGAGCATCCTCAAGGCCGCTGCCACCGTGCCCCATGTGGTGGCTGCCGATGCCATTGTGCTGGCTGCCGACTGCACGGTCACCCGCACCGATGCCGTGCGGGAGCAGAACGAGAAGATCGTTCGGCTGGGCAAGCAGATCCTGGGCTGCATCGTATACGAATAAGCAGAAATAAAATAAACCTCTCAGTCTCGCATTCGCTCGCCAGCTCCCCTGATAGGGGAGCCCTTGGCAAAGAGGGCAGGTCGTACTTGCCAAAGAAGCAGATGCGGACTGGGAGGTTTTACTGTTTTAATGCAGAAATCAGCCCATTGGCCGCCAGCTGCCCGGCATAGAGGGCCTCGTTCAGGTTGTTGCCGTGCCCGCCGATCTCTATGAGCAGGCTGCCGGGGGTCAGATCCTGATTGTAGAACCGGTAGCTGAACAGGACCGGGCGGGTGAAGCCGGGGTACAGGCCCTCCATGGCGGTTTCCCAGGCGGCGGCAAAGCGGAGGTTGAGCCGGTAGTTGGGCAGGCTGACCGTGGTGCCGTTGTCGCACCCGCAGATGATCATCACCTGCGCTGCCTGCCGCCCGTTGACGGTGCACACCGGGGCCATGCGGGAGCCATTCTCAGTCTCGATGGCATCCCGGTGGACATCCAGCACGATCTTGATGCTGGGATACTGCGATAAGTATTGCTGCACCACCGCGCGGCTGTTGGCGTAGCTTCCAGTGTAGCTGGGGTAGTCGTTCAGGGTCTCATCGTGCAGGGTGTTGAGCCCGGCGGCGTTGAGGGTGTCCGCCATCACCCGGCCCACAGCGCACATGTTGAGGTCCCGGTCGGTGGTGCGGGAACCGTCCCCCGGGCGGTACCACAGCCCTGCTGAGAGCCGGTAATCCTCAGTGGCATGGGTGTGCATGATGAGGATCTGCGGGTCGGGGCTGTTCCACTCCACCGCAAAGGGGAGCGGGTTGGTAATCTCGGCGGCAATGTCGGCGCTGGAGACGCTGGTGTTGTTCTTGATGCTGCCGCTGCCGCAGGGAATGTATTTCTCCCCGCTGCCCTGCGGATAGTTCTTTTCCAGGATGGCACCGGCTCCCTCCGGGCGGGCCTCGTCGCCTTCCAGCGGGACAAGGTAGGCTTCAATGTCACCGGCAGGCAGGGCGGGAGCCTCCTGTGCAGGCTCTGCCTGTGTTTCCTGCGCGGGTTCGCTCACGGCCTGTGCGGCATTCTCGGAGAGGTCTTTCCGGCTCAGGTAAAGGGCGGTCTGCACGGCGGGCAGCGGCCCGATGACCACCGCCGCCAGCGTGAGGAGCAGCTGGTGTGCAAACAGTGCCAGCCCCAGCGCAAGGCCTGCCGCTGCCGCAAAAGGCAGGGGATGCCTGCACCCCGCCATTTCCCGCCTGCGCATGGAACCTCACCCCCTTCTGCAAAATAGATATGAGAGAACCGCTCCATCAATGCGAACGGATTGCTGCCTCTCCCAGTAGGAGAAGCTGGTCAGCAGCAGCATAAATCTGGCCCCTATCAGGGGAGCAGGCGAGCGAAGGCGAGACCGAGAGGGGCTACCCCACCAGCCAGCACAACTGCGCTACACTCAGCTTTGGCTGCAGGGCCCGGTTGATGGCAGCCCCCAGCAGGGCCGCGCCGTGGGCGATGACTCCGTCCAGATCCCGGGGCGTGACGACCAGATCCCGGCCCTCCTCGGCCTGCATCAGGGTGGGGATGCCCGCCGCAAGGACAGGCACACCCAGCCGGGCGGCATCCAGATGCCGGGAGTGGTCGGGCTGGGCCGGGTGGAGCCCGGTGTCTGAAAACTGGAGCGTCCGGCCCAGCCGCTCCGGCTCGGCAGAGCAAAGGCTGTCCACACAAAGCAGGGCGGCGGGGCGCAGCTCCCGCACCAGTGCCCCGGCCAGCTGCTGTAAGCTCAGGCCCGTGGCCGCCGACACCCCCGGAGCCACAGCCGCCACCGGCCGGATGCCCTGCACCGGCACGGTGCGCGGCCCCATGGTCACGAACACCTTCTGCACCGTGCGGGGGCCCAGAGCATCCGCCGTGACCCGGCGGTTGCCCACCCCCAGCACCAGCACCGGGCCTTCGGGCGGCAGCAGGGGCCGCAGCTCTGCGGCGGCGGCTTCGATCACGGCGCTGTCCCGCTCGTCCAGCAGGCTCACGCTGGGGACCTCCAGCGTCACATACCGGCCCCGCGGCCGCGCCAGCCCCTCCCGCGCGATCTCTACCCGGGTGATCGTCACGCCGCCCTGACGGGCCGTTGCCACGCGCACCCCGGCGGGCAGGGCGGTTTTGCCCGGCTGGCCGAACAGTTCATCGGCAAGGTCAGTTTCCCGCATTTTGCATCCCCCATCCGTCTGAATTTCCGTATTTGGGCGCTTTTCCCGCCCAAACGGTACCAGAAGTATGGGAAAATGAAAAAATTCTAAACAAAAATTCAAAAAAGGCTTGCGCTGGTACGGCAAATATGGTATCATAAGGTGCGCTGTTATAGGTAGCCAAGGAGGTGGAACGAATGCCTAACATCAAATCTCAGAAGGACCGCGTCGTGCAGGCTGCTGCAGAGCAGGCTCACAACAAGGCCATTAAGACCAACCTGAAAACAGTCGTCAAGAAGGCAGACGCTGCCATCGATGCTAAAGCCGCTGACAAGGACGCAACTGTCCTGGCTGCTGTTTCCGCGATCGACAAGGCTCGCGCTAAGGGTGTCATCAAGAAGAACACCGCTTCTCGCAAGATCAGCCGTATGGCCAAGCGTGCAAACAAGAACGCCTGATTTACGACAGATCAAGTGATCGACTGACGAACAAAACCTCTGTATCGGGAACCCGATACGGGGGTTTTTGTTTTTCCAGCAGCTGTTCCGGGGGCAGGGGCGCGGGCTGCTCTGCCAGCGCCCAGAACGCCCAGCCTGCAGGCACAGCAGCTGCCAGCACCAGCCCGGGCCAGAGCACGGCGGGATATGTAAGGGCCTCGCTGCCGGGCAGGAACACCGCCGCCGCGCAGAGCACGAGGGCGGTCCAGCCCTCCCATAAGATCGTTGCAAGAGTCTCGCGCATGACTATCATCTCCTTTTCTGGAAAAGTATACCATGCAGAGGGCGCGAATCGGCGCAGAAAAGGACGATACACGAAAAAAGTGTATCGTCCCAGGAAGAGTTCTGCTTCAGTTCTGGTCGTGGCTGCGGCCCACCAGCGAACAGACCACGCCGCAGACAAGGCTGGTGGTGATGCCTGCAGCAGCGGCGGTCAGCCCGCCGGTCAGGATGCCGATGGCTCCCTCTTCGGCAAGGGCGGTGCGCACGCCTTTGGCAAGCAGATGCCCGAAGCCCAGCAGGGGAACGGTGGCACCGCAGCCTGCAAACTCGGCCAGCGGCGCGTACCACCCAAGGGCCGAAAGCACCACGCCCGCCACCACATAGCCTGTCAGGATGCGGGCGGGGGTCAGGGCGGTCAGGTCGAGAAAGAGCTGGCCCACCACGCAGATGGCCCCGCCTGTAACGAATGCCCAGAAATAGTTCATGTGTTCCCTCCGTTCTGTTCCTCCGGGGCAGCAAGCTCCACCAGGTGCGAGATGGCGGGGATGCTCTCCTTCTGCAAAAAGGTGGTCTGGCTCATCAGTGCGCCCGTGGCCAGAAAGAGAACCCGGCGCTGCCCCCGCCGCTCCAGCCGGGGCAGGAGATGCCCGCAGAGCACTGCTGCACAGCACCCCGGCCCAGAAGCGCCGCTGTGCACCGACTGGCCCTCGGCATCATAGAGGAGGGAACCGCAGTCCACATGGTTCTTGAGGAGCAGGCCTTCGGCGGCCAGCAGCTCCCGGAACAGCTGACTGCCCACATGCCCCAGGTCGCCGGTGCAGATGGCATCGAACTCCTGCGGCTGGGTGTTGGTATCGGTGAGGTAGCGCAGTAGCGTTGCCGCCGCAGCAGGAGCCATGGCGGCCCCCATGTTGTTGATGTCCCGGATGCCCAGATCCTGCACCCGGCCAAAGGTCACGGCCCGGATGCCAACCCCCTGCCCGGCGGGGCGGAGCAGGCAGGCCCCTGCCGCCGTGGCAGTCCATTGGGCGGTGGGGGTGCGCACGGCTCCGTAGGAAAGCGGGGTGCGGAACTGCCGCTCGGCGGTGCAGAAGTGGCTGGAGGTCATGGCCAGCAGGCCGTCTGCCATTCCGGCGCTGCACAGGCAGGCCCCAACACCCAGCGCCTCGGCCATGGTGCTGCAGGCTCCGAACAGCCCCGCAAAGGGCAGGCCCAGCGCCCGGGCCGCATAGCCCGAAGCCGTGCACTGGGCCTGCAGGTCTCCGGCCAGCAGGAGGCTCACATCCTTTTCGGTGGCGTGGGCTTTTTTCAGGCAGAGCCGCGCCGTCTGTAATTGCAGCTGCGTTTCAGCGGCCTCCCAGCTGGTCTGCCCGAGGCGGTTGTCACTGTGCAGCTCATCGAACTCTGCCGCCAGCGGGCTTTCGCCCTCCTTTTTGCCGCCGATGCAGGCGTGTGCGGCGATGACAGGCGGTTTTGGGAAGATCAGGGTGTCACCCCGGCGGGTCGCCATGAAAAAATCCCCCTTTCAGGGCTGTTTTTCTTTGGGATTTGTGCTATAATAGCGCTCGTGCGATATTCTGCTCCATCCGCTCTGCCGGAAAACTGCAATTTTTGCATCCCGGCAGGCGTATTGTAGACAGAGCGGTCAGCCGCCCAGCAGCCAGAGCACCCCACCGTAGACCACAGCGGCCAGCGTGCCGTACACGATGACCGGCCCTGCAATGGTGAACATCTTGGCTCCGGTGCCGCAGACCCTGCCCTCGGGCTTGAACTCGATGGCGGCGCTGACCACGGCGTTGGCAAAGCCCGTGATGGGCACCAGCGAGCCTGCCCCGGCTTTGGCGGCAAGCTTCTGGTAGAGCCCCAGCGTGGTCAGCAGGGCCGACAGCACGATGAGGGTGCAGCTGGTCAGGGTACCGGCAAGCTGGGCTTCCAGCCCCATGCCAAGATACCACCCGCGCAGCACCTCGCCCAGCAGGCAGATGCCGCCGCCCACGCAGAAGGCCCACAGGCAGTCGGAGCCCAGAGGGGAGCGGGGGCCGACCTGTTTCACCCGCCGTGCGTATTCTTCCGCTGTCATCTTCATGGCTGTCACCTCGGGTTTAGGATGCCCCCGGAGAAACATAATATACAGAAAATGAACCGAGAAAGAAGGTCTCTTATGAATCAGCAGCAACCCATCCACCGCCGCCGCCTGACCCGGGCAGAGATCCGGCGGCGGCGACGCAACCGCGCCATCCGCCGCATCGCCGGGCTGACCCTTGTGGTCTGCGTGGCCGTGGGCGGTGTGTCCTTCCTGCTTTCCCGCCGCAAGGCCCCGGTGCCCACGGCAGATGCCGCCGGGAGCGCCGCCAATAGTGCGGCCAGCAGCCTGCCGTCGGCTGCGCCGAGCAGCAAGGCGGAGAGCAGTGCCGTGAGCGGAGCCGCCGCCGAGAGCGTGGAGAGTCGGGACAACCTGCTGGGCCTGACTGCCGCCGAGGCAAAGGCCATGCTGGCCGACCCGCTGATGATCCTTGTGAACCACACCAATAAGATGCCGGAAAACTACACCTTTGAGACCGCCGAGTGCGGCTCCAAGACCGCAGTGAACAAGACCCTGCAGACCGTGGCCTGCAATGCCTTTCTGGAGCTGCAGAAGGCTGCTGCTGCGGAAAATGTGACCGTCTGGATGCAGAGCGGCTACCGCAGCGTGTCCTACCAGACCAATCTCTACGAGAAAAAGACCAACTATTATAAGCAGCAGGGCTATGACGATGCCAAGGCAAAGGAAATGGCCGCTGCCATCGTCAACCCGCCAGGCTACTCTGAGCACAACTGCGGCCTGGCTGCAGACCTGAACAGCCCCGAGCACACCGGCCTGGACGAGGGTTTTGAGAACACGGCTGCCTTCCGCTGGCTCTGCCAGCACGCCGGGGAGTACGGGTTCATCCTGCGCTACCCCAAGGGGGCCGAGGAGAAGACCGAGATCACCTACGAGCCCTGGCACTGGCGCTATGTGGGCGTGGAAAATGCCGCAAAGATCAACGCCAGCGGCCTGTGCTTTGAGGACTATATCGCCGCCCTGCAGCAGATCGCGGGCTGAGCGGCAAAGCGCTGGTGAAGAAACCGTAAAATCTTCTGCCTGCCGTTTGCAATTCGGGCTTTGATATGGTAAGATAACAATGGTTCGTTGTCGGAAACTCTTCCGCGTGGGCGAACCGGTGTAAAATAGATAAAAGAGGGAATAATCCATGAAACTTCGTGCTAAAATCATTCTGACCGCTGCTTCTCTGGCCCTGAGCTGTGCTCTGCTGGCCGGCTGCGGTTCTTCTTCCAGTTCTACCGCTTCTTCTGCCGCGTCCTCTGAGCCTGCCTCCACTGTGCTGAGCCAGGCCTCCAGCATCCCGCTGGGCGAGGACAACAGCACCGATGCCCTGAACGCACCGTTCGAGGCCCTGCTGGATGCCAACCCCATCTCCAACCAGTTTGAGATCGCTGCCATGAACATTGAGTACGATTTCAACCTGCCCGCTGAGGATGTGGTGAGCTACAAGGGCGTGAAGAGCAACGACAACGGCGATGCCGGCATGGTGCTGGTCGTGGAAGCTGCTGACGGCAAGGCTGAGGAGGTTGCAAACCAGCTGACTGCTTACCAGCAGGATCAGGTGGCGTTCTACGGCAACTACGCTGAGTTCGCACAGGCCCAGGAAAATGTGGAGAACGCCGTGATCGCCTTCAAGGACAATACCGTGGTCATGGTCATCGCTTCCAACGAGTGCACTGCCGATCTGGACAGCGCGGTGGACAGCGCACTGGGAGAGTAAAATAAAACTGAATGGGGCTGCTGCAGGCCCTCTCCGTCAATGCTCCGCACTGCCGCCTCTCCCAAAGGGAGAGCTGACGAGCGCAGCGAGTGTGAGAGGGCATTTGCAGCAGCTCTTTTTTTAAAAGGAGGTCGAAGCCTTGGTTTTCAGCACCATCATCTTTCTGTTCCGGTTTCTTCCCATCACGCTGGCGCTGTATTACCTTGCGCCCGCAAAGCTTAAGAATACGGTGCTCTTTGTGTGCAGTCTGGTGTTCTACTGCTGGGGTGAGGTCCGGTTCTTCCCGGTCATGCTGGCCCTGATCCTCATCAACTATCTCTGCGGCCTGGGGCTGGAAGCGTTTGACGCAAAGCCCGGCGTGCGCAAGGTGCTGCTGCTGGTCGCCCTTGCAGCCAGCCTGGGGATGCTGTTCTACTTCAAGTACGCAAACTTTGTCCTGCGCAGCATCAACAGCCTGCTGGGCACCGGATTTGCGGCCATTCAGGGCATCAGCGTCCTGCCGCTGGGCATCAGCTTTTATACCTTCCAGACCCTTTCCTACACCATTGATGTCTACCGCCGGGAGGTAAAGACTGAGCACAACATCATCGACTTCGGCGCTTATGTTGTCATGTTCCCCCAGCTCATCGCGGGCCCCATCGTCAAGTATCGGGATGTCTCGGCCCAGCTGCACGTTTACAAGCATCGTTACAGCTTGCAGCAGATCGAGGAAGGCATGACCCTGTTCACCTTCGGTCTGGCAAAAAAGGTCCTGCTGGCGGATGCCGTTGGCGCGCTCTGGACAGACATCATCGGCATTGCCGACAGCCCTTCCACCACCTTTGTGGGCCTTGCCAATGCGTCCACGCCGCTGGTCTGGCTGGGTGTCATCGCCTACTCGCTCCAGCTCTACTTTGATTTTTCCGGTTACTCCCTGATGGCCATCGGCATGGGCAAGATGCTGGGCTTTGATTTCCCCCAGAACTTCAACTTCCCCTATATCTCCCGCTCCATCACCGAGTTCTGGCGGCGCTGGCACATGACCCTTTCCGGCTGGTTCCGCGAGTATGTCTATATCCCGCTGGGCGGCAACCGCAAGGGCCTGAAGCGGCAGATCTTCAACCTGTTCGTGGTGGAGCTGCTCACCGGCATCTGGCACGGTGCAGACTGGAACTTTATCTGCTGGGGCCTGTACTACTTTGTTTTGCTGGCCCTTGAAAAGCTGTTCCTGCTCAAGTATCTGGAAAAAGGCAGGATCTGGCCCCACATCTACACCATGTTCCTTGTGGTGGTGGGCTGGGCCATGTTTGTGGGCAATGAGGCCGGGGTGGGCTTCGGGCTGCTGTTCCGCAAGCTCTTCCTCCCCTCGGGCGGTGCGTCTCCGGTCTACTTCCTGCGCAACTACGGTGTGCTGCTGGCGGTCAGCATCCTGTGCTGCACCCCGCTCATTGAGAAGATCTGGAACGCCCTGCGCAAACACACCGTGACCCGTGTGGCTGCGGTGCTGGTGCTGCTGGTGCTCTCCACGGCGTATGTGGTGGGCAGCACCAACAGCCCGTTCCTGTATTTCAACTTCTGAGGAGGGGACCTGAATGGACAAGCATACAAAGAAAACTCCCTCTCTGTTCCGGTATCCGGTGCTGGTGGCCTTCGGGCTGTTCTTTATCGGGCTGTTCGTGCTGGATATGGCCACGCCCGACCGCGCATACAGTGAACTGGAAAACACCACCCTGACCCAGCGGCCCAGGCTGACCGCCGTTTCCGCCGACGGGCTGAACAACTACTTCACCAGCTACACCCGATACGTCAAGGATCAGGTGTTTGGCCGCGACCAGTGGATCAGCCTGCAGAGCGCGGCGGAGACCACCCTCTTCCAAAAGACCCAGAGCGGCGGCATCCTGCTGGGCCGGGAGCACATGATGTTCGCCCGGCATTACAGCATCCTGAAAAATGAGGAAAAGGGAATGGCCAAGAACCTTGCCGCCGTCCAGAGCCTTGCCCAGCGCTACCCGGGCAGGGTGAACCTCATGCTGGTGCCGTCGGCCTCGGTGGTCTACCCTGAGAATGTCCCGGCGGGGGCACCCCAGATCGATGAGAAGAGCATTCTGGAAGGCGTTGCCGCACAGGGGGAGGCCTACGGGCGGTTCATTGATGTCCTGCCCGCCCTGACGGAGCACAAAGGGGAATACCTCTACTACCGCACCGACCACCACTGGACGACGCTGGGGGCCTACTACGCCTACCAGCAGTTCTGTGAGACGCTGGGCCTGACCCCTTTTGACCGGGATGCCCACACGGCCGAGACCTGTGAGGATTTCTACGGCACCCACTACTCCAAGGCCCGCACCTGGAACGCCGAACCCGACACCATTACCTGGTACGACCTGCAGAACAGCCTGACGGTCTGGAACGTCACCGGCCCGGGCCAACCCACCGAGGGCACCACCACCGGCCTGTATGATCTGGACAAGCTGGAGGTGTATGATAAGTACGCCATGTTCCTGCACGGCAACAACGGCCTGAGCAGGGTGGAGGGCAGCGGCACCGGGAAGATCCTGGTCATTAAGGACAGCTATGCCAACAGCTTTGTGCCCTACCTGACAGCCAACTATGCGGCAATCGACGTGGTGGATTTCCGCAACTATAACTATGGGCTGGACCAGCTCATTGCGGCCAACGACTACGACCAGATCCTTGTGCTGTACAGCTATGCCAGCTTTACCACCGACCCGTATCTCTACCGTGCGGGCGTGGCGGGCTGAGTGGAAAATTATTGCAGTGCTTTTCACCAAACTTTCGTTTGTTTTTTCATGCGACTTTCCGATTTTTGATGGTTTTTCACAAAATCCATTGCATGAAACTGTGTGATGTAGTAATATAAGGCTGGAAACCAGATGGTAAATTGGGAAAGAACACCATCGGTTCAAGCTGCTCAAAAAAGGAGTATGAGACCTATGAACAAGAACATGAATCTGCCTGCTGAATACGCAGTGCTTTCCGAAGAAGAGATGACCTATACCCAGGGCGGTTCCGATATTGGCGGCTTTGCATCCGCTGCCGCTACGGTCGTGGGTGCTGTGGTGCTGGGTGCCAGCTATATCTGGGGCATTTCCGTTTCCAAGGACTGGCTGAACAAGAAGAGCAACCGTGAGGGCAACCTCTTCACCGTTCTGGGCCGTGCCGCAGATGCTGTCGGCGAGGATATGTCCAAGTCCGCAGCCAACTTTGTCCGGGATGCCGTTTCCAGCACCATGGTGGTTGCTCTGGCTCCCCTGAGCGCTGTTCTGCTGATCCTGTAAGCCGGGAAAGTGGGATACCGGGTCTGTTTTCTGTAACCTGCGGTGTATGCTGCACCGTGCAATAAATGCTTTTGTAAAGGAGTATTATTATGGAAAAGAAGCTCATGCTGCCCGCGAACTACAACGTGATGAACGAAGAAGAAATGACCTATACCAGCGGCGGCGACGGTTTTACCGCTCCGTTTGCTGTGGGTTGGACGATCGGCGCAGTCATTTCTGTTGCAAACCTGATCTGGGGTCTGGATCAGACCCGTACCTGGATCAAGAACAACAAGAAGAACGGCGAGAATATCACAGATCTGGCAGCAAAGGGCATCAATGCCGCTGCCGATTACATGGGTAAGTCCATCGGCAATGCGATCGTTGGCGTTTACACCGCTCTGAACCTGACCGGCTGGTGGCCCGTTACCGCGATCGCCTGGGTCACGGCCTGATCGTTCTGACCAGACAGCCCGGAGAACTCCAAAGAACAACACAGGGCGGCGGCTCTCCCCAAGCGGGCGGGCCGCCGCCTTTTTTGTTCACAGATTGTTTCTGGAAAAATCCTGTCGTTTGGGGTATACTAGAGCCATAAGTAAGAATCACTCCTTCTTTTGAGGGAACTGACCGCCCCCGCAGAGGGTGCGGATAAAAAATGGAGGGAACCAATATGGCTGTTGTTACCATTACCAAAGAAAACTTTGAGGCAGAGGTGCTGCACAGCACAAAGCCTGTTCTGCTGGACTTCTGGGCCACCTGGTGCGGCCCCTGCCGGATGCTGAGCCCCATCGTGGACGAGGTGGCCGAGGAGCGCACCGATGTCAAGGTGGGCAAGGTCAATGTGGATGAACAGCCCGAGCTGGCCTCTCAGTTCGGCGTGATGAGCATCCCCACCCTGCTGGTGTTCCGCGACGGCAAGCTTGTGAATCAGGCTGTGGGTGCCCGCCCCAAGGCCGGTGTGCTGGCGCTGCTGGGCTAAAAGACAAAAATCGAGCTGTATGGCCGCTGCCTGTTTTCGAATGGGCGGCGGCCTTTTTGCGCTTGACAATATGGCATATCTGCCATATACTGAAAGGGGAAAAGTGTAGGGAGGATTTTGAAATGGGACCGTTCGTGGTGGAATTTTATGAAACAAGAGATGGCCAGCGCCCTGCGGAAGATTTTTTGGATGAACTGGATATCAAAATGCGGAGCAAGCTGGTAATGACCCTGAAGGTTTTACAGGAACAGGGAAACCGTCTGAGGGAGCCATACAGCAAGCATCTGGATGATGGGATTTTTGAGATCCGCGGAAAAGTTGGAACGGATATTTCGCGGGTCATGTATTTCTTCTATTATGGGGGAAGGATCATTTTGACGAACGGCTTTATCAAAAAGACCCAGAAAACACCCAAGAGTGAAATTGAACGGGCAAAACAGTATCGGAAAGATTTTTTGGAAAGAGAGGGTGAATCAGATGAAAACACTGGATCTGTATTTGAATGAACAGCTGAAAAATGAGGAGTTCCGTAAGGAGTGGGAAGAGAACCAGCCGGAAATGGATATCATCCGGGCGATGGCAGATGCACGCATTTCTCAGAACCTGACCCAGAAGGAGCTGGCCGAACGCACCGGAATCAATCAGGCGGATATCAGCAAGCTGGAAAATGGAACACGCAACCCATCTTTGAAGCTGCTGAAGCGTCTGGCAGACGGAATGGGAATGGACCTGAAGCTTGTGTTTACGCCAAAAGAGCCGCAGAATCTGAAGCTTGCAAAATAAGAAAGATGCCGGGCCGGTTTCCAATGCAGGAGACTGGCCCGGCCTTTTTGCATCCCCGGTTTTCGCTCTCTATCATCTGTTTTGGCGCTGGGGTGAAATGATTTCGCCTTTCTGTACAAACGCACAGAAAAACGGTAAGATAGGGCTGAAAAGCTGTCACTTTCATGCTTTACAACTTTATCTTGATAAAGTAAAATAAACAAAAGAAGTGGGAAATACGCAGAGAGGGAACGAGGAGATCGAGATGGAATTCAGTCTGGACAGTTTGCAGCCCAAGGAGCGGGCCTCCTTTGCGCTGCGGGCGCTGTATGAGGCGGCGGGCTGCCGCAAATATCACATGGGCCGTTTTGAGGAGTACGGGCTTTATCAGGAGAACCGGAGCTTTTTGTCCTCGGAGCAGGTCATCACCTTCACCGACCTGGATGGCCGTCTGCTGGCGCTCAAGCCGGACGTGACCCTGTCTATCGCCAAGACGGCCCAGCCCGCCCCCGGCGAGACCCTGCGGTATTACTACCATGAGAACGTCTACCGCCCCTCGGCAGAGAGCCACACCTTCCAGGAAATCTCCCAGATGGGCCTTGAGATGCTGGGCGCGGTGGGGGAGGCACAGGTGCAGCAGGCGGTCCGGCTGGCAGCGCAGAGCCTGGCCCAGCTGGGGGCCGCGTGGGTGCTGGAAGTCAGCCACATGGGCTATCTGTTCGGCCTGTTCGACGCACTGGGCGTGCCGGAGAATGCCCGCCCCGGCCTGCTGGAAAAGCTGCGGGAAAAGAATGCGCACGAGCTGCGCCGCGCCGCGCAGGTCGCCGGGCTGGATGCCGCCGGGGCCGATGCCCTGACCGGCCTGCTGGAGCTTTCCGGCAGCTGCGAGGAGACGCTGGCAAAGGCAGAGAGCGCCTGCCGCAACGACCGGATGCGCGCCGCCGCCGCCGAGCTGCGGGCACTGGCCAAAACGCTGGAGGCCTCCGGCGGGGCGGTCCGCCTTGACCTGAGCCTTGCCGGTGAGATGGAATACTACAACGGGCTGGTCTTTCAGGGCTACCTGCAGGGTCTGCCGCGGCCCCTGCTCAAGGGCGGCCGCTACGACCTGCTGATGCAGAAGTTCACCCCCGGGGCCGGGGCCATCGGCTTTGCGGTCTATCTGGACGAGCTGGACCGCCTGAGCGCCCCCACCCCGCCGGTACAGAGGAACAGCACGGGCCGGGTCATGCTGAATGTGGCCCTGCCCAAGGGCCGTCTGGGTGACAGGATGTATGACCTGCTGGCCCGCATCGGCTACGGCTGCACCGAGGACTACAACGCCACCCGAAAGCTGGTGGTGGAGAACTCTGCGGCGGGCATCCGCTATTTCCTTGTCAAGCCCAGCGATGTGGCCATCTACGTTGAGCACGGCGCGGCAGATGTGGGCATCGTGGGCAAGGATATCCTCACCGAAGCCTCTGCCGATGTCTACGAGCTGCTGGATACCGGCCTTGGCAGGTGCCGGATGTGCGTGGCTGCCCCGGCGGATTACAAGGATGATCCCAGCCGCCCGGTGCGGGTGGCGACCAAATTCGTCAACATTGCAAAGAGCTACTATGCATCCATCGGGCGGGATATCGATATCATCAAGCTGAACGGCTCCATTGAGCTGGCCCCCATTCTGGGCCTTTCCGATGTCATTGTGGATATCGTGGAGACCGGTACCACCCTGCGGGAGAACGGCCTGCGGGTGGTCACCGAGTTCATGCCCATCTCGGCCCGGTTCATTGCCAATAAGGCCAGCTACCAGTTCAAGCACAACGAGATGGATGCCATGCTGGAAGCGCTGCGCAAGACCTTGCAGGAGGAAACAAAATGATCAAGCTGTATAATTTTGATGAGCTCAGGCCCGAGGAGATCCTGAACCGGGACATCCGCGCGGAGAAAAACGTGGAGGATGTGGTGGACGGCATCATTGCCGAGGTCCGCGCCCGGGGCGACGAGGCGCTGAAGGAGTACGCGCTGAAATTTGACGGGGCAAAGATCGACGACCTGCAGGTGACGCAGGCGGAGATCGATGAGGCCTTTGCCAATATGGACCCCTATTTCCTTGAGACCCTGCGGGAGGCTGCCGCCAACATTGAGAGCTTCCACCGCCAGCAGGTGCACAAGAACTTCGTGATCAACGAGAAGCCCGGCATCGTGCTGGGCCAGAAATATACCCCCATTGAAAAGGCGGGCGTATATGTGCCCGGCGGCACGGCGGCCTATCCCTCCACCGTGCTGATGGATGTCATTCCGGCCAAGGTCGCGGGCGTGTCGGAGATCGTGATGACCACCCCCGCCGGAAAGGACGGCAGGGTGAATCCGGTCATCCTTGCCGCCGCCGCCACCGCCGGTGTGACCAAGATCTTCAAGACCGGCGGTGCACAGGCCGTGGCCGCGCTGGCCTACGGCACCCAGAGCATCCCGGCGGTGGACAAGATCGTTGGCCCAGGCAACATCTACGTTGCCACCGCCAAGCGGAAGGTGTTCGGCAAGGTGGGCATTGATATGATCGCCGGCCCCAGCGAGATCCTGGTGCTGGCCGACGGCGGCTGCAACCCCGCCTGGGTGGCGGCAGACCTGCTGAGCCAGGCCGAGCACGACAAGCTGGCCAGCCCTGTTCTTGTCACCGACAGTCCGGCGCTGGCCAGGGCCGTGCAGGCAGAGCTGGAGGTGCAGATCCCCCAGCTGCCCCGTGCCGCCATTGCCCGCGCCAGCGTGGACGACAACGGGAAGATCATCGTCTGCACCGACCTGCACAAGGCCATTGAGGCCTGCAACATCATTGCGCCGGAGCATCTGGAGGTCTGCGTGGAGGACCCCTTCGGCGTGCTGAACGAGATCAAAAACGCGGGCAGCATCTTCCTGGGCCGCAATGTGCCCGAGGCCCTGGGCGATTACTTTGCAGGCCCCAACCACACCCTGCCCACCAGCGGCACGGCCCGCTTCTCCAGCCCGCTGGGTGTGGACGACTTTGTGAAGAAGTCCAGCTTTCTCTACTACACCCGCGAGGCGCTGGGCGAGGTGGCACCCCGCATTGCCGATTTTGCCGAGCGCGAGGGCCTGCACGCCCATGCGAAGAGTGTGACGATAAGATATGAAGAGGACTAAAGGCGGCTCGCCCTCTCCGTCATTGCTTTGCAATGCCACCTCTCCCAAAGGGAGAGGCTTTGGCAATTTCCCGCAAGGTTACGGAAAACCGCCAGAGGCTCCCCCTTTGGGGGAGCTGGCGCGAAGCGCCTGAGAGGGCGAGGACGCTGACAGTGAGGAAATTGCTATGAGTAAATATCTCTCTCCGAAACTTGAAACAGTCACCCCCTACACCCCAGGGGAGCAGCCGCAGGACCAGCAATACATCAAGCTGAACACCAATGAAAGCCCCTATCGGCCCAGCCCGGCGGTGGTGGCGGCGGTGAGCGAGCATGAGGTGGAAAAGCTCCGTCTCTACTCCGACCCTGCCTGCACCGACCTGCTGAAAACGGCGGCGGCGCACTTTGGCCTGCAGCCGGATCAGATCATGCCCGGCAACGGCAGTGACGAGAACCTTTTCTTTGCCCTGCGGGCCTTCTGTGACGAGACCCACCCCTTGGCCTATGCCGACATCACCTATGGCTGTTACAGCGTCTGGTGCGGGCTGATGCACATCCCAAGCCATATCATCCCGCTGAAGGAGGATTTCACCCTTGACCCCGCCGATTACTACGGCCTGAACGAGACCATCGTCATCGCAAACCCCAACGCCCCCACCGGCTTGGCCCTGCCCCGCAGTGCCATCGAGGGCATCCTGAAAGCGAACCCGGACAATGTGGTCATTGTGGATGAGGCCTATGTGGACTTTGGCGGCGAGAGCTGTGTGCCGCTCATTGACCGGTACGACAACCTGCTGGTGGTGCAGACCTTCTCGAAATCCCGCCAGCTGGCAGGAGCGCGGCTGGGCCTTGCCATGGGCAGCGCCAGCCTCATCGCGGACCTGAACCGGGTCAAGTTCAGCCTGAACCCCTATAACATCAACCGCCTGACCTTGAAAGCAGGGCAGGCCGCGCTGGAAGATACCGTTTATTTTGAAAAGACCCGTGCCGCCATCGTGGACACTCGGGCCTGGACAAAACAGCAGCTGGAAGCCCGGGGCTTTGCGGTGCTGGACAGCCGCGCCAACTTCCTGTTTGCCTCTACACAAAAGAAAAACGGCGGCGAATTGTACCAGAAGTTGAAGAAAAAGAGCGTTCTGGTGCGCCACTTTGATGCCCCGCGCATTGACAACTGGCTGCGCATCACAATCGGCACGCCGGAGCAGATGCAGATCTTCCTGAACACCCTTGACAAAATAATGGAGGAATGACCCATGCGGGAAGTGACACTGGAACGCAACACCAACGAGACCCAGATCGAGCTGACCCTGAATCTGGACGGTGCGGGCCGCTATGAGGTGGACACCGGCTGTGGGTTCCTGAACCACATGCTGGAGCTGTTTGCCCGCCATGGCCGGTTTGACCTGGTGCTCACCTGCCACGGGGATGTGGAGGTGGATTACCACCACACGGCTGAGGATATCGGCATTGCACTGGGGCAGGCCTTTGCCCGGGCGCTGGGCGAGATGCGGGGCATCCAGCGGTATGGCAGCTTCTACCTGCCCATGGATGAAGCGCTGGTGCTCTGCGCGGTAGACCTTTCGGGCCGGTGCACCCTGAACTGGGATGTCCACTGCAAGACCGAAAAAGTGGGCGATTTCGATGTGGAATGCGCCTCGGAGTTCTGGCTGGGCTTTGCCCGCAATGTGCCCGCTACGCTCCACTTTGTACAATTTGCAGGGGAAAATACCCACCACATTCTCGAAGCCTGCTTCAAGGGTGCAGGCCACGCGCTGGCTGCGGCAGTCGCCATTGATGCCGCCCACCGGGACGAGATCCCCTCCACGAAAGGACTGCTGGTATGATCGCGATCATCGATTACGGCGTGGGCAACCTGTTCAGCCTGCGCTCCAGCCTGACGCATCTGGGGCTGGAGGCTGTTGTGACCGCCGATGCACAGACCATCCGCAAGGCCGACCGGCTCATTTTGCCGGGGGTGGGGGCCTTTGGCGATGCCATGGACAAGCTCTCGGCCACCGGTCTGGTGCCGGTCATCCGGGAGCAGGTGGCGCAAAAGCCCCTGCTGGGCATCTGCCTGGGAATGCAGCTGCTCTTTGAAAAAAGCTATGAGTACGGCGAACATGGGGGCCTGGGCTTTGTCAAAGGCGAGGTCTGCCCGCTGGAGCCTGACCTGAAAGACAAAACCCTCAAGGTGCCGCAGATCGGCTGGAACGCCCTGCACATCGTACGGGATGACCCGCTTTTCCGATACATCCGTGAGGGCGAGTATGTCTATTACGTCCACAGCTACTACGGCAAAAATTGTACCGGGAGTACACTTGCTGTCAGCGATTACTCCATCCCCGTGACCGGCGTGGTCAGGGCGGGCAGGGTGTACGGCACCCAGTTCCACCCCGAAAAGAGCGGGGAGACGGGGCTGCGGATATTGAAGGCGTTTGCAGAATTGTAAACTGGCTCGCCCTCTCAGTCAAGGCCTGACGGCTTTGCGAAGCAAGGACGGAGAGGGTAAGGCCGCTAAAGGAGAAACTATGAATCTATTCCCAGCCATTGACTTGCGGGGCGGCAAAGTTGTCCGTCTGACGCAGGGAGATTATGACCGTATGACCGTTTACGGGGAGGACCCCTGCGCACAGGCCCGGCAGTTTGTGGAGGCCGGGGCCAGGTATCTCCACGTTGTGGATCTGGACGGCGCAAAGGACGGCACCCTTTCCAACTACGAATCCATTGCCGCGCTGGCAGAGCAGGGGGGCTTGTACATCGAGGTGGGCGGCGGCATCCGCACGGAGGAGCGCATTGAAAAATACCTTTCTCTGGGCGTGGATCGCTGCATCCTGGGCAGTGTGGCCGTGACGGATTTTGATTTCACGGCCAGGATGCTGAAACGCTACGGCGAACGGATCGCCGTGGGGGTGGATGCCAAAGATGGATTTGTTGCCATCCATGGGTGGAAGGAGGTCAGCGCCGAAAAGGGCGTGGACTTCTGCAGGCGGCTGGCAGATGCCGGATGCACGGCCATCATCTACACCGACATTGCCTGTGATGGTGCCATGCAGGGTACGAATCTGGCGCTGTACCGCCAGCTGGCGGCAGAGGTGCCGGGCGTGGCCTTCACGGCCAGCGGCGGCATCTCGTCGGAAGCCGAGCTGTTGGAACTGAAAAAGATGGGCACCGCTGCCGCGATCCTGGGCAAGAGCCTGTATACCGGGGCGCTGGATCTGAAACGTTGTGTAGAACTGGTGCAGAATGAAACGGAGGGGAACGAAAATGATCACAAAACGCATCATTCCCTGTCTGGATGTCCGGAATGGCCGGGTGGTCAAGGGCACGAACTTTGAGGGCATCCGGGATGTGGCCGACCCGGTGGAGATGGCCCGGATGTACAACGCTGCCGGTGCCGACGAGCTGGTGTTCTACGATATCACCGCCAGCTTTGAGGGACGTGCTCTGTTCACCGATATCCTGACCCGGGTGGCCAGTGAGATCTTCATCCCGCTGACCGTAGGCGGCGGCATCAACACGCTGGAGGATTTTGACCGGGTGCTGAAATGCGGTGCCGATAAGGTCAGCGTCAACTCGGGCGCTCTGCGGGACCCCGGCCTCATCCCGGCGGCGGCCCAGAAATACGGCGATCAGTGCGTGGTGCTCTCGGCGGACGTGAAGCGGGTGAACGGCCAGTTCCGGGTGTTCGCCAAGGGCGGGCGCGAGGATACCGGCCGGGACGCGCTGGACTGGATCAGCTGGTGCGTGGCGCATGGCGCGGGGGAGATCTGCCTGAACAGCATTGACACCGATGGTGTCCGCACCGGCTTCGATCTCGAGATGCTGGACGCGGTCGCTGCCCGGGTGAATGTGCCCATCATCGCCAGCGGCGGCGCGGGCAAAAAGGAAGATTTCCTTGAGCTGTTCCACCACAAGGGCATCGACGCGGGCCTTGCGGCGGGCATTTTCCACCAGAAACTGCTGACCATCCACGACCTGAAAACCTATCTGAATGAAAATGGTGTCGAAATGCGGCTGTAAGCTCTTGCGTTTCGGGCAACTTTAGGATAAACTGTAAGTATCCCCTTTGGGGAGGGAGTATGGACCATGGAACTGAAATTTGATGAAAAGGGCCTCATTCCTGCCATCGTGCAGGATCACTACACCAAAGAGGTGCTCACCCTTGCCTACATGAACGCCGAGACGCTGGCACTGACCATTGCCGAGGGGCGTACGGTGTTCTGGAGCCGGAGCCGTCAGGAGATCTGGCGCAAGGGCGATACCAGCGGCAATGTCCAGCATGTGGTGTCCATCACTGCAGACTGCGACAAGGACGCACTGGTGGTGGAGGTGGTCAAGGATGGCCCTGCCTGCCATACCGGTGCCGAGAGCTGCTTCTTCAACGAAGTGTATGTCTCGCCGGAGCTCAAGCAGTTCAGCTGGCAGGGGCTTTACGAACTCATCCAGGGCCGCAGGGATCATCCCCAGGAAGGCAGCTATACCACCTACCTGTTCGAGAAGGGCAAGGAGAAGATCCTGAAAAAGGTGGGCGAGGAGTGCACCGAGGTCATCATTGCGGGAGAAAAAGAAGACAAGGCCGAGACCATCTATGAGATCAGCGACCTGGCATACCATGTGCTGGTGCTGATGGTGCAGGCAGGCATTACGGTGGAAGAGATCACCCGTGAGCTGGAAAAACGACACGTCATTGACCACAAGGTCAAACAGGAAAGGATGCAGTGATTTAGTTATGGCAGATTATAGGAAGTCCAGTGTTCATTGCCACTCGACGATGTGCGATGGCAGAAATACCTTGCAGGAAATGGCCAGTGCCGCCTGTGCACAGGGCCTGACGACCCTGGGCTTCTCCGGCCATAGCTATACGCAGCGGGACCGCGAGTACTGCATGAGCCCCAGCCGCACCGCCCAGTACAAGGCCACCATTGCAAAGCTCAAGGCAGAGTATAAGGGCAAGGTGGACATCCTCTGCGGCATCGAGTGGGACAGCCTGAGCGAGGATAAGCCCGAGAACTACGATTACTGGATCGGTGCGGCCCATCACCTGTACGGCAAGAACACTGGCAAGTACTACGAGATCGACTTCCGCCCGCAGGATCTGCACGACTGCATCTTTGATGATTTCGACGGTGACCCGCTGGCCGCGGTGGAGGCCTACTTTGCAGAGGTGGAGAAGGTTGCCGCCAAGGGACCGGACATTCTGGCCCACATCGACCTCATCAAGAAGCTGAACGGCGAGGGCGAGTTCTTTGATGAAGAGGCTCCCCGCTACCGGGCCGCTGCCCTCAAGGCCCTGAGCGCAGCCAAAGAGCACAACTGCCTGCTGGAAGTGAACACCGGCGGCGTTTACCGCGGCTACCGCAAGGACTTCTACCCCAGTGCATGGATGCTGGAGGAGTGGAACAAGATGGGTGGCAAGGTCATCATCACCTCCGACTCCCACGATGTTTCCAGCCTGACCTTCGGCTTTGAGGAAGCTGCCGCCGCCATCAAGGCAGCCGGCTTCACCAGCGTGGAGGTGCTGACCGGCCACGGCTTTGAGACCCAGGAGCTGTAAAAGAAAAATAAAGCACAACCCTCTCCGTTTTTGCTGCGCAATGCCGGGGAGGGTTGTTTTCCGTAAACTGTGAGGAACCTTATGACCCAAACTGCGAAAAAATCCCCCTTCAGCATGAATGTGGACCTGATGCACGGGCCCATTTTCAAAAACCTGCTGCTGTTCATGCTGCCCATCTTCATCTCCAACCTGTTCCAGCAGCTCTATAACACCGTGGACACCATGATCGTGGGCAATGTGCTGGGCGATACCGCCCTTGCCGCCATTGGCTCCTGCGGCTCGATCTACGAGCTTCTGGTCGGTTTTGGCCTCGGTATCGGCAACGGCCTTGCAATCGTTGCAGCGCGCTCCTACGGGGCGCAGGATCACGATCTGCTCAAAAAGACCGTGGCAGGCTCACTGGTCATCGGTCTGGTGGCTTCCCTTTGCATTACGCTGGCAGGTGTGCTGGGCCTGCACCCGCTGCTGCTCATGCTGGACACCCCGGCGGAGATCCTGGACGATGCGTACCGCTACATCCTGACCATTGATCTGGGCGTGCTGGTCATGTTCGCCTATAACCTCTGCGCGGGCCTGCTGCGCGCCATTGGCAACAGCGTGATGCCGCTGGTGTTCCTGCTCATCTCCTCGGGCCTGAATGTGGTGCTGGATCTCCTGTTCATTGCAAGGCTGGGCATGGGGGTGCAGGGGGCGGCTGTGGCAACGGTCATCTCGCAGGGCGTTTCGGTGGTGCTCTGCATCCTGTACATCTTCCTCAGAGTGAAGATCCTGCTTCCGGAAAAACAGCATTTCAGGGTGGGCAGCCACCTTTACTGGGAGCTGTTCAGCCAGAGCATCTCCATGGGCCTGATGAGCAGCATCGTCTCGGCTGGCTCGGTGGTGCTGCAATACGGCATCAACGGTCTGGGCACGCTGGTCATCGCCGGTCACACCGCCGCCCGGAAGCTGTTCTCCTTTACCAGCATGCCGGTCATGGCCATGGCATCGGCATGCTCCACGTTTGTTTCCCAGAACTGCGGCGCAAACCAGCCGGAGCGTGTCCGCAAGGGCATGAAGGAGATCGCCCTGTACAGCGTGGCGGTGGCTGTGCTGGCGATCTTTCTGATGCAGCTGGGCGCAGAGTGGATGGTGCGGCTCATCTCTGGCTCCAACGAGCCTGTGGTGCTGGAAAACGGCGCACGGTATCTGCTCTGGAACGCGCCCTTCTACTCGGTGCTGGGTGTTCTGCTGGCCACCCGCTACGCTCTGCAGAGCCTGGGGCAGAAGGTCCTGCCCCTCTTCTCCAGTGTCATCGAGCTGGTGGGCAAGGTGGTATTCGTGCTCTTCTTCATCCCGAAGTTTGCCTATAATGCCGTCATCCTCTGTGAGCCCATCATCTGGTGCTTTATGGCGGCGTACCTCGTGCTGGTCTACCTGCACGACCCGTTTGTGTTCCCGAAAAAAGCAGAATAAGGAAAAGACCCGGCTGCCGATGACAGCCGGGTCTTTGTGTCTGCGGGAAGTGGATGAAACGATCGGGCAAGGAGACTTACAGTGCCGAATAGCCGAAGCTGTTGACCAGTGCATCGATATGCTGGCCCGCCTTGCACATGGGGCACTCGCGGGAATCGAAGCTGGCGTAATCGGGCAGGTTGGAGGGGTCAAAAATAGAGGTGACCGGGATGCCCAGGCACTCGGTGGCGGTGGCGAAGATGGCGCTCAGGCCTGCCACGGTGCCGCCGTAGTAGTTGATCGCCTCGATCGCAGCCTGCACGGTGTAGCCGGTGGTGATGGAAGCAGCCAGGATCAGCACATGCTTGCCCTTGACCATGGGGGCCAGATTGTCGCGCAGGATGATCTGGCTGCCGGTGGTGTACTCCGGGGTGATGACATAGATGGTCTGGTGGGCGTTCATGTTGGCAAAGCCGTCCTTGGTCAGCTCGTTGGCAAGGCAGGTGCCGATGACCTGCGTGCCGTCCAGGCAGAGAACGGTATCCACGATGGTGTTGTGCTGGTAGGCAGCCACCAGCTCTTTTGCCACGGCCTTTGCCTCGGAAAGGCGGGATTTCTGGGTGGTGACATCGATGTAGTAATTGATGTGGCTGTGGCTGGTTGCGAAATGGCCCTTTGCCACACGCAGGAACAGATTGCTCTTGTTGGTGGGAAGCTTTACCATGTTGATCATAACTGCAACACTCCTGTTCTGTCAAACTACGGCCCATTGGCCTTTTTCAGGCGGAAACACAAACAGCGCGGCGGCCCCTGCCGCTGCGCTCCCCTTCTTTTCCATGAACCTATGGTATCAGAAAATGCGGGTGTGCACAAGATACAGAATTGCTGAAAATTTAAAGAAAAATTGAGATACTTTGCCAATGCGACAGCGCAAAAAAGCCGCCCGGCTTTCCCGGACGGCTTGGGATGTACGTTGGATAAGTTACTTGGTAGCAGTGGTAGTTTCAGCAGCCTTTTTCGTGAAGGTCCAGTTCATGGAATACTCAGCATATGTCTTGTCAGGCACATATGTCAGAACAAGCTTGTCGCCATCCTTCAATGCAGAAGGCAGAGTAACAGATACCGTACCGCTGGCAGTTGCGCTGTTCTCCAAGTTGGGATCAGACAGACCCTTCAGAGTAACATTGGGGTAGCTATACTTGGTTACGGTTTTGCCACTGGTAACGGTAACCTTGAAGTTATAGGGATCAATGCCCAGATTGTTAGTACGGCCAACAGTGACCTGGAAGGGGAAGTCAATCGTAGTACCGGACAAATCAATATCCTTGTACTTCTTGGCATTGTCATCGTAGGTGCCAAGAACGGCATTGATCTGCAGAACAGTGATGGAACCGGCACCTTCGCAGTACAGGTTCTTGGTATCGGTCTGATCACAGCCGGAGAAGAGGCCGGCACCCGCAACGGCCACAGCTGCAACAGCGGAGTATTTCAGGAAAGAGCGGCGAGAAAATGCTAACGACATAATCGTTCCTCCTTATAATGTGCAAAGCGCACGAAAATGCCAAAAGGCTCTGCCTATACAATAGGCGAAACGGGGGCGAATGTCAATGGTTTTCACAAATATTTTGTGAAATTTTCCCACCGTCGCCGTGCAAATCATACGAAATTTCGTCCTGCTTGATCAGGCTTTGGTCAGGTCAGAGGCGTTGATGGTAAAGTTCAGGGTCTTGCCGGAAACAAAGGTCGGGGTGTAGGTCACACCGATCTGCTGCCAGGTAGTGGGCACCATGCAGACCAGCTCAATGTAGCCTGCACCCTGCGGGGGAATGGCAGAGGCCGTGGTAAAGCTCTCGGTGGTGCTGTCGTACAGCTGGACATAAGCGCCGCCCTCGGTTGCCTGACCGTCGCAGGTGAAGGAGAAGTCGGTGGTGGAAGCGGACAGAGCGTGGAAGTAACCGGCAGTGTTGGCTGCGACCTGCTCCGGGGTATCCAGAGGATAGGCCTCGCCGATCTCCTGAATGTTCTGTGCGCCGATGGCAAAGGTGTCGCGGCTGGAACGGTTTGCAGAGGTGATCAGCATAGCAATGTACTCATAGCCCTCGGCATCGGGTGCACTTGCCAGAGTAAAGACGCTGGTCAGCTGGACCGCCAGATTGTTCCAGTTGCTGATCTTATCGCCGACCTTGACCTCGATGGAAGAGTTATCGCCGGCCTGGCAGCCGCCCAGCACAGCAGCAGCGCCCAGAGCAGCGGCAGAAGCACCGGTGACCTTGAGGAAGGTGCGGCGGGAAATCTTGTTCGACATAAAGCTTGCCTCCTTAATCAATGGCAGAAATCTTTTTCTTCGCTGATTCGTTTATAGCATTTTTTACCGGAAATTGCAAGGCCCTGGGCACAGAATTAACAGGAGTTTCACACAGAAGCTCACTGGTTGGGGTCCAGGCCGCGCACATGGGTCTCGCTGGTCTTGACCAGATTCAGCAGGCTGGGGGTGTACAGCGGGTATTCCCGGGTCAGGCTCTCGGTGGTCATGGCAAGGCAGGAGGGGTCTTTCACGCCCTCGGCACCGTTCAGGTCCTCACCGGCCAGCAGGTCCTCCACATTGCTCTCGCTCATCCGCATCACGGCATCGGAGTAGCCGGGCCAGCGGCGGGCCTCCACGCTGAACAGGCTCTGGGCGTTGTGGGGTTCGGCGGAGTAGAGCAGGCGGAACATCTTGGCCACGGCCATCATCAGGTAGGTGCTGACCTCGGTGGTCAGGGCCTTGCTGTGGCACTCGGCGATCTTGGCATACAGCACGTTCAGGCTGTTGGAGATCAGCTTTTTGTTCATGGTGGGCAGAACGCTGCCGTGGTAGACGTTGTCCTTCATCTTATCGGGGTTGGGCAGGTCATCGGCGTTCAGCATCATGCCGTTGCGCTCAGCCGAGCGGCCCAGCAGGTAATCGCAGGACACATTATAGTAATCCGCTACCCGGACAACAAAGTCCAGACCGCACTCGCGGATGCCCTTTTCGTAGTGGGAGAGCAGTGCCTGGGACACCCCAAGGTCCTCCGCGGCCTGCTTCTGGGTGATGCCGCGCTCCTTGCGCAGCAGCTTGATGATACGGTTGAATTCCATGATTTTGGACTCCTCAGTAGTGGAAATTGAACTTCTTTGAGTTTTGGTTTACAACATGTTGATTATACACAGTGGAAAACCAAAAGTAAAGCAAGAAAAGTAACGGAAATTCTCGTCATTTTTCGTCATTTTTGTCAAAAGGCTTGCCCCGGATACCATATCTATGCTAAACTAAAGACAATCAACGCATATTTTGTGGCGCACGGCCCGGGCAGGTTGCCCACTGCCGGTGCGAAATTTTACAGCAAAGAGGAACTCTTTGCCAGATAGAGGTGTTTTTCCATGAAAACGTTCAAACTTCATCTCATCCGCCACGGCATGACGGCCGGTAATCTGCAGGGCCTGTACATCGGCAGCGGTACGGACATCCCCCTGTGTGATGAGGGACGCGCCCAGCTGAAGGAGCTGAAGGAGCGGTTCGAGTATCCGCAGGTGGACACGGTGTTCTCCTCCCCGCTGGTGCGCGCTGTGGAGACAGCGAACATTCTGTTCCCCAATGCAGGCCACCAGTTCACGGTGCACGACCTGCGGGAAGCAGGCTTCGGCGTGTTTGAGAACCGGCCCGTGAAGGATCTGGTCAAGGAAGAGGATTTCAAGAAGTGGATCACCCCCGGCTCCGGCTTTGTGCCCGAGGGAGCAGAGCCCACCGAGCAGTTCCATGCCCGCTGCGCCGAGACCCTGCTCAAGCTGTTTGAGTATATGATCCGGATGGATGTGACCGAGGCTGCCTGCGTGACCCATGGCGGCGTGATCATGAGTATGCTGAGCCAGCGCGCGCTGCCCTCCCGCCACCCGGAACAGTGGATGGCCGACCCCGGCTGCGGCTATACTGTCCAGACCGACGTGCAGCTCTGGATGCGCGACCGTCTGGTGGAGGCCATCGACATCGTCCCCTTTGGCTACGCCGATACCCTGCGCGGGCAGGCAGAAGCCGAGGAAAACGAGGCGTTTGAGTAAGAATCTTTGCCGCGCCGCTCTGAAAATATCCAAAACACGTAAAAACGCGGAAGAACAGGTAAAATTCCGGGCAAATCTCTTGACAGAAAGCCAGGAATTTACTATTGTATAAAGAGAACTTATTTTCCCGTTAGGAGGAATCCCCGATGTCACAATCCCTGTCCCGCCGCTCGTTCCTGAAATATGCCGGTTCCGGTGCAGTCAGTCTGGCTGCAGCTCTGCTCACAGGTGTTTCGGGCGCGGCTCTGGCCCCCTGCTATGAGGGCGAACCTGCTCTGCTGGACGGCAAGGCGGCAGTGGAGCTGCTGGGCTATGCACCGGCCCCGGAGCTGGACAGCACGCTGGTCTATCTGTCGGTGGAGAACCTCTCGGCCCGGCCGCTGGCTGTGGGTGCCAGCTACCTGCAGAGCCGCGGGCTGGACAGCAGGAATGCCCTGTACAGCCTGGGCACTGGCCTGACTGCCCTGTGTGACGGCAGACAGGTGCGGGTGGGCAGCTTTGCGGCTCCCCTTTACGGTGAGAATGCGGCAGATGCTTCTGCCTTTACCCTGAATCTTTCCGCAGGGCGCGGGGCGATGCTCCACTGCTTCTGCGAGACCCCTGCGGACTGGCAGATGCTTGAGCTGATCTATCAGCCTGACTTTGCCGCAGGCCAGACCGTCCATTTTGTGGTGCGTCGGGATGCCGATGAAGTTCATCTGGGTGCGGTGCCTGCCACCCTTGCCGAAGTGGGCAGCGTGGTCGATCTGTAAGAAAGCATAAAAAGAGACGGTTTGCAGGACCGTCTCTTTTGTTTATAACAGGTTTTCCCCGGTGGAATTCTGCACGGTAAGCTCCTGCCCGGTCAGGCTGGACACCAGCGCCAGATAGCTGCGGCCTGCCGTCAGGGTCAGGGGGCGGCCGTTGGAATCATACAGGAAGAAGGTGGTCTCGCTGCCCTGCGTCCAGGTGATGTTCCACAGGTGGCCCTCGTTGAGCCAGACACCGCCGCCCATGGTCAGGTCGTAATCCAGCGTTACACCATCGTCACGCAGGGTGGAGGCACTGAACAGGATGAGCAGGTTGTCGAAATCTGCCTGCTGGCCGTTGTTGGCATCCAGCTGCGGTGTGCCGTCTGCGTGGAGCATCCGGTAGGTCTTGCTGTCGGCATCGTAGGAGAAGCCGGTGACGTTCTGCGCATCAAACTGGACCCGGACACTCATGGCGTCCGAAGCATCTGCATCGGGCAGTTTGCCGCTTTCCTGCATGGGCAGCAGATTGGGCACGGAGAGGAGGGTTCCGCTCTCGCTGTCGGAGCTGCTGGAAGAGGTGTCCGTGACGCGGGATTCTGTCAGGGCCGGGGAGATGTTCAGGCTGCCCAGCACGCCCGAAAGTGCTGCACCGCTGGTATGCCACAGCGGGACATTCTGCCAATTGGTCTCACAGGAAAAGGCATTGGTGCCCACCTCCAGTGCGTCTACCGCGCGCAGAGAGTAGTAATCAAGGTAGTTTTGGTCAAACTGTCCGCCGCCCCGCTGTACCGGCAGTACCTGCTGGCCCACCAGCAGCCGCCAGTAAAGGTCCTGCCCGGCAGAGACAGGCCCGACCTGCGGCACGGCCCCCACGGCAGGGTAGACCAGGCAGAGCCGGGTGGCCTGCTGCTGTGCGGTCAGGGCTTCCAGCACCAGCGAGGCTGTGGAAAGCCCCCACTGGGTGGTGCTGGCGGCCGCGTTGTCAATGGTGATGGCGACGGGCCGCTGGCCCGGCCAGACAAGTTCCTGCCCAGTGAGCGGGTCAGTGGGACTTTCAGCGGGCTGGGAACTGGGGCTGAGCGCACAGCCTGTCAGCAGTGCGGCGCTGAGCGCAAAACAGAGCAAAGCGCGCATCCAAAAGCGTTTCATCGGTTTCCCTCTTCTGCCCCGGAGGGCGGGTGATTTAGTAGCTGAAATTGCTCCACTCATCATTGTCCACCAGTGCCAGATAGGTCTTGCCCCGGTTCAGGGTCATCTCCTCGCCGGTTTCGGTGTAGAGCTTGAGCGGATGGGTGGGATGCGGCTTCTCCCAGCGGCCCACCTGCACGCCGCCCCGTGTGAAGAGGTACGCCTGCCCACCGGCCACATAGTTGACCGACTGGACATCGTGAGAATCGCCCGCATAGGCGGCGATATCGGCAAAGCAGACCACCACGTTGTCAAAGGTCAGCTGCTTGCCGGTCAGCTCGTCCACCGTGTTCTCAGAGGCTTTTTTGGAGCGGTTGTACATTTCCAGCTTGTAGCTGCGGCCCCAGCTGTTGTAGGTCAGGCGGGTCCTGTAGCTCTCGGAGTGGGTAATGCTGATGGTTTTGGCCGCAGGGGCACCGGGAAGGTCATTGGAGGCCGCGGTGCGGTAGTCGGCAAAGTGGAAGAAAGGCGTTTCGTTGGCGTAGGTCAGGCCGATGCCGGCATTACCGGCTGCCTGTTTGATCTCCTTGCCGGAGGTGAACTCGGTGTGTTCATAGGCTACATTGCGGCCGCGGTTGTCACGGTGGGCAACGTGGGGGTGGACCGGTGTGTTGAAGTAGCTCTTGCCGCCGATGTTCAGGCCGGAGTAATCGTATACATTGATGAACTGGGTGCAGAAAATGCTCTCGCCATCGTGGTAATAGAGGGCCTGATGGGGCATGAGCAGCTGCAGGAACTGGTCGCGGCCGGAGCGCAGCGGCCCGACCTCCGGGATGGTGTCTGCATCCCGGAACACGGCACACAGGCGGGTGATGCCGCCCTCCACCTTGCTCTCGATGAGCAGGTCTGCCGAGCCGATGCCGCGCTGGGGGCGGGCGTTCTGCTTTTCGGAGTTGGCGATGTTGTTGACCATCACACCCACCATCCGGCCGGTGCTCTTGCGGGCTTCGCCGGTCAGAGGGTCAGCGTCGTAGGCAGGCAGAAGGTTGAACGCAGAGCTTGCGGCTTCGCTGGACGCTGCCGAGGAGGCGGCTGCCTCACCGGCTGCGACCTCACCGGCTGAGGCCGCAGAGGATGCAGCGGCCTCAGAAGAAGCGGAAGAGGATGCCGCCGAGCCGCAGAACAGGCTCTTCATCCAGTCGGGCAGGTCACCGCCCAGAATGGCACTGCCGGGGCTTGCAGAGCAGCCGGTGAGCGCCAGCAGCGCCGCCGTCAGCCCGGAATAGCGAAGTACGGACCGTCGAGAAATTTTCATGGAAAAAGCCCTCCTATCGGATCGGCTTGCCCGGCGCGGAAGTGCGCCCGGCAGGTCGGTTGCAGTTTTGTAATGAACTGCTTTGATTGTACTGGTTCTTGCCCGGTTTGTAAAGGGGCAGTTCGTGGTAAAATCTGCCCGATGACAGCTTTGGGAAAGTTTTTTGTGCAGAAAGCTTGCTTTTTGCCCGGGAGTATGGTAATATTATTCGGCAGTATCGTGTTATACTGCGCTTTATAATGTATGCGCTCGTAGCTCAGCCGGTAGAGCATCTGACTTTTAATCAGAGGGCCAGGGATTCGAGTTCCCTCGAGCGCACCAAAGAAAAACCCACGATTGACCGTTGAAAACGCGGTACAAATCGTGGGCTTTTCTGTTTTGCAAGGGGTGCGAAACAGTCAAAATGTGCCTTATTTGTGCCTTACTCTTGAAAAAATGCCTTGCCGTGTGCCTTACGCTGTGCCTTGCTTCTGATGCCCGGCGGCGTGGGCGGGGCGGTTCAGGCTGCGAGATTTGCGGGCGGTCTGGGTGCGGCTGCTGTGTGTGTTGGATGGTGTCCGCCGGGACTGAGGCGGGGTGTGGTGCTGCTAGAGCGTGGCAGCTATGTGGGTTTGGGATTCTTCCCAACAAGTCCTTGCAACGCAAGGGGCCGTGTATGTACAGGGCCATTGCTTGCAAGAGCAGCGTTTGTATAAACAGCTGCACTGCTTGCAAGCTCTAGGCCCTCTGCAAGAGCACACGACTTTCCGCGAAAGTCTAGTGTGTTACACCTCGCCGCCGGGCGAGGTGTATGTTCTCGGTGTGCTCCCGGGTGTGTTCGTCATCCGATTTGTCGGATTCCGTGGGCGGTCTGGCCGGGCTCCGCCGGGACCGGGTCGCCCTGCTCAAAGTACCGGGCTAGGCTGTCCAGATTGACAAGCCACATATGCCCGGCATTTACATACCTGATTTTGCCTGTCTTACAGAGCCGCCGGATATAGGATGGTGACAGCCCATAGATTTCAGCGGCTCTTTTGACGGTTCCCATGTTCGGATAGCGGATTGTATTGTTCAAGCAATGCACCTCTTTTCCTGCTGGTCGGTTTGTGCCGTTCTCTGTGTGCCTGCATTAAACCATGAGGCGGGCCATTTTGCAAGAGGGCTGAATGTGGGCTGCGGTGCAGCGGGATGCAGCATTGATGATCGGGAATCTGTTCGGTTATTCGGAACAGCGTGGAATCTCTTTGCATCTGGTGCCATGGAGTGCCGCCCTGTGCCATGGGATGCCGTATCTTGCACCGGGCTTTCCCGGCGGAATATGGACAGATGGAGCAGCTTTTCGCAAGATTGAACATTCGGTGAAATCTTGTCATCTTGGAAATGAACAAGAATGTCGCTAAAACTTGAATATCTTCCGTAGAAAACAGCCATTTGAGCGATTTCCGACCCGGAAAAGGTACAAAAAACCCATAATGACACCAAACCAGCGCATTTCCGGTGCGGAAATATTCTAAAAGCAAAAGGCCGCTGCATCTCTGCAACGGCCTCTTTCTGTTCGAGAATCAGGCGGGGTGACGCTTCCCGCATCTCCTAACGATGGGTGACGGCTGCCTGTTCCGTCCTCTGGTTCTCTTTGCAATTCTATTATACCAGAACACGAGAAAATGTCAATTCGTGTTGGTTCGTTTAGTATTGCTTTAATGTGCCTTTTTCAATGAAGTTTAGAACGCGGTTTGTGTTCAGGCGGTAGACCGACCGGGCAAAGAGCTGACCCCGCGCGGAGACCCGGACAGCGACCTTGACAAAGACGCTGTTAACCTGCACTTCCTTGACATACTCAATGGAGCCGTCCTTTGCATTCAGGGCCACATAGTCCGGCGCGGCCAGAATCAGCGGGATATACTCCCCATAAAGGGCAAAATCCGCCGGGTGGCGGCTGACCATGTGGGCTACATTGGATTCACCGAGTAAGATACTCTGCCCCTCTGTCATGGACAGCCCCAGCAGGTCAATAACACGCTGGCACAGTATACCTACCTGTTTGGCGTGGTCTGGCATTGTTCAACATCCTTTCCCAGCCTTACAGCCCTTTGATGCTTTCCAGCAGGGCGGCCCGCCGGGCTTCTGTATCATCGTCCGGGGCATTCCGGGCGGCGTGGGGCTGTTCCGGCGCGGGGTGTTCGTCTAAAAAGGTTTTCACGGCCTGCTGCAAAACCGCATTGGACGTTGTCCCCTGTGCAGCACAAGCGGCCTTGAACTGCTCCGCCGTCTCCCGCTTGACCTTGCAGGCCAGAACGACCATGTTTTCTTTGTCCCATTTGGCATTGGCTCTTTTTCTTGCCTCAGTAACCATTTCTTTCACTCCTGTTCTGTAAACAGTATATCACAAAATCAGAACGGTTAACAGTACAAATATACACAGAAATACACTGTAAACCTTGTCAAATCTGTCAATAGACTTGTACGGTAAACAGTACTATAATAGAATCACAGCAAGGGAGCACGACCGGAAGGCAAGGGGCGAAGGATGTACCGGGAGCGCAAGAGCAGAACGCCAGCTAAGACAGTAACCCACTCCCGCCGCTGTATATGAAAAATGACCCGGTGAGAGCTACCAACTACAACACCGAGCCAAACCCAACAACAGGGTCAAGCCCAGTATAGCAGGGCTGGCCCGCAATGTAAAGTGAGGTCATCATATGAAGTACAATCTTTCTGAAATCATGCACAAGGCATGGAAGCTGTACCGCAAGGGCGTGGGCAGCTTTGCTGAAGCCCTGCACAGGGCATGGAACAGCGCAAAGGCCGCCCCGGTCAATGCCCAGCGCATTGAGAAAGCCCAGCAGACCGCAGGCGTGGCCGATCAGGTGAACACATGGACAGGATGGAAAACCGCCGGGTTTGAAGTCCTGCACGGTGCAAAGGCTCTGTTTCAAGTGGTTCTCATCCACAGCAGCAAGGGGGACAGCCAGACTTACCGCGCATCATTCTTTGGGGCATCTCAAGTGAAGCCCCTGAACGCCTGAATTGAACCGCTGACCCGGCGGCGCAGAGAAAGCCCGCCGGGGATATTTTGAAAGGTGATATAAAATGCGTACTTATGATGATTATGTCGAGAGCCGACAAGAGATGCCCGACATTGCAAAGGCAGAAGATGCTCTATCGGCATTGCTCAAGCGGATTGATAACAGCGAATTAAGGGATGCTATCGACCGTGCAGCGGGTCATGTGGCATATCTTAGGGAAAAATCCGCATTTGAGGCCGGACAAAAGGCCGAATGCTTATAACAAAAAGCCGGGAGTGAATTTTCACCATTCCCGGCTTTTAATACGTCGGCCGCCTAAAACGGTCGGCGTTTTTATGTTCAGGTGCTCGTATCATTCCAGTTTATACCGTCCGTTCCAAATGCCAGCACTAGCAACCTATCGATTGCGTGTGCGGTAATGGCATCATAATTGGGGCGGTCCCGATTTATGTGAAGCATTTTACAGATTTTCTGCGTAGATAGCCTTTCAGCGGCGATATACCGCAAGATGATTAAATTGTGATACCGTTTTTCCTGCTCATTGTGGGCAATGTTTCGGCTTGTTTCAAGAATGCGGTCAATAAACAGCCGTTTCCAATCGACAGCCGGTATAGTATGGTAGTTTTCAAGAACCTCTGTAAACCATTCCTTGCGCATTTCGTAAGACGTCATAATGCTAAGAGCTCCTTTTCCTTATTCGACAATTCAAGCCGTTTTAAGGCATTCAGGTCTTGTTTTATAAGAGAATCTGCCCGCCTTTTCCCGCTCTCGCTGGAAGAAAACTCCGCAAGAGCCTTTCCGTATTTTCCGGTGCGAATAGAGCGAAAAGCAGCCTCTTTCCAGTTGTACAATGTTTGAGGGGTAGTATGGTATTCTTCTGCCAACTGTCGAAAGGTTCGACCGTTAAAGTAATGCCGTACGATAAGAGAACACTGTTCGCCGGGAATATCGGCGAGGGCTTCAAACAAAATCCGGTGTAGCTCTTTGTGCCATTCTTGAGATATTACAGTATTTTCCATATCGGTATCACTGCTCAAGAAATCCAACAAAGAAGCGTCTGAATCTTCGCCACTGCACTCTATTCCAGCTTCAATGCTAGTTGTTTTCATACGGTGAAAGGCTGCCATAGTCCCGGCTATAATAGAATCGGACAGTCCCAACTCACGGAGCGCGGCTTCTATACTCACTTTCCGGCTGAGTGTGTTTTCTAGTTGCTGCTGCTTTTTCAGGCATTCACGAAAACGACGCTTCATAAAGGCCGGGACGCGAATTGTATAGCCGTTGCGCTCATAGTACCGGCATATCTCCCACTTTATGCGTTTTGCAACATATGTTGAAAATTTTATGTCTGCCGCCGGGTCGTATGTATAAATAGCCGCATGAAAGCCGAAAAAAGACTGCTGTTCCATATCATCAAACCCGGGCTCGCCTGCGTTCAGCCCTGTTACATTGTGGACGATTGTTTTTACAAGCCCACAGTTCTGGACCCACAGATTTTCTATAAGTCGCGTTGATTCTGCCGCCCCACGCTCGAGAGCCTGAATCTTTTTCACCTGTTCTTCATTGGTAAGTGCGTCCACAGTGTTTGGTGTCAAGGTAACAATCCCTTTCTGTCTGCCGAAATCGGTGTACTTTTGGTACACTCTTGGTATACGATGGACTATCCTTGTTTTGGCTGCCCAAAGATACGGATATAGTTTTCAGTGAAAATCCCGGCGGGGTGTTCATCCATGAAAGTTTTCGCATCAGACTTTGAAAGGACTTTTACAGTAATCGTGTCCGCAGCATCATTTTCTACTACGAAAAACCTACCATTCGGGCTTTGATATAGAGTTGCGCTGTGGAAAAAATCCTCACGCCTACACAGAGGCGTTGACTTGTCAACAGTGTAGGAATAGCCGCCAATAAAAAACACATTCTTCTTGCTGTCAGCCATTGTCGTTCCCTTTCTGATATGAAACAGTTGTATACTCTTGTCCTACTTTTGTATAACCGCTTTTTTCAAATTTTGGCTGGGTCAAATTGACCCAGTACAAGCACTGTATGTGTGTCATTTTGGCCCAGTGCAAAGCCATTTTCTACGGTCGCACTGCGTCAAATTGGCCCAGTGTGATGACGATAATACGTTATTTGACATTTTTGCACACTGGGTCATTTTGACCCAGATATACTATATATAGCCATCCATTGACAAAAATAAATAAGAAGATAAAGAGGTCACTCAAGGGTGTCTATATCGAATGCGGTTTCTTGTCCCTCGCATTCCTCAAGAGCTGTGCGGACTGTTTTCAGTTTTCGAGCACTCGAACGGCTGCGCGAAAGTTCTCGACGGTAAAAGCGCAAAAGTTCTTGACGCCCTTTTTCGCCGGGAGATGGTCGGAAATATCCGCCGGGACGATGTGTTGAAGAAAGACAGAACGAGCCCTCTTGCAGTTCTTTTGATATTCTAGCGCGGCATTCGCGCACAGATAGGCCGAGTTTTGCACTGAGAGCTTTTGCTGAGATAGCGTTTTCTTCTCCCACGGGGAGAATATCGAAAATCTTCATAACGGTGCTCCTTTTGTTCAAGGGGGATTGTACCAATCAAAACAGAATGAATAATCGTTTGCGGTGCGGGTAGTTTTACCGCTTCTGTTCAGTTGGATAAATCCGGCGTCTATCAGCTCTTGCAAGTAACGCTGAAATGATTTTCGCGGGATGCCGTATTTTTCTGCTTTAGATGCGGGAATTTGAAAGTTGATTCGTCCGGCCGCTTCCATGGAACAACAAACGTATAGTTTGAATGCGCCCGGGCTCAAGGCTTTGAATCGTTCGTTGTGTAAAAGCGTATCGCCAATTTGAACGAACCGTGTCTCTCTGCAATCAGGAGCGGCGGACATCCAGCGGGGAAGCGGTCTCGCGCTTTGCTTTCGTGCCATCCATAACTACCCCCACTGCCGCCGGATTCCGTGGGCGGTCTGGCCGGGCTCCGCAGGGGCCGGGTCGCCCTGCTCAAAGTACCGGGCTAGGCTGTCCAGATTCACGAGCCACATATGCCCGGCATTTACATACCTGATTTTGCCCTCTTTGCACAGTCGGCGGATGTAGACCGGGGACAGGCCGTAAATTTCAGCAGCCTTTTTGACTGTTCCCATATTGGGATAACGGATAGTGTCGCCCATGTGTCAACTCTCCTTTCTATCTTCCAGCAGGCTTTCCAATGAAACGCCTAAAGCCTGCGCGACACGTCTTGCACTGTTGACGTTGCAGCTCTTGCCGCCGCGCATGGCTGTAATAGTCACACGGGACACGAGTGCTTTTTCTGCTAATTCCTTAATATGTATGTTCTGCCGGGCCATTTCGGCAATCAGTTTGACACGGTCAACTCTCATAGTATCATTATCCTTTCTTTATCGTATGCTAACAATATAACATTAGCAAAAGAGTATGTCAAGGCGAAAACATTATCTTATGCTTTATTTCTGCTAAAAATTATGCTATACTGATTTCAGAAAAGGGGGATGTTTGGCAATGACGACCGGCGAAAGAATCAGGCAGGCTCGAAAGAGTGCGGGCATGACACAGGCAGAACTTGCACATAAATTGGGGATTTCTGCGGCTGGTATTGCCCAGTGGGAAAATGATTTGCGGAATCCTAAAATTGAAACTTTAAGAAAGCTCGCGGATGCCTTGGGGGTTACGCCCGGTTATTTGCTTTACGGTGACACAGACCCGGTGCAGCGTTCTCTTTTTGATGCAGAGGATACAGCCAAAGCACTGAAAGGGGAGCTGCAAAAATCGCTTGAAACAGGAAAAATAACCCCGGCATTAACTAACGGCAAGGCCGCAAAGGCACTTTCTGTCCTTGAAAATCAAATGTGGACCGCCGTAGACGAGATAGGAAAAGAATCCGGAAGCGCACTTTTGCAGTTGTTCCGTTTTTTGCCGCCCGACTTGCGGGATATTGTCGTTTACTATGAGGAACTGAATGCAGACGGTCAGCGTGTTGCAAGAGAAAGAATTGAGGAACTTACTCAAATTTATAAATATCAGCGAGAGGAAAAACATCCACCAGAGAACGCACAGGATGCACAGGACGCCGCCGGGGATGCTCCCAAAGATACAGACCACAAGAACAGCTAAAGCCGCCCGGCGGGGCTTCTCTGCCGCTGTCAGCGTGGGCGCAGTCCCACAGAAAGTGTAACCACATGGCAAAGATAACAAAGCGGGTGAAGAAAGACGGCTCCTGCTCCTACTGCATCCGGGTTTCCAATGGATATGACCGTCTGGGCCGTCAGGTTCTGGTAAACCGCACCTATACGCCTCCGCCGGGAATGACTGGGAAGAAGCTGGAAAGAGAGCTGAAACGGCAGGCGGACGCATTCGAGCAGGAAGTGCGCAACGGCATTTCGCTTGAAGCCTCTATGAAGATGGATGATTTGATAGAGAGGTGGTTCACCGAGTACGCAGAAAAGAAGCTCAAGCCCAAGACGGTTTACAACTACCGGCGTTTGGTGCCGCGTATCTCCGCCGGGCTGGGGCAGCTCAAGGTCTGCCAAGTCAAGCCCTCGCACCTCATGGCCTTTTACTCGAACCTAGAGGAGCATGGCGTACGGGAAGATAGCACCTATACGGCAACGCCTGCCCTGCTGGAACTGCTGCCGCACGGCAAGCGGGGCGAGATTGCAAAGGCGGCAGGCATTGGGGAAGATACCATGCGGAACGTACACAGAGGCGCAAATGTGAGCAAGAACACGGCGGAAAAGGTTTCCCGGGCCGCTGGGCTTCCGCTTTCCAAAGCGTTCACAGAGCACACCAGAGAGGGCGGCAGGCTCAACGGAAACACAGTGCAGCACTATCACCGGATGTTGTCCAGCGTATTCACAAAGGCGGTACAGTGGGGGCTTGTGCCGGAAAACCCTTGCAAGCGGGCAGAAGCACCCAAAGCCGAAGAGATAGACGTGCAGGCCCTCGAAGAATTGGACGTTGCCCGGCTATTGCAAGCCTTGCAGGATGCGCCAACACAATTCAGTGTCATTACACAGCTTGCCTTGTTTACGGGCGCACGGCGCGGCGAGATTTGCGGCCTGCGCTGGTCTGATGTAGATTTGGACGCGGGTACAATTTCCATTGAACGTACCTTGCAATACATCCCGGGCAAAGGCACGGTGTTCACCTCGCCTAAAACAAAACGCTCCCGACGGTGCATCAAGATGGGCGCAGACTGTGTGCAGCTCCTACAGGAATACCGCAAACACCAAAAGGCGGAACGGTTCAAAATCGGTTCCGAGTGGGTGCGCAAGGTGGAAATAGAGGGTAAGACTGTGGAAAATGACCTGTTGTTTACCAAATGGAACGGCGCACCCATCGACCCCAAGACGGTAACAACGTGGTTCCCGGGCTTTCTGGCCGCGCATGACCTGCCGCTTGTACACTTCCACAGTCTGCGGCATACCAACGCCAGCTTGTTGATAGCCGCCCACGTTCCCGTTACGGCGGTTTCTGGCCGTCTGGGCCACGCCAAGACAAGCACCACCACCGATATTTACGCCGGGTTCATCCGTTCGGCGGATGCAGCAGCGGCGGACGCGCTAACGGATGTATTCACTCGGATTCGGGAAGAGAACCACGCATAACTCGGAAACAAAAATACAGCCCACAGGGGGCGGGGATAATTCCGCCGGGTCTGTGGGCTGCTTCTTTTTCTGTTCATTGTTGGGTGTCCTCTAGAAAGTGCCTTATTTGTGCCTTATTCACTAAAAAAGCCCGGAAATAAGAATGTGCGACCAAGCACAAAAACAACGATAATTCTATGTAAAAATGAATGACGAAAAACAGCCGAATCCTAGAGCGGCCATTCTTTTAATCAGAGGGCCAGGGATTCGAGTTCCCTCGAGCGCACCAAAATCCCACGAAGAATCGTAAGATTCATCGTGGGATTTTCCATTTTCTGGAGCTCTGCACACTTTTGCACACTTTTTGCACACCGGCGGGAAAGCCGTGTTTTTCTTTGCATTGTCTGCATTCTGTGCATCGTGAGCAGAGCTTGTCGGGCCTCGCCCCGACAAGCTCAGTGGAATTTGTGACAGAGAGTGTCAAGGTTTACAAGGTGCGTCAAGATGGTTTTGCAAATTTTATTGTGATAAAGCGGTGATCGTAGGACTTATAGCATGGCGTTCAAGTGCTTTCCCGTTCAATCAATGTATTTCTGCATTTTGACAACCTGCCTATAAATCCCACATGAACGTTGTGGAATCTTCCAAAGCATCCATGGATGGTTTCTTGTGCCGCATCAAACGTTCAGCTTATTACAACGAAATTCCATATAGCTGCATTGCATCTTGCGGAGGTTCTTGCTATACTTTGTATCGAACGTCACTTTATCCGATAAAAATGTTGCGCAATTTGCGCAACCAAAGGAGGCCGCTATCATGCAGCAGCTCAGATTACTTCATGGCGGAGACTACAACCCGGAACAGTGGCTGGACCGGCCCGATATTCTGGCGCAGGACATCGAACTGATGAAAAAGGCACACGTTAATACTGTGACGCTGGGTGTGTTCTCATGGTCCACGTTGGAACCGCAGGAGGGGGTATTTGAGCTGGATTGGCTGGCTGACATCATCCATAACCTGTATGCCAATGGAATCTATACGATCCTTGCAACGCCCAGTGCGGCCCGCCCTGCTTGGATGGCACACAAATACCCCGAGGTGCGCCGAGTCCGGGCAGACCGGGTCCGGGAGCTGTACAACCGGCGGCAGAATTACTGCTATACATCGCCGATCTACCGGGAAAAAGTCCGCATCATCGACCAGAAGCTGGCACAGCGGTTCGGCAATGACCCGGCTGTCCTGCTCTGGCATATCTCCAACGAGATGAGCGGCGACTGCCATTGCGAGCTGTGTCAGGCTGCGTTCCGCCGCTGGCTCAAGGCACGGTACAACTCTTTGGAAGCCTTGAACAAGGCGTGGAACGCCCGGTTCTGGAGTCACGACTATACCGCTTGGGAACAAATCGAAAGCCCTGCCCCGCAGGGGGAAAATGCCGTGCAGGGTCTTGCGCTGGACTGGAAGCGCTTTGTCAGTGACCGGCATATTGATTTTTTGAAATTTGAGCGTGATACCGTGAAAGAATTTGCACCGGTTGCAAAGTTCACCGTGAATATGATGTACCGGTTTGATGGCATCGACTATTTCAAAATGTCCAAGGAGATCGACGTGGCCAGCTGGGACAACTACCCCACATGGCACAAGCCCAGCGAAACGGTGGAAGAAACGGCGTTGGATACGGCCCTGATGCACGACCTGTATTACTCCATGAAGGGCAGGCCCTTCCTGCTGATGGAATCCAGCCCCAGCTTTACCAACTGGCAGCCGATCTCCAAACAGAAGCGCCCCGGCATTGCGGAGCTTGCGGCTCTGCAGACGGTTGCACATGGTTCGGACAGTGTGCTTTACTTCCAGTGGCGGGCCAGCCGGGGTGCGGAAGAAAAGCTCCACGGTGCAGTCATTGGCCACGATGGGCGGGAGGATGCCCGCCCCTTCCGGGAGACAGTCGGTGTGGGCCAAAAGCTGGAAGTGCTCTCAGAGATTGCAACAGTCTGCCGCACAAAACAGGCAGCGATCGTCCACGATTGGGAAAACAAGTGGGCATTGGAAGGTTCCTGCGGCCCTCGAAATGCCGGGATGGGCTACTGGGACGAGCTGAAGCTGCACTACAATGCTCTTGCGCGGGAAGGCATTGCGGTGGAGTTCGTGAATCAGGAATCCGACCTGACGGGTTATGGTTTGGTCGTTGTTCCGATGGTTTATCTGCTGACCGATGCCTTTGCCCAAAAACTCTGTGATTTTGCCCGGAATGGTGGTACGGTCGTGGTTACATACTGGACCGGTGTGGTGAATGAAAGCGATTTGTGCCGTCTGGGTGACACGCCCTACGGCTTGACCGACCTGCTGGGCCTGCGCCGCACTGAGATCGACGGAATGTATGACGGCGAAACCTGCCGCTGCACCCCGATGGACGATTCCACTTTGCCGGAAACGCAGGCTTCGGTCCTATGCGAGGTCGCAAGTCTGAACGACACAGACCCTGCCACACCGCTGAGCATCTATGCAGAGGATTACTACGAGGGGCACCCTGCGGTCGCCGTCCATCCTTACGGAAAAGGCCGTGCCTATTATCTGGCAAGCCGGTTCGATGAAGCGTTCTATCGCGCATTTTATCGTGCCGCTGTAAAGGAAGTCGGCCTGAACCCGGCCTGGCCGGAGGCACTGCCGGACGGCGTTCTGGCCGCGCGGCGCGGTACGTTCGTCTTTGTACAGAACTGCAATGAACATCCGGTTGAAGTAGGCGGTGTTGCGCTGAACCGTTACGGAACGGCCGTCTGGAAAAACGGCGAGCAGGTTCTGTAAAAAGTAAAAGTTTCCCCTTTGAGCGTTCTGCCGAAAAAGCAGAACGCTTTTTGTTTGCTTTCATACTTGACAAAGCGGGCTTACCCCGGTATGCTGGGGTGGCGCATTGTTGCGCAGTTCTGTGAAAAGGAGAGGATATCCTGTGGCTGCAAAGGAAACCGAAAAAATGACGATCGAGCAGGTGGCTGATGCGCTTGGCGTTTCTAAAACAACGGTATCGCGTGCACTTTCCGGAAAGGGACGCATCAGCGAGGAGACCCGCACCAAGGTGTACGCCTATATGGGGCGTACCCGCTCCGAGCCTATTTCTGCACAGAGCGGCGAAAAACTGCGCACCAACAATATTGCCATGGTCGTACCGCAGCGGTTTATTGCGCTGGATCTGCCCTTTTTGCGCAAGTGCATGGGCGGCATCTGCACCATGGCAGACCAGCGCGGCTATGACCTGATGCTTTGCTACGCCTCCAACACCGAGTATTCACAGCTGCAGCGGCAGCTGGCCAACCACAAGGTGGACGGCGTGATCCTGACCTACGCCATGGCGGATGATCCCTGCATCGAACTTTTGCGGCAATACAAGACACCTTTTGTGCTCATCGGACGCAGCGAGGACAAGACCATCCCGCAGGCAGACAACGATCAGGTCGCGGCTGCCTGCGAGATGACACGCATCCTTTTGCAGCTGGGCGCCAAGCGGATCGCGCTGCTGGTGGGCAGTACCATCTACGCCGTCAACACCGACCGCATACGCGGTTATCTGCGTGGATTCGCGGAATTTGGTGTGCCAGTAGACCAGCGGCTCGTTCATTCCGGTGTGGAATCTGCCGGGCAGACGCTCGATGCACTGGAGGCTGCGCTGGAGCAGAAGGCAGATTGCATCCTTTGCGGCGATGATGAGATCGCCTTTGAGGTCATGCGGGAGCTGCGGACGCGGCATATCCTCGTGCCCAACGATCTGCGAGTGGCCAGCCTGTACGACAGTTCCATGCTTGCCAGCATCACGCCCTCAGTCTCGGCGGTACAGTACGATGCAGAGCAGCTGGGTAAGACCGCCTGCCGGATGCTGCTGGACCGGCTGGCCGGAAAAGAGATCGTCATGCGGCAGCTGGAAGGCCATCAGGTCATCCTGCGGGATTCTACCAAGTGGAGGGAACGCTCCCACAGCATCAAATAACGCGCTTTTTGTGCCTGCTCCTTTCCCGGAGCGGGCATTTTTGCTCTTTGCATGGCAAAGGTTGCGCTAAAGTTGCGCACTTTTGCCCATGTATCCTGATTTTACCGTCACTTTTTCCAGTTTCGACTCAACAATACCGTGAATTTCGTCCATTGACGTGAGCAAAAGAATGCGGTATCCTATGGGTACAGAAAAACAGCTGCTTGGATGCGCGCAACTTATAAGCGCAACAAAGAGCAGTCGAAGATTTCAGATTGAGAACGAAGGAGAACTGGATCATGAAAAAGCTGATTTCCCGCCGTAACTTCCTTGCAGCCATGGGTACGATGGCTGCTGCCGGTGTGCTGACCGCCTGCGGCGGTTCTTCCTCTGGCACTGCTTCCTCTGCTGCCGCTTCCAGTACGGCTGCCTCTGCTGCGGAGAGCTGGGGTGATGTGAAGCTGACCATGTGGGGCGCAGAAGAGGATCAGACCATGCTGCGCGAGATGGCAGATGCTTTCATCGAGCAGAATGCAGATAAGGGCAACGTGACCATCGAAATCGGCGTGCAGTCCGAGTCCAGCGCAAAGGACACTGTTCTGGCCGACCCGGAGTCTGCCGCAGACGTTTTCGCCTTTGCCGATGACCAGCTGAACGAGCTGGTGAACGCCGGTGCGCTGCAGGAGGTTCTGCTGAACCCGGACGACGTGAAGAGCCGCAACCTGCCTGGCTCTGTGAGTGCTGCCACCATGAACGACAAGCTTTACGCCTACCCCATGACCGCCGACAACGGCTACTTCCTGTACTATGATGCAAGCGTTCTGAGCGCCGAGGACGTGCAGAGCATGGACACCATGCTGGAAAAGGCTGCAGCTGCCGGCAAAAAGTTTATGATGAGCGTGAACGACGCATGGTACATTTACAGCTTCTACGCCGGTGCCGGTCTGGTGGCTACGCTGGCAGATGACGGTATCAACACCGTCTGCAACTGGAACGAGGCTCCCGGCGCAGACGTAACGCAGGCCATTCTGGATATCGCCGTAAACCCCGGCTTCAAGTCCGGTGCGGATGCCGACATTGTTTCCGCCATCAAGGACGGCAGCTGCTGCGCCGCTATCTCCGGCACATGGAACGCCAGCACCGCCGAGGAGGCTTGGGGCGAGGGCTACGCCGCCACCAAGCTGCCAACCTACACCCTGAACGGCGAGCAGGTCCAGATGGGCTCCTTCTCCGGCTACAAGCTGGTGGGCGTCAACCCCCACAGCGCCAACGTGGGCGTTGCCATGATGCTGGCCGACTTCATCACCAACGAGGACAACCAGATCAAGCGCTTCAACGACCGCAAGCTGGGCCCCTCTAACATCAACGCAAACTCCACCGAGGCTGTGCAGTCCGCACCCGCCATTGCCGCACTGGCTGAGCAGAGCTCCTACGCTACCCTGCAGCGGGTAGGCGCAAACTACTGGAGCTCCGCCGCAAGTCTGGGCGAGATCCTCGCCTCCGGCGACACGCAGGGCAAGACCACGCAGCAGCTGATGGATGACGCTGTGGCCGGCATCACCGCACCTGTGGCACAGTAAGTTCCGGTTTTTCCCGGCGGGCACGCAGCAGAATGCGGTGTGCCCGCTTTTTATCGCAATACAAGAAATCGGCGTCAACCTAACATCCTGTTTGCTATAACCCCCTCTGTATACCAAGAAAGGAGTTGACTTCTGTGGCAGAAATGGTCCTTACACCACCCTTGCGGGCAGATGGCCGGGAGCCGAATTTCCTTCAGAAGTTCGGTCACGCATTTGTTCACGGAGATATTTTTACAAAGCTGTCCCTCTTTGTCTGGGGTCTGGGCTACATTGGCCACGGCCAGCTTATCAAGGCACTGCTGGTAACGCTGGTGCAGGGGCTGGGACTGTATTTTCTGGGTACTTCCGGCATTCCTGCGCTGAAAAAGTTCGGCACGTTGGGCACGGTGCAGATGGAGATGCAGTTCAACCCCCTTACCTTAAAGAACGAGGTCAACAACTACGACAACTCGTTTGCCATCCTGCTGCTCAGCGTGATCGCACTGGTGGTCATTGTAACGCTGATCGCTGCTGCCATGCTGGTGGTGCAGAGCAATTACGCGTTACAGGCGCAGAAGGCCGCTGGCAAAAAGCCCAACAATTTCCGGCAGGATATCACCTTGTACCTGAACGAAAAGTTCTACGTTACCCTGCTCACCCTTCCGGTGCTGGGTGTGGTGGTGTTCACCATCATCCCGCTGTTCATTTTGATCGCTGTTGCCTTTACCAACTACGATCAGCAGCATATGCCTCCCGCCGCCCTGTTTACATGGGTGGGGCTGGCTAACTTTGCTTCTCTGTTTGGCGGGCAGTCGCTGAGCCTGACCTTCAGCTACGCCTTTGGCCGGGTGCTCAGCTGGACGTTGGTGTGGGCCTTCTTTGCCACCTTCACCAACTTCTTCGGCGGCGTATTTCTGGCCATGCTCATCAACAATAAAAAGACCAAGTGCCAAAAGCTCTGGCGCACATTGTTCATCATCACCATTGCGGTGCCGCAGTTCGTCACCCTGCTGCTGGTGCGCAACTTCTTCTCGGACGCCGGCATCTTCAACACCATGATGGCCAATGCAGGCGTGACCGATTTTTTAAAGGCCATCGGTCTGCTGGGGCAGAACATGAACCACATTCCCTTCCTGACCGACCAGCACTGGGCAAAGTTCATGATCATCCTCATCAACATCTGGGTGGGCGTGCCCTACCAGATGCTCATTGCCACCGGTGTGCTGATGAACATTCCCACCGATATGCTGGAAGCCTCCACTATCGACGGTGCCTCGCCGTGGCAGAGCTTCATCCACATCAAGCTGCCCTATCTGTTCAGTGTGCAGGGGCCGGCGCTGGTAACGGATTTTGTGCGCAACGTCAACAATTTTAACGTCATCTACCTGCTCACACAGGACGTTTATATCACCAAGGATCAGGCGCTGGCTTCCTCCAGCGCAAAAGAGGTGGACCTGCTGGTCACATGGCTGTTCCGCCTGACGCAGGAGCAGTACAACTACAAGATGGCCGCCGTCATTGGCATTATGGTGTTCATCATCTGTGCCGTGTTCACGCTGGTATGCTTCCGGTTCCTCAATAAAAAGGAGGCGACGTTCTCTTGACACAGACAACTGTTTCTCCGGCACGCCGGGCAGAGACCGCAGCGCAGCTGCGCCGCGGGCGTATCCTCCGCACAGTCCGCAGCATCCTGCGGCATCTGCTGCTGGCCCTGCTGTCAGCTATCTGGCTGGTACCCATTCTGTGGCTTCTGGTCACTTCCTTCTCCACAGACCGGGGCATCAATGTGCGACAGTTCTTCCCGGCCAGTTACACACTGCGCAACTATGTCAACATTCTGTTCCACCCGGACTCTGTGGCGCAGTTCCCGCGCTGGTTTACCAACACCCTTGTGGTGGCCTGTTTCAACTGCGTTATCTCCACCTGCTTTGTGCTGATGGTAGCCTACGCGCTGAGCTGCTGCCGCTTCAAGGGGCGCAAGCTGATCCAGAACCTTTCTGTCAGCGTCAACCTGTTCCCCGGCGTGCTGGCAATGATCGCCGTCTATTTCGTCCTGAAATATCTGAATCTGACCAACTCCTATGCCGGTCTTATCATGGTCTATGCCGGTTCGTCCGGTCTGGGCTATCTGATCTGCAAGGGCTTCTTTGATACCATCCCCATCTCCCTGCGGGAAGCCGCCAAGCTGGACGGCGCATCCGATGCCCGTGTGTTCTTTCAGGTCGTTCTGCCCATGTCCAAGCCGATCCTGGTCTATACCATCATCAGCTCTTTCATGGTTCCATGGACCGATTTCGTGATGGCAAAAATGATCCTGAATTCGGGCGTCTCTGCCGACTGGACAGTGGCTATCGGTCTGTATAATATGCTGCAAAAGACCCTGATCAACAATTACTTTGCGCTTTTCTGTGCAGGCGGTGTGCTGGTGTCTATCCCCATCTCCATTCTGTTTGTCATCATGCAGAAGTTCTACGTCGAGGGCATCACCTCCGGCGCGGACAAGGGTTAACACGTTATTCTCTTTCTCCTTCACCATAAAAGCAATCCCCACAGTCCTTTTTGTGGCTGTGGGGATTTTTTTCTCAATGGCGGCAGGAAAGCAGTTTGTTCATGGTGAACCTCATTTCTATATCAAACGGTGTCTGTTCGGATGTCCTAAACCTTGCCATAAAACCAGTGGTTGATTTGTCCATTGGGCTTTGTTTTGCCCGTCTGCACATTTTTGCACGCTTTTTGCACACCTGAATAGCTGGATAACGGTTGCAAAGCATTACACTGTATGCAAATAATGCGGTGTGTGCAAAGGCGTGTTTTACGATGATACGATAAAAATAGCGCTTCTTCGAACTTTTGGAATTTGACGAATGATGCACCTTGGATTCTTTTAATCAGAGAGCCAGGGATTCGAGTTCCCTCGAGCGCACCAAAGGAAAACCCACGATTCACCGTTTCAAATGCGGCTTGGATCGTGGGTTTCTTTTTGTTATATCCGCCCGGCGGGGCTTGAAAAGTGCGACAGAAATGCGACAGCTTCAAAGGGGCTTTGTGCGCATACCGGAGCACCTGCCGGAGGATTTAATTAAAAATGAATGACGTGGGGGCATCTGGCGGGCTGAGGGGACTCTAAACTGTTCTGAACCCTTATCCCACTATGGCCAGCGTGAAAAACGCCGCCGCACGGTTCAACGTGACACCCGAATATGTCCGCAAGCTCTGCCGAACGGGCAAGATCTGCTATACGGCCATCTCAAGCCGAAAGTGGTTGGTCAACATGGACACGCTGGCCCAGTTCTTCGCACAGGGAGAGCCGGTCAGAGAGGATTCGCAGCAGGTCACGAACGGCCTCGTGCTGGACTCAGACATGCTGCTGGATGACCTGATCGACCGCTGGTTTGAGGAATACGCCAACAAGCAGCTGAAGGCCAAGACGCTCTACGATTATAGAAGGATGCGTGGCCGGATCAGCGCCGGACTCGGGCATCTCAAGGTGTCCAAGATCAAGCCGGCGCATGTGATGGCGTTCTACAACAATCTGGAGGAGAGGGGAGTCCGCCGGGACAGTACCTACACTGCCACGAAAGCCCTTCTGAACCTGCTCCCGCGTGGAACTCGGGGTGAACTGGCGAAAAAGGCCGGGATCGGTCAGGACACCATGCGGATGGTCTATGCGGGTAAGAGTGTGAGCCGAAAGACGGCGGAAAAGGTGTCCGCTGCAGTGGGGCTGGCCTTCTCAAAGGCGTTTGTGGAGCATACCAAAAAGGACGGGAAGCTGAACAACAACAGCGTCATTCGATACCAGGCCATGCTCTCCAGCATCTTTAAGAAAGGGGTTCAGTGGGGGTTGATCAACGAAAATCCGTGCTCCCGTGCAGAACACCCCAAAGCCGAGGAAATCGATGTTCGGGTGCTGACCGAGGAAGAGATCCCAAAGCTGTTGGATGCCCTCTTGGATGCACCGCCGCAGTACAGCGTGATCACTCAGCTGGCCTTGCTGCTTGGTGCCCGGCGGGGTGAGATCTGTGCCCTTCGCTGGTCGGACATTGACTTTGAGAAGGGGACGCTTTCCATCAAGCGGACAGTCCAGTCCATCCCCGGGATATGCCTTGTGTTCAATGCACCGAAAACCAGACGAGGCAAGAGATGCCTGCGCATAGGAGCGGATTGCGTGGAACTGCTGCAGGAGTACCGGCGATACCAAAAAGTAGAGAGGTTCCGGATCGGCTCAGTGTGGGTGCGCAAGGTCACACTGGAAAATGGCAAAGTGGTGGATAACGATATGCTATTCACGAAATGGAATGGAGAGCCGATGGACCCGGATATCATCTCGTCCTGGTTTCCGAAGTTTCTGGAAGCACACGATCTCCCATCAATTCACTTCCACAGCCTCCGCCATTCGAATGTCAGCATCCTGATTGCGGCACATGTACCGATCACAACGGTCTCCGGGCGGCTTGGACATGCACAGACCTCAACCACGCTGAACTACTATGCATCGGCCCTCCAACTCGGCACACATCTTCTCCACAAGGAAGGGGTCGTCCGTGCAATCGGCAGGCTTGTCCTTGGTGGTCAGGATATGAGCAGCCTTGTGGAGCGTTTCGGTTTCACTGCAAAAGGCCCCACACACCGGCACTGGTCGGCATGCAGGGCGTATTTATGATTTGAGGGGAAATTACAGGGCGATCATTGTGTTACAGGTGCCAGCTCATACACACGGTCGAACTGCGCACGGCGCGCTGCCGACAGGTGGTGGCTGATGAGGATCAGTGTCAGGTCGGGATTGGTAAGCAGGCTCTTTTCCACAAGGTCGGCGTTTTTCTGATCCAGCGCACTGGTGCCCTCGTCTACCAGCAGGATGGAGCGATTGTGAATCAGGGCACGGGCAATGGCGACACGCTGCTTCTGACCGCCGGAAAGATTACTGCCATTCTCACCTACAACGGTGTCAAGGCCATCGGGCATGGCGGCCAAATCTGCGGCAAGGGCACTGCCCTGAATGGCCGCATGCAGCTGCTCTTCCGAGAAATCTTCACCCAGTGTGATGTTCTCCCGAATCGTAGTATTGAACAGGAACACATTCTGCTCAATGTAACTCATCTGTTGCTGGAGCTGAGCGGGTGTAATGGTGTGAATGTCCACATCGTCAAACGAAATCGTACCGGTGTAGTCCGGCAGCCAGCCCAAAAGCAGCTTGAGCAGAGTGGATTTTCCGCAGCCGGAGGGGCCTGTCAGGGCATACTTTTTGCCCTTTTCAAAGCGGAAGGAGGCATCTTTCAGGATGGGCTTTTTCTCATCATAGCCGAAAGAAACTCTATCTACCGTAATGGAGGCTTTCAGCGGTGACATAGGAGCAACCTCTTCCGATTTGGAATCAGTATCGACCGTTGGCAGCTTGCCAAAGTAAGGCTTGCTGGCTGAGAGGGAGAGACGCAAACCGGCCAAACTGTTAAAGCCGTTTGCCACGCCTCCGATCAGATTGACACCACCGGCAAGTGTGCCTGTGGTGACAAGTCCCATGCTGGTCAGCACAGCAATCAGCACAAGCGAGCCGAGCTGAAGTGCGACGTTGATAAAGCCAATCAACGCCTCCATGCGAGATTTACCATAGCTCAGCTGGCAACTGGGCTTTTCAATGTCATCGCTGATCCTATTTCCCTGCTGGAGAAAGAGATTTCCTCTGCCAAAAAACTGGAGTACGTCAAAGCCTGTCAGAAGGTCCTTCAAATGGTTGATGGCGGCAGTCTGCTGCACACCGCAGCTTTGCCCCAGTAGTTCCAGCTTCTTCTGGAACAGTTTTGGGGAAAGCCAAAGAACAACTGCTGTGATCACGGAAAAAACAACCAGCGACCAATGCAAAAAGGCAAGTCCCAAAATGCTGAACACGATCTGCGCAATTCTGCCTACACAGCCGAAGAAGGGAATCCACGTAAGCTGTTCTAATTGCTTCATATCATTGGTCAGCCGGGCGAGATATTCTCCGGTGTCGGACTGATGAAAATCGGTATGGCTCTTGCGCAGGAAGGAGTGATACAGCCCATCTCGCACCGTATTGTTCAAAGCGCGAATTGTTTTGGCCTGACAATGCTCCTGTAAAGCAGTAAAAAGAAAATAGCCTCCCCAGCAGGTCAGATCAACTGCCGTCCAAAAGATAGTACTCCGCAGATCCAGCAATACCACGGCATCAAAAATCTTCATCAAGGCAAGCTGAATCAGAGCCTGAGCACCATAGGCGATGATGGCAAACAAGCAGGTGAGGGTACTGAGCCTCCATTGCTTTTTCAGATAGTGTATCATTGTTTCCTCCATGCGTATGTCAAAGAGCTTAGAATGCATTTCATCTGCTGTTTCTGTATTTTATCACAAAAGATTTCAATTGACCATATCGTCTGGTGTAATAAAAAATTACATGGGACGACAGGTTTTCATAAGAGACGCTTGCACACATGTACAAAATCTAGTATATTACAATTATGGCAATACTAAAGTTTGGAGGGAGCTGCTAAATGCAGAATTACAAATTGGGGGAGTATATCCGCCAGCGGCGTTTGGATCTCGGGTTGACACAGGAGCAGGTCTGTGCAGGCATTTGTGAATCCGTTACATTGTCCAGATTTGAAAACGGAAAACAGACCCCCAGCCGAAATCGAATCAATGCGATTCTGCAGCGCCTTGGTCTGCCGGATGACCGATATTATGCGTTGGTAACACCGGAAGAACTGGAAATAGAAGCACTCAAGAAGGAAATTGTTTCCTGTAATGCGCTAAAGTGCGTTGAGGAGGGCTTTGACAAAATAAGTCGGCTTGAGAAAATTGCAAAGCCGGATGATCAAATCACACAACAGTTTATTCTTCGATCGAAAGTCCTTTTGGGAGGATTGGATAAAAGATATTCAAATGACGAACGGATTCAAATGTTGTTGCAAGCCATTCGGATGACCATACCGGATTTTCAACTGGACAAAATTGAAGACTTTCTCTTTACATTGGATGAAATGAAACTGGTCAATCAAATTGGAAATGCGTATTCTTTGAGCGGTGACAATGAAAAAGCAGCCGATATTTTCTATCGACTGCTTCAATATATAAGAAAGCATCTTCCGGAAACGGTTACTTCAAACAGGATGCTTCCCTTGGTTTTGTATAATTTTGCCAGATCGTTGGATTTGTCGCAAAAGTATGAGGAAGGCGCAAAGGTGGCAAGATACGGAAAAGAAGCATGTATAAAATATGGACATTATCAGGTGCTTCACTCGTGTTTGGAAATCGAAGCTGAATGCGACTTCTTTCTTGGAAAAAAGGAGGAGAGTGTCGAACGCTATCGGGAAGCTTTTTACATTTGCAAAGTCATGGGATATGAAGATGATTTGCAGATTATCCGCACAGAAGCAGAAAAGTATCTGAACATCTTATTTTGAATATCATGTAATGTCGTCCTGCGGTGTGGCGGCATCTGCGGATGGAGTAGGACATTCCGGTTTAGTCCTGTATGTAAACGGTGAATATCGGGATGACTCTGACATTGGCAAGCTGATGCACGACTTCAACTGCACCAGTGCCGATGATATGAATTTTGAGATCCTTGCCGAAAAGCCCCGGTATCTGAAGGAAAATCCGAAGGGAGTGAGCGAAATGTGTAAAGTGATGGAAGACCTGAGAGATGAAAGCTATGCAGAGGGCCGCGCAGAATGTCATGCAGAGGGTCGGGAAGAACAGGCTCAGATGACGGCGAAGAACCTCTATGAGCAGGGTCTGACGATAGAGCAGATTGCAAGAGCGATTGGCTTCAGCATGGAGACAGTGGAAAAGTGGCTCACGCAGAAAGCCGGATAAGAGAATAACCGGAATGGCCAGTATATTGTACGATTTGCGTATGATATGCTGGCTTTTTGTTTGGCAGAAGTCAGAGGCAGTCAGAAGTGGGGGGTGGGGGTAGTTAAAAATCTGGAGCCGGGGGTTATTCTGGCTGAACGGAAGGGTTGTCTGTTCTCCCCAGTCCGGGGCAAAATATGGTGGCTGTTCGGAGAAAACACGTTGCAACAAAGAAAAAGGCACTCGATGTTGAAATCGGATGCCTCGTTTTGTTTGTCACGCAAAGTTTTCCCAGACGAGATTTCTCCAAGGCTGCATCTGCTTGAGACGCTCCGGGTGGGTCAAAATCGCTATATCCGGCAGATGTTCGAATCGAATGCCACCCGGCATTACAACCCCCAATGGTAAAAAGCATGTGGTTTCGTTAGGTGGGCACTTATTTTCGTTTTAGAGTGAGGGTCAAGCTTGTGACAATTTGAAGAAATTGTTCCTTTTCGGAACGGTCTGCCACGATTTTAAGCATGACGATGCCGTAGAGTGTGGTGTAAAGAATAACTTCCAACCCGAACGTCAGGAAGGAACCTGTGCGCTCGGATACCAGAAAATGCTTGAGCAGGAGCGCCCCAGTGGTCAGCAAAAGTGTGGCGATGATAATGGGCAGAGTCTCCTTCCAGAATTTCCGGATGTCGAGACCGGCTCGTTTTTGAAAGTACCAGTTCATGATCAGGCCGCTGGTCAGGAACATCGAAATGCCGGTAGAAAGTGCAGCACCGATGATCCCGATCCATTTTGTGAAAAGAATGGTCGTCAGGATGTTCAGGACAGCGCTCAGAAAATAGATCTTTGCACGGAAACCGTACTGCCCCTTGATCTGCAGAATGCAAAGTCCGAGATTCTGCGCCAGATCGATGGAAAATGGAAGCATGACGATGATTGCAACCCAATAGGCTTCTTCGTAGCCTTCTCCGACCCACAGCAGCAGAAATTCACGCCCGAAAACGATGAAGCCGGATAAAACCAGAAGGATGATGTAGAAGGTGATCCGTCCTATCCGGATGAACAAATCCGATACTTTCTGCAGACCGTTTTCTTCTTGATACAAGGCGCTGAGTTTTGGATAAAAAACACCGGAGACCTGTGTGCCGAACTGCATGTACATCATGTAAATTTGAGCGCCGACAGAATAAACGGCAACGACTGCGGTGTTGAACATTCGTCCCAGAATGACCTGATCTGTTTTCCAGAAGATCTGATCCGCAATGCTTCCAAGCAGGATGGCAGCAGAAAGCCCAAGGATATTTTTCACGATCCGGGAATCTTTGGGCTGTTTTGTGATCCGTATTTTTAGTTTTTGGGTCACATAGCCATACCGAATTCCAATGGTCAGGAGGTTCAGAAGGACGATCACCACCGAGACTGTGATTGCATATGGGATCCGGCTGACGCACAAAATGACCAGAAGCGGTTGGATGACCTGCATCAGGATGGATAATATACGCAAAAAGGTGTACTTCTCATGCCCGGTAAGCACAGTCAGATAAACCGAACCCTGCAAGGTGAAAGTCATATTTACGAACAGAAGGATCAGAATAGCAATGCTTTCGTTCAGCTCTGAGGTACTGAATGAACCTGCGTAGAAGCTCCGGAAGGCAAACACCACGGAAACTCCGACCAGATCCAGAATGATTGCCAGAAACCGATAGATGCTTCTTGCCATCGACAGGGTCACAGCGGCTTCTTCATGGTCGCTGCGCCCCAAGGCGTTGCAGTAGTTCCTTAGAATACCGGCCGACACACAGGACTCGAAAACAGTGACATACGAAAAGAATGAGCCGACGATCTGATACAATCCGTATTCACTTTGTCCGAGAAAGTGCAGGAGAACTGGGACGTAGATCATACTGACAACTACGCTCAGGAACACCTGTATATAGGATAATATTGCACCTTTTTTTCGTTCATTCATGGTTTAGTTATTATTGTTTGATGAATATTCTGATGCTTCTCTTCACTTTGCGAAGTATCGTCCACAGAGAAATATGATCGTTCTTTATTAATTGGAACGAGATGCTTTTTACGATAGTTTCTGTTCTCAAATAGTGATTTCTTCGCCAATTCGGGTATTTTTCTTCAACCCATTCACGTGTTTTTCGGAGCGCCTCTTTATTTCCATCAAAGCTTTCCAGAATACGGATAGAGTTATAAACCAATATATGCAAAATTGCCAGCCACTCTAGCTCGTCGTGGTATTCTGTTTGTATGGGTTCAGTCAGTTGCTGTAGTGCTGTATCAAATGCTCTCACGATGTCAAGCGCTGAATCCTTAGGCGGACTCTGCAATGTACTTCCGGGCCGCCTTACATAATGATATAAGCACTCACCAAGGGTATATTCTTCCCCAATTGCAGCCAGAATTGCTGTCGCAGATGCAAAGTCTTCTCCGATTTTTACTCCTTGTACTAAGTGAATCCCGCACTCACAAAGCGCCCTGCGCTCATAAATCTGCATACATAACGAATCGCTGTACAACAAACCGGTATGCGCACTCGCTTCACTGTATTCTTTGAGCCAACGATCATGCTTTTCCAGAAGAACTCCATTTGGTGAACGGACATCATAATTAAATGCCAACACTTTCGGATGATATTTTTTCAATAGAGCAATGATTTTATCCAATACAATCGTATCGACATAATCATCCGCATCCATAAAGAAGATATGCTGTCCATCTGAACGTTCAAGGCCATATTCCCGGGCTGAGTTTTGTCCGCCGTTTTCCTTTTTATAATATTGGATATCCAACGGGGAACTGTCAATCAACTTTTGGATTTTAGCGCTGAACTCCGGCTTTGAACCATCATCAACAGCAATGATTTCAACTTCATGTGCATGTGCACACTGTAAGGAAGCAAGGCACTTTGAAAAATATTCTTCAGGCGTATTATAAATTGGTATAATTATAGAAAGCGTTTTCATGGTTTCCTCGTATGTGGTTTTATGCCTCCAAAATATCCGCAATCCGCTCACAGGCATGGCCGTCGCCATAGGGATTGCTTGCCTTGCTCATAGCATCATACTCTGCCTTGTCCGACAGCAGACGACTGAATTCCTTGTAAATAGTTTCCTCTTCCGTACCAACCAACTTCAGTGTACCTGCGGCAATGCCTTCCGGGCGCTCGGTGGTGTCACGCATTACGAGAACCGGCTTACCCAGAGAAGGAGCCTCTTCCTGAATGCCACCGGAATCAGTCAGGATCAGATAGCTGCGGCTCAGGAAGTTGTGGAAGTCCAGCACGTCCAGTGGCTCGATGATATGGATACGATCATCGTCACCCAAATACTCCTGCGCAATTTCACGCACAACTGGGTTCATGTGAATGGGATAAATTGCCTTCACGTCCGGATGCTCGTCCATGACCCGGCGGATTGCTTTGAACATGTGCCGCATCGGTTCACCAAGGTTTTCACGGCGGTGTGCTGTAATCATGATCAGACGGCTGTCTTTCGCCCAATCCAGTTCGGGGTGTGTATAATCTGCCCGCACCGTTGTTTTCAGCGCGTCAATTGCAGTGTTGCCTGTGACATAGATGCTGTCCGGGTCTTTACCCTCCTTCAGAAGATTCTGCTTTGACAACTCTGTCGGAGCAAAATTATACTGGCTGATGATGGACACTGCCTGGCGGTTGAACTCTTCCGGGTAGGGGCTGTAAATGTTATAGGTGCGCAGTCCGGCTTCCACGTGTCCGACCGGAATCTGCAAGTAGAAGCAGGCCAGCGCTGTCACAAAGGTGGTAGATGTATCACCATGCACCAGTACGACATCCGGCTTTGCTTCTTCCAGAACGGTTTTGATTCGTTCCAGAATATTGACTGTTACATCAAACAGCGTCTGCTTGTCCTTCATGATGGAAAGATCGTAATCCGGTACAACAGAAAACGCTTCCAACACCTGATCCAACATCTGCCGGTGTTGGCCGGTCACGCATACAATCTTTTCAATGTTTTTGCGCTTCTTCAGCTCATTGACCAATGGGCACATCTTGATTGCTTCGGGGCGAGTACCGAAGACTAGCATTATTTTTTTCACAGCATGGAACTCCTTCCGATTAATACGTTTATTTTTTCTTTTTAACCCACGTTGCTGTTCGACAGATAGCACGGATTAGACCATTAAATTTTGTTTCTGCGACAAAAGCAGCTATATGAACTTGGAGTATATGCGGTATAAAAGGAAAATAATCAATTAATTTTCTGGAAAGTTCGGTCTGGTAAACTTCTTGCTCGGATCGCCACGAACCATTGAAATGATGAATCGTAAGGGTGTTTTTAGTGAGTTCTGTTTTACCTGTTTCAAAGCTTTTAGGACATAGATAATCTTGTGGGAGCAATGTAAAAGTGCGAATCGTCTGTTTCTGATTGTTTGGAATAAAGCCATATTTTAAACAGATATTTGTAATTCTGACTACATTTGTGGTTTGGTCCAATGAACTATCAGGCAACAGAAAGTGGGCTGTTTTATATTCATTCAGAAACTCTGTGAACATCGGATTGCCTTTTTCGCATGCCATCAGTCCAGTTGGAATAGAATGCTCAGTTTCAAAACCCGAAACTGCATGGTATTGCAGCAGACTGTCCAAAGGAGCAATCACTTCAACATCTGTATCCATGTAGATACCGCCTTCATGAACCATAGCATACAGTCGTGCAACATCACTGACAAATGCCCATTTCTTTGCCTCGTATGCCTCCCGGACATAATCGCAACAATTCAAATCAAAGTTACTCTCGTTCCACTCTTTGATCTCGTAGTCAGGGCAATATTTTTTCCACGAGGCGATACATTTTTGCGCCAGCTCCGGCAGAGGATTTCCACCGAACCAGCAGTAATGGATGACTTTAGGAATCATTTTGTTTTCCTTTCAATATTGTTTATTGCCATATTTTATACGGAACGACGACAATTGAATCTCGCATCAGATACAGTATAAAAAAGGCGGAAAATACGAGGATGACGTAGAAGTTGATGGATTTTATTCGGGTATATCTATGACTCAATAATTTGCCAAGCATTAGGACCATTAGCCCTTCGAAAAAGAGATTGGTTCTGCCCAAAGTGCTATTGATAATACTCAATGAGGAACAAGCAAATGCCAGCATAATAACACTGCCGACGATGATGTTTTCTTTTTCGGTGAGTTTTTTCCAGTTATTGTAGTAGGCTATATAGAAGATAAGGTATAGCGCAACCAAGAGAATGCCGCTTTTCCAGTTCCCGAATGGGCCGGTTACATAACTGCCGCCGTAGAGAACCTGGTACTTTTCTTTGGAGTGTTGGAGAATAAATGGGTAAAGGACGGGCAGTATTATTAAAGCCGCTGACATACACAAAATACCATCCCGTAAAAAAACAGAGGGTTTCCTGCAACGTTTCTGCCCATAAAATAGCATCATGACGGGAAGCGCAAAGAGAACAATTACGGTTGGATGGAAACCTATCGCAATAATCATTCCAATCACAAAGCCAATAGGAAATCTTTGAAAGCGTCCCTTATTGTATGGCATTTGAATAGAATAATTCTTTTCAAGGCTGCTATATGAAATCAGAGCAGTAACAATCGCTAGACTTTGCCGTATAATACAGAATGACTGAAGATATAGTCCGGCAAAATAAAACAATGAAAAAGTCAGAATCTTATCACAATGATTTACGTGCAGTGCAATCATAAGAAGCATTGCAAACAGGATGGCAGTTGCAATAAGAAAGCCGCGCTCCTTTAGGCCAAGAACATTCAAAAACTTGCAGTAAATTGCAAAGGTGTACTCTGAATTTGTGAAAGACTCTTTCCATGTTTCGATTCCATGAAGGTTGTACTCGATAATATAATTCACAACATCCGTTCCCACAGATTCGGCCCGAAAAGCTGATATAAGCAACAGCCCAATTGAAATCAGAGAATATCCGATATGGTGCGGCTTTTTCTTAAATAGAAGTACAAGCAAAACAGCTTCTATGCATATGTATATCGTCACAAATTTTACGTTGCTCCTTCGGATAGATTTATTTTCGTAGTTGCATGTATATTTTCATTGCGGACGACGTAATACGAAGCCCCAGTATGGCTGATGTTTTGCGTACAAAAAGTGTTTTCTGTGATTTTCCATATTCTAATACCCATTTATATTCTTTGAGAAATGGATATGAAGCTTTCTTTTCCAACGGTGTCAAACAACTATACTGCCAAACCATAATCGAATACTCATATGCAGCAAAACTCATGGCGTAGCTTTCTAATGTCCCAATTGCTTTTTTATGCAAAGTCAACTTTTCTGCAGACTCTGTCACAAATTTTCCCACGCCATCAAAAGACTTTTTCGTGATCTTATTTGTAATAGAATTGCTTCGTCCCTGACGATAATAATAAAAGTCGATGGGCAATGAATCAAATTGCTCTGCTTTTAGAATGCAGTCTCGCATAAATCCGAGATCTTCGCTGATTCTTCTATCTTTTGGAAAGTCTAGTTTATTCTGTGTGAGGAAGGCTCTTCTGAAAAGTTTTCCACATGCGCTTCCAGGATATTTGTTCATTTCAGAAAGATACTTTACTGCATTCAGCTTTCCTTTGCATAGCATTTCATGTGGTATTGGCACATCCAAAAGTTCTTTTCTCCCATTTGGGAAGAGCTTCCATGCATTCATAAAACAAATATCCGCACTGGATCCTTCGATCCATGACAATATCTTCTGAATGCTGTTATTTCCAATAAAGTCATCTGAATCGACAAATGTTATATATCGACCTGTTGCAAACCGCAGCCCTGTATTTCTTGCAGCAGAAAGTCCGCCGTTCTCCTGATGAACAACAATAAGCTCTTTGGATTGCGCCGCAAATTTATCGCATAGTTTTCCAGAGTCATCTGTCGATCCGTCATCAACAAGAATTACTTCAACCTCAGGTGTTGATTGATCTAGAATACTTTTTACGCATTGCTCCAAATAAGCCTCGACATTGTATACTGGGATGATAATGCTTAGAGCTTTTTTCTTCATACCGCACTCTTTTCTAACACAGTCGTATAGACTTTCCTCATGCATTCGCTGACATTCTTCACATCGAACTGCTCCAGCGCTTTTTTATTCTGGGCGCATTCCTGGTCAACCTGTACTCCATTTACAGCATTCTGCATCAACTGGCACAATGTACTTTCATCCGATGACTCAAACAGATACCGGCTGTCTGGCAGCAGGTCTACATTTCCACGGATGCGGCTTGCAATGCAGGGTAGGCCAGCAGCCATTGCTTCCATCAAAGCCACTGGCAGTCCTTCCTGTTTGGATGGAAATACAAAAGCATCCGCACATTTCAGCAGTTCATAGATGTCATTCCGGAAGCCAAGCAAATGCGCTCTGTCCGATATCCCAAGTTCTTTAATCAAGGCAGTTAAGTGCTCCTTTTCTCTGCCACTACCACAAATTAAAAGTTGTGCCCCCGAAATGTTTGATTTTGCAAAAGCTCTGATCAAGAGCTCATGACCTTTCCGTGGAATCAATTCTCCCACAGTGAGGAACGCAAACGCATCCTCCGGGATGCCCAGTTCTTTTCGCTTTGTAGCTCGGTCCACCTGCATGGAAGAGATCTTCTTCACATCCACGCCGATTCCGGGTACATAGTACGCCTTGCCACGCAGGGGGAATTTCTGTGCGGCAGCGTAATCCTCCTGATTGATGGTGATCTGGGCATCGGTATAGCGGGCCAAAAAAGTCTCGGCGGTCTGGTAGATCAGCCGGTTTTTCAATGGACAGCCTTTGTAGAAGTGGAAACCATGGGCTGTATAGAGTACCGGTGCCGTGTGTGCGGCATTGGCAGCCAGACGGCCAACAACGCCACCCATAGGGGTATGACAATGCACACCCGCAAAATGCTCTTTTTTTAGCAGTGATTTCAGCGCCCGATATGCGTTCAGGTTTTCTCTCAATCGCAAAGGTGAACGTTCAATCGGAATTGAGTGGCAGATCACACCGTGTTCCTTCAAGGTGTTTTCAGCGTCTGCACGCATAGTTTCGCCGTCAAAATACGTTGCACAATGGACCTCGTACCCAAGTTTCTGCAGAATCTGGATATCATTCAATTCAAACTGGACTAAAAAACGTCCATTGTGCGTTACAAAAAGTACCTTTTTCATATTTCCTCACATCATCGGCAATTTATTCTCGTCTGTGCATTCAACTTGCCTATTTTGCACCAGCTGACTTTCCCGCAGCAGCACAATACTTTCCTGCCGGAACTCCGGATCAACCTTTCCATCCACGACACCCTTCCGGCCCAGCACCACCAGAACGCTCTTCCAGATGACCTTCAAATCAAACTTCAGGCTGACATTCTGGACGTACTCACGGTCATAATAGACCTTATCGTAGATATCCACCGTATCCCGACCGTTGACCTGTGCCCAGCCGGTGATGCCCGGTGTCACTTGATATACACCGTACCATCGACGCAAAAAACGAATCTCACGCTCGGTATATACCAACGGGCGGGGGCCAATCAAGCTCATTTCCCCCTTGACCACATTCACAAATTGTGGAAGTTCATCAATACTGGTGTCTCTTAGAAAGCGCCCAAGTCTTGAAATATATATTTGTGGGTCGGCCAAGTCGCCTGTTGCCACATTTTTTGGTGCAGAGCTTTTCATTGTCCGGAATTTAATGATGTTGAAGCAATGTGCATTTTTTCCAACACGCTTCTGCAAAAAGAAAACAGGCTCATCAGGTGCACTGATTTTCTGTGCAATGCTCACGATCAAAAACAGCGGTGAAAGTATTACCAGAGCAATCCCCGCAAGAATCCGGTCGATGACAGAGCGCACCACAAGATAATGCTTTTGCTTATCCGTCATCCGAACATAATATTCACCAAAATCCACATGATACTTCGTTTCTTCTAAATTCACCATTTTTCCTCACACGTTTTTATTCCGCTTATATAATAAGGAAGATTCCTGTGCAACAATTTTTACCAATTGAGTTCCTGTCTGTATTTTGAAGATGTGCTCACTGGGAGACAGTCAAAAATGACCGCATCCGAGTGGTTCTCTGTGAGTTTTAACGCAATATTGACTCTTACCGGTGCTGGCCGGATAAATGACAGTGGTCTTGCCATACTGCTTCTATCGGCTCTATCGCCGCTGGGGAGGTCCTCTCATTATGCTCAAGACAGCCGCAATGCCACATGCGCACACTCCTGCCGCAATCAAGGAGTATCTTCCATTTGAATCGTTGAGGGCATAGTCTGATTTTTTCTGCGACATCGTGATTTATTTCAACCTGTAACTCCTGTCCGACCCTTTATAAAGCCTGCGTGTAATGCGCTCCAGCTCCTGTCTCATACGGTTCAGATCAGAGTGAACATATCGCTGCAGCGTAATCGTTGCATTGGAATGGCCTAACAGTTCGCTCAAGGTTTTGATATCACATCCAGCCTGCAGGCAGGTCGTAGCGAACGTATGACGCAGAACATGTGGGTGAATTTTTCGGATCCTGGCCTGATTCAGGTAACATTGGATGCTCTTGCGGTAACAGCGTGGTTCTACAGGCCGTTCCTCGTTCCCGGAGAGAAACCATGTGGTATCGCTGTATTTTCTGTGCAACTTGCGTAGAGTTCTCAGCAACGGCTTCGGAAGCGGAAGTTCACGGTTAGAATGCTGTGTTTTGGGGGTCTGGATCACAACTTTTGTATGACCATTCCCACAACAGATTCGACAGACAGTGCGCCGGATTATTACTGTGCCTTCATCAAAATCAAAATCCCCCCACTGCAGGCCGCAGACCTCCCCGATTCGCAATCCAAGTTCCATTTGCAGAAGCATCCCGATTTTACGGGTGGTTGGTTCTGACAAAAGAAATTCCCGGAGAGAATCCTGTTCTGTCCGGGTCAAGGGTTGTGGTTCTGGTTTCTGTGTGTGTGGCAGTTTGACGCATATCTCGATGGGCGGCATGAGGTGCAGATGTGCAGCATACTTGCAGATTCGCCGCAGCATCCCAAGACATTCCTGTGCCGAGGATGCGCCAAGTGGCTTGTGGCTCCGGTCTGTGGGCGATAGAATTTGAAGAAAAAGACGTTCCAGCAAAGAATCCGTCATACTTGAGACCGGCAGACTGCCTAAAACAGGAAGAAAATATTTGTGCAGAGTGTACTGATAATGAACATATGTGGATTCTTTGACACTCTGCCTGAGAGCCGTAAGCCAAAGCGCTGCCAGTTCTGAAAAATGCATCGACTTCCCGGAGAGCTGATAGAATCCGGACAGAGCTTTCTGCTTGATCAGTTCTTCCCGGACTTCGCTGTACGCATATCCATACAGGTACCCCCATACGGGTTTTCCTTCGGCGGTGCGCCCTTTGATATAACGCCCCTCCCAGCGGCCGTCCTTTCGCTTATGGATGTTTTCTCCTCGTTTTGCCATCTGAATGCCTCCCTTTACTTGACCCTTGTTTAACTCCTTGTGAGCAAAGAAACGCTTCCGCAATTTCCATAAATTGCATTTCTTGCCTAAAATCGGATAAAATTGCATTAGAATGTTGTTTTTTTCTCCGTCAATTTGGAATGATACAAGGTATTTCTATTGAAGTGCTGGTAAATTCATGATAAAATAAGGCGAGAATTGGTACAAGGCGAAAAATAAGAGGTATCTTCCATGATTCAAATGGAGGATACTCCTTGATTGCGATAGGAGGAGTATGAGGCTTTGTTGGATGCTGTTGAAATGCAGTGGAAAAAGCTTGACCCACGGCAGCATCAGGAAGGCTGATGAGAACCAAAGAAAACAATTGAAGGAGTTATTGGGGTACTATGTCAAAATTTCAGCACGATGTAATGCTAAAGTTCGTGAAAGTGATTGATCTGATTATGATCACGATTCCGTTTGCACTTTGTTGGGAGCTGTATTATTCGTATCAGGTCTATGCAAAGTTTGGTTGGAAGGGCAACTGGGCCATGATCGGTCTGTTTGCGGTGTTGTTCTTCCTGCTGGGAAAAGTCTACGATGCGTTCTGGATGTCTTTGCAGCGTATTTCGGAGTTGATTTATGGGCAAGTGCTGGCGGCAATGGCGACAGACGGCATCCTGTATATCGTGATCTGCCTGATGTCTCGACGGCTCTGCAATATTCTGCCGGGTACTGCGGCGATTGCCGGACAGGTCATGATGGCAACCCTGTGGGCAAGATGCGCCCATACCTGGTATTTCCGGACTTTTCCGCCTCAGCCCACCGCAGTGGTCTACGATGTCCGGCATGGTCTGGAAAAGCTCATCAATGAATACGGCCTTTCAAAAAAATACGATGTCAAGATGACATTGAATGTGGAAGAATGTCTGAGCGACCTGAGCCTGCTGGATGGAATGCAGAGTGTGTTCATCAGCGGTGTTCACAGCCATGAGCGCAATATCATCCTGAAATACTGTGTGGGACAGGGCATCAATGTGTTTGTGATCCCTCGTGTGGGCGATGTGATCATGAGCGGTTCACAGCCGATGCACATGTTCCATCTGCCGGTTCTGCGGGTGGGGCGCTATATGGCAAGCCCGGAGTATCTGTTTGTGAAACGGGCAATGGATATTGTGATCTCCCTGATTGCGCTGATCGTTCTCAGCCCGCTCTTTCTAATCACAGCCATTGCGGTGAAATCCGATGGTGGCCCCGCGTTCTATAAGCAGGTTCGTCTGACCAAAGATGGTAAGCAGTTTGAGATTCTGAAGTTCCGCTCGATGCGTGTGGATGCCGAAAAAGATGGTGTGGCTCGCCTTTCCACCGGCGATAAGGACGACCGCATCACCAAGGTGGGTCATATCATCCGTGCCTGCCGTTTGGATGAACTTCCTCAGTTGCTGAATATCCTCAAGGGTGACTTGTCTATCGTCGGCCCCCGCCCGGAGCGGCCTGAAATCGCAGCCCAGTACTGCGAAGAAATGCCGGAGTTTGCACTGCGGCTTCAGGCAAAGGCTGGCTTGACCGGTTACGCGCAGGTGTACGGCAAGTACAATACGACTCCTTACGATAAACTGCAGATGGATCTGATGTACATCGCCCATCCCAGCTTGATCGAGGATCTGAAGATCATGCTGGCAACCGTCAAGATCTTGTTTATGCCGGAGAGCACGGAAGGTGTGGCAGAAGGTGCGACCACGGCGATGGAACAGGAGACGAAGTGATGCAGAATGATTTTGGTCTGATCAGTATCATTATGGCAGCGTACAATGCTGAAAAAACGATTGAACAAGCGATCAACTCAGTCTTGAGCCAGACGTACCCTGATTTCGAACTTCTGGTTGTGAACGACTGTTCGACAGATAAAACCGCAATGTTGGCTGAAGCAATCGTGAAAAAAGATGATCGGGTTCGGTTGATTTCGAATGAGAAGAACAGCGGCGTTTCTTACACCCGGAAACATGGGCTGGAAGAAGCTAGCGGTGAGTGGGTCGCTATTCTTGACAGCGATGATGCGTGGGCACCGGAGAAACTGGAAAAGCAGATCAATCTTCAAAAGAAAACAAATGCAGACCTGCTGTTTACCGGATCGGCTTTCATGGATGCGGATGGAAAACCAATCGACTGGTATCTAGCTGCTCCTGCAGAAGTTACCTACCGGCAGCTGTTGAAACAGAATGTCTTATCTAATTCTTCTGCGCTTGTCCGTAAGGAGCTATATGCAAAGTACTATGCGGTAGGCGATGGAATGCATGAAGACTTTGCGCTGTGGCTCAATATCCTGAAAGATGGACGAAAGGCCTATGGTGTAGATGAGCCGCTGCTCATTTATAGAATTGCAAAATCATCGAAGTCGGGCAACAAGTTCAAGGCTGCAAAGATGAATTGGAATACATATCGGTATATCGGATTGAATCCGATAGAGGCCGCTTATTATGAGGGCTGGTACATGATAAAAAATGTGATTAAGTACACGAACCTAAAAATATCCGGGAGGGGGGGTATGGAATGAGGTGATTTACATTGCTTCGTTTGATATTCTGATCGTCCCTGAGCAACTGCATGAAGAACAACTGGAGGCTGCATGATGGCTTCCAAGTATTCTGTATTGATGTCAGTTTATCACAAAGAGAAGCCAGAGTATTTGAAGCAAGCAATTGAGAGCATTCAAGCACAGGCACTCCTGACGGATGATTTTGTGCTGGTGTGCGATGGTCCATTGAATGATGCATTGGATGGAGTGATTTTTGCAAAGCAACAGGAGATGGGTACGGTACTGAATGTTGTTCGTCTCGCAAAGAACGGTGGACTTGGAAATGCACTCAATGAAGGCATCAAGTACTGTAAAAACGAGCTGATTGCTCGGATGGATAGCGATGATATTGCGTATCCGGATCGCTGTGAGAAACAGCTTTCCGTGTTTGACGAGCATCCGGAAGTGGGCATATGCTCCGGCATCGTAGAGGAGTTTACAACTGACCCCAATACTGTTGACGCAAAGCGAGTGCCGCCGGAGACGAATGTGGAAATCGTAGAGTTTGCAAAGAAGCGTAATCCGTTCAATCATCCCTGCGTAATGTACCGGAAGTCAGTGGTTAAAGCAGTCGGTTCGTATCAGGATTTCTATTTGCTGGAGGACTATTATCTTTGGCTGCGGATGCTGATGGCTGGATATCAAGGCTATAACATTCAGGAGCCGTTGTTGCATATGCGAGCCGGTTCAGAGATGTACAAGCGTCGGGCAGGCTGGAAGTATGCCGAAACGCAGATGAGGTTGTTCCGTTTTATGAGGGGCAGTGGATTCATTGGGAATGGTCAGTACATCAAAAGTTGTGTGATTCGCAGTGGATCAGCATTGGCTCCAAATTAGTTAAGGAAGTTTGTGTTTGAGAAAGTGCTGATGAACTATCGGCAGGTCACAGGATCTAGGTCAAATAAAAAGGGAAATGCGGCAAAAGAACGATGGAATACATACCGCAAGGCGTTGAATTTGAATCTGGCCACCAGTGCGTGGGCTTTTGTGAGATACGCAGTAAATGGCGTGATGAAGTACTATTTGTGAGCACTGCGTCGAATATGGCTGAGGAAATCAAATGAAGGTATTAATTATAAGTCAACCGGTTTTAAGCAAAACAAATAATATGGGAAAGACCTTGATGGGGTACTTTAGAGATTTTTCTCCAGACGATATATCTCAGCTATATTTGCACGAAGGTGTACCTGAAAATACAGATGTTTGTGAAAAATATTATTGCTTTTCAGATTCTGATGCAATGAAATCAATCCTGAATCATAAAATACAAGGAAAATCATTTACTAAGGAATCTGAGGTATTTAAAAAGAAAGATGCCGAAGAAGTAGCGGAAAAGGATGAAATTTATAAATTAGGAGCAGCGCATAAAGCGTGGATGCTCTTTGTACGAGATACGATCTGGAAACTGAGTTCGTGGAAGAACAGAGAACTTCTAAAATGGCTTGATCGGACTGGGGCGGATGTTATATTTTTTGCTCCTGGGGATGGGGCATTTATATATAGAATCGCTGATGAAATTGCGAGATATTTGAATAAGCCACTTATTATGGTTTGCATGGATGATTTCTTTATAAATAATCGCAATAAAAAAGAGATTCTTGGGGGAATAAGGCAAAAAAACTTTATGAGAGTCGTCAACAAGACAGCGAAAGATTGCGATATGATTTTTACAATTTGTGATGAGATGAATGATGCGTATGGCAAGCTTTTTGAAAAAAAATGTTTGACATTACATACTGTTGCAGAAAGGAAAAATGTGCAATTAGCTCAAACTGCAAGGCATGTTTCATATATAGGAAATTTGAAGTGTGGCCGGTACAAGACGTTAATTGATATAGGAAAAGCGCTTTCAGAGCTGCGAGATGAAAATGTCCCAAATGTTATTGATGTATACTCTGGAACAAGAGAATTTGACTGTATTGAACCGCTAAAAAAAGCACCAGGAATTAATTTTTGTGGAGAAATTTCGGCAGAAAGTGTATTGGAAGTTATGGCTAACAGTATGGCTGTTATTCATACAGAATCTTTTGAGCAGGAAATGATGGAGTTGGTTCGCTTCTCAGTCTCTACAAAAATCGCCGAGTCACTAATGTATGGCCCGTGCCTGATCGCTTATGGTCCAGAGGGAATCGCATCAATCGATTATCTGAAAGAAAATAATGCCGCATATGTGATTTCAAGGCCGGAAGATCTGGAAAAAGGTCTCGAGGAGATTCTGACAAATAAGGAATTACGGGAGCAGATTGTAAGAAATGCCAGAGCATTGGCGTTGAAAAATCATAACGCAGATGTAAACCCTCGAAAGGTTCGCAAATGGCTGCAAGAAGTAGTGGATAAGTCACAAAATGAAAATTCTACAAATTAATTGCGTATACGACTATGGAAGCACTGGAAAAATTACGAGAGATATCCATAAAAACATGCAGAAAAATGGATTTGACAGTGTTGTTTTATATGGACGTCGTCAGAAAGTACAGGAAGCAGGGGTTTATAAAACCTGTACAGAGTTCGAGGCGAAGGCATGGAATGTTCTGTCCCGGCTGACAGGTCATCCGTATGCTGTGACACCATTTGGAACACTGACACTGCTGCACCGATTGGAGCGGGAAAAACCGGATGTGGTGCATCTGCAGTGCATCAATGGTTACTTTGTGGATATCTATCGACTTTTAAATTATCTGAAAAAGAATCATATTCCAACCGTTTTAACGCTTCATGCTGAGTTTATGTATACCGGAAATTGCGGACATGCATTTGAATGCAATGAATGGAAGACTGGTTGTCATAATTGCCCAAATCAAAAAGAAGCAATCAATTCCACCAGAAAAGGAGCAGCTGCGTGGAACTGGAAGAAGATGAAAGAAGCATTTGAAGGGTTTGATGATCTGATCCTTTGTCCGGTTTCGAATTGGGTGGGAGAGCGAGCGACACAGTCGCCGGTACTGAAGCAGTATCCAATCCGCACCGTATTAAATGGAATTGACACAGATATATTTCATTATCGAGAAAAAGAAGCGCTGGTTCTTCGAGAGAAACTAAATGTTGGCGACCGCAAGATGATCCTTCATGTAACGGCAAGCTATACCGACCCTGTAAAAGGCGGAAAGTTTATCACGGAATTGTCCCAACGGTTGGATTCCGAAAAGTACGTGGTTGTAGTTGTGGACGGATTGAATAACCCTCCCCCAAAAGACTTTTGTGGTATCTACTATGGTCGTGCAAATGGACAGGAGGAGCTTGCGGCGTTCTATTCTGCAGCTGATGTGATGGTATTGACAAGCTATCGTGAATGCCTTCCGACCACATGTCTGGAGTCACTTTGCTGTGGTACAGAAATTGTCAGTTTCTATTTTCATGGAGATGAAGGCGAAGGAAGCTTCCCAGAAAAATACGTGCATTTTATTCCACACGGTGATATGGAACAGCTTACTGACACTGTGAAAAATGTATCTGATCATCCTGAAGAAAAGAAAATTTGTTGTGAAGCTGGTCAAAAAATATTTTCTCAAAAAGTAATGGTGGAAAATTATGAGAAAATATACAAAAAGATTTTGGAGCAGAGTACGGATTAAAATATGATTCCTTATTATGGATTGATTTTATGGACAGGAATCCTTTATGGCGGGATAAAACACGTCCGACTGAAAGATAAAAAGAAGACTTTTGTCTGTCTGGCTTTTTTGTCAACCGTGTTACTGCAGAGTCTCTGTGCGGAATATGTCGGTGGAGATATGGTACAGTATCTTCGGGGATATACAGCCAGTGCCCGGGGCGGATGGCTCGATCCCGTTTTTAACTTTGAGCTGATTTTTCGTATCCTGATTCATACACTGGCTGTATTTCATGTGCCAAGGCAGGGGTTTATTGCTATCATGTCTGTGCTATGTCAGGCCCCAGTTTTCTACTTCTTTTACAAAAGAGCAAAAAATCCGTGCTTGAGCATCTTGATCTATTTTACATTCGGCTTGTTTACGTTTTCCTTCTCAGGAATCCGGCAGATGATTGCAATAGGTCTGTTTTTGCTGGCTGTACTCCAAGCGGAGGATGAGCAGTGGCTCAAATTTACAGCATTGATTCTTTTGGCAGCAATGTTCCATAAGTCTGCGCTGATTGGGATAGTTGTATGGCCGCTTTCAAAAATCAAAGTCAAAAATCATATCGTTCATTTTTTGATGCTTGGAGCATTTATAGTTGAGATTTTCATGGCACCGGCCATTATACAAGTCGCTGCGACACTGTTTGGCAGCTATAATACGATCCAGTTTACAGGAGCATACGCCTGTTTCTTATTGTATGCTCTGATCTGGTTTATGAGCTCCCTTCTTATTCGATGTGATGCCCCGTGGAACCTGTATATAAATTGTATGTATCTAGCTGCGGCAATCCAATGCTTGGGCCTTTATCATATGAATATTGGCCGGGTGGGGTATTACTTTGCTTTCTTTGAATGCCTTTTGATTCCTGAAATGATTGAAAAAACAACCCGATCGAGAGAATTGAAACTTATGCTTTACGTTGGATGTGTGGCGTTCTGCCTGCTGTACTTCTACAAGAATACAGGCTGGGGATATCTGGGAGTCAGTCCGTATGTTCTGTTCTGGAAATGAAAGCAGAAGAAAGGGATAAGACAGTGAAAATTACATTTATATCAAATTTCCTTGGCCCGCATCAGCTTCCATTCTGTAAGGCAATGGTGAATCGTTTGGGCGAGGATTTCAAATTTGTTGCCACTGAGCCGATGACGGAGGAACGCATCAAATTAGGCTGGAGTCTGGATAAAGATACATACCCATTTGAGATAAAAGCAAATGAAAGCAATGAGCTGCAGAAAAAAGCTGAACAACTGGCTATTGAAAGCGATGTTGTGATCATTGGAAGTGCGCCGGATTCCTATATTATCCCACGTCTGAAAAGGAATAAACTGACTTTCAAATACAGTGAGCGCCCATTGAAGAAGGGCATCCATTGGAACAACCTTGCGCATATCATTTGCGGGATGTGGCTTCATCACGGACGATTCCAGTCCAAACCGCTTTATATGCTGGCAGCAAGTGCCTATACTGCAGACGATTATGCTCGTTTTGGCTGTTATCGTGGAAAATGCTACAAATGGGGATATTTTCCGGAGGCAAAAAAATATGATCCGGATGAGCTGATGAAAGGAAAACTGTCGGCTGCATCAGATGGTCTGAAGCGCCCGTGCGTTTCCATCCTGTGGGCGGGAAGATTGATCGGATGGAAACACCCGGATGCTTCCATTCGGCTGGCGGAGTCTCTCAAGGAAAAAGGTTATTCTTTCAAAATGACCCTTATTGGTACGGGTGAAATGGAAGAACAGCTCCATAACATGATTAGAGATAAGAGCCTGGAAGACTGCGTGGAAATGCCTGGCGCTATGAAGGCGAGTGAAGTCCGTTCCTATATGGAAAAAGCCGATATTTACCTCTTCACCAGTGATTTCAATGAAGGCTGGGGCGCGGTTCTGAATGAATCTATGAACAGCGGCTGCGCAGTTGTGGCAAGCCATGCGATTGGATCGGTTCCGTTTTTGATCAAGGACGAAGAGAATGGTCTGATCTATGAAAACGGAAACCAAAAGCAGCTTGAACAACAGGTTTGTAGATTGATGGATGATGCCGAGTATCGCATGAAGCTTGGATTGAATGCTTACCATACAATAGCAGATTTGTGGAATGCAGATGTGGCGGCAGAAAGACTGATTGATTTGTGCGAAAATATAATATTTGCCAAGAAAACTAAAAGTCCATATGAAAATGGAATCTGCAGCGAAGCGAAGGTGATGGAAAATGATTGGTTCGGTAAATGATTCGCTTGTAAGCATTATTGTGCCGATTTATAATGCGGAAAAATATTTGGATAGTTGTATTCAGTCTGTGCTGAGACAAACATATACAAACTGGGAATTGATTTTGATTGATGATGGGAGCACAGATAAATCAGGGCGAATAGCGGAAGAATATGGATTTGCTGATGAACGGATAACAGTTTTTCATCAGAAAAATTTGGGGGTTTCATTGGCTCGAAATCAAGGAATTGATGAAGCAACTGGAAATTATGTTGTATTTCTCGATGCGGATGATGAGCTTATTGAAGACTGCTTGGCAAAGACGGTAAACATTGCAGAAGAGACGAATGCGGATGTTGTTGCTGGAAGAAGTTGTGAGAATCAGGAACTTTTTCAAGACAGAATAATTTGGACTGGTGCAGAAGCTCTTGAAAATTCTCTAAAAGATCACTTGTTTACGTATTCCGCATGTGCAAAATTGATTCGGAGAGAATTTATTGGAAAAACTCGGTTTACTCCAGATATAAGAATAAATGAAGATAGTTATTTTGTATTTCAACTTCTCTGTAAACAAAATGTTTTTGTTTTGACAAACGATGTGATTTATTTTTATCGGGCGAATTCGGAAAGTTCATCTAGGACGGTTTTTTCTGAAAAATATTTTGATATTTTGAAAGTGTCTGATTTGAAGTACAAGAAAATTGAAGAACAATTTCCCCAAATGCATGACCTTGCTAAGAATATGCTGCTGAAGGCAAGAATGAATGTGCTTAGGATTTTGGCTGTTCGTACAAGAGACGAATACCGAGATGTAGAAAAAAAACTCTTGGAATATATTCTTGATAATAAAGAAGATTATATTCCATCGAGTAAGGAGTGCAATCAATGGATGTTTATTTTGTCACATCATCTTTTCTATGTGTATAAGTTTGCACATTACATCGTGAAATGATTGCTTAGAGATAAAATTAATGAAAAAAATAAAAAATATTTTTAAAAATAAAGTGACGAGAAATGCTAGCTGGATGATTATTGGTCGGATTTACCAGATGAGTCTGTCCTTTGTTGTCAGCATGCTTACTGCACGCTATCTTGGACCATCAAATTATGGCTTGATTAATTATGCATCATCGTTCACATCTTTTTTTTCGACATTTTGTGTACTTGGAATCAATTCGGTAATTGTTAAAAATTTCATTGATCATCCAAATGAAGAGGGAAAAACGACAGGATCAGCTATTGGCGTTCGGATGATATCAAGTATCTGTTCAGTTGTTCTTATTATGGTTGCAACACTTTTTCTGGATCGAGAAGAAAGGACAACACATTTAGTAGTATTGTTGCTGGGGTTGGGAGCAATTCCACAGGTTTTTGATACCTTGAACTACTGGTTCCAAGCAAAACTTGAATCAAAATATGCTGCGATAGCATCCGCAATTGGATACACGGTGATGATGGGTTATAAAATCTCATTGCTTGTGTTTCAAAAGAATGTGGTGTGGTTTGCAGCAGCGTCTTCAATCGAATATCTAGTGGTTGCAGTATGCCTTTATTACAATTATAGAAGGCATGGAGGACCATCTCTTTCGTTTTCGTGGAGAAAAGTAAAAGAATTGTTGAATAGTAGCCATCATTTTATTTTGGTTTCACTGATGGTATCGATTTATGGAAGTACCGACAAACTGATGCTAAAGCAAATGATGGATGAGACAGAAGTTGGATTTTATTCAACAGCGGTTACTGTATGTGGTCTATGGTGTTTTATTCTGGCAGCAATCAATGACTCAATGTATCCGGTGATATTGGAGGCATTTGAATCGGATATAAAGCTTTTTGAACGAAAGTGCAGGCAATTATATGCGATTGTGTTTTATACTTCTGCTGGAGTTTCAATATTGTATACAATGTTTGCAAAATACATCATTTTGATATTGTATGGAGAAGCGTATCTGCCAGCAATTACCCCTATGAGAATTGTTACATGGTACATTGCATTTTCTTATTTGGGAGATGCGAGAAATGTTTGGGTTATAAGTTATGACTGTCAAAAATATCTGAAATATCTATATATCGGGTCGGCAATAACAAATGTTGTAATGAACTATTTTCTGATTCCATTGTTTGGAGCTTCTGGTGCTGCGTTCGCATCAGTAGTAACACAAATTTCAACAATCATGATTTTTCCACTGTTTATTCGCAAAATGCGACCAAATGTGAAACTTATGCTTGATGCAATTTGCTTGAAAGATGTGTTTTGACTGCACATAGGAGGAAATAAAAATGTCTGCATTTAATAACGCAACCCTTATGATCACTGGTGGTACCGGTTCTTTCGGCTCCACCGTGCTGAAGCACTTTCTGGATTCTGATCTCAAGGAAATCCGCATCTTCTCCCGCGATGAGAAGAAGCAGGACGATATGCGCCATGAGCTTCAGGCAAAACACCCGGAAGCAGCCAAGAAGGTCAAGTTCTACATCGGTGATGTCCGCAACCCGCAGTCCATCAAGGACGCTATGCCCGGTGTTGACTACATCTTCCATGCTGCTGCTTTGAAGCAGGTTCCGTCCTGTGAGTTTTTTCCGATGCAGGCTGTTCAGACCAATATCATCGGCACAGACAATGTTCTGCATGCTGCTATCGATGCCGGTGTCAAGCGTGTTGTCTGTCTGTCTACGGATAAGGCGGCTTATCCTATCAATGCCATGGGTATCTCCAAGGCTATGATGGAGCATGTTATCTTTGCAAATGCCCGTGTGGCGGCTGAGCGTGGCGGTACGACCATCTGCTGCACTCGTTATGGTAACGTTATGTGCTCTCGCGGCAGTGTCATCCCACTGTTTATCGACCAGATCAAGGCGGGCAATCCCATCACCATCACGGATCCGAATATGACCCGTTTCCTGATGAATCTGGACGAGGCTGTAGATCTGGTCATGTTCGCCTTCCAGCACGGAAATCCCGGTGACCTGTTCATCCAAAAGTCTGATGCTTCCACTATTGGTGATCTGGCAAAGGCTGTTCAGCAGCTGTTTGGTGACACTGGCACGAACATCATTGGTACCCGTCATGGTGAGAAGCTGTTCGAGACCCTGATGACCCGCGAGGAGCGTCTGCGCAGTGAGGACATGGGGCACTACTTCCGTGTCGCCGCTGACAATCGTGACCTGAACTACGATAAGTTCGTGGTCAAGGGCGAGGTCCACACCATGGCCGATGAGTCTTACACCAGCCACAACACCACCCGGCTGGATGTGGAAGGTACCGTTAAGAAAATTATGACCACTGAGTATGTGCAGAATGCATTGAAAGAAGATAAGTAAAATTAGTCTGTAAAGAGGAACAACTGGCATGAATTTGATTTGCATTCCGTTTGCCTATGAAGAAAATATGAATTCAGGGGTCAATGTCTCTATAAAGGGAAAAGGCAAAATCGAAATATATTTAAAGAATGCTTGTGTGGCATTGATTTCGGCTAAATATTACAATCCGGATTCGGATGTTGCGCTAGTTACAAACTTTGGCAGATGGAATATTCCTGAAGAATTTCTGTCTATTTTTGATAAATGGGAGATTAAAGTGATGGAAATCCCATTTGACCAGTTTAGATTTCAAGGTAGTTATACATGGGCGCTTGCATTTTATAAGCTTTGCGTCCTAAAAAAGCTCTCTTGTATGAAGTATGAGTCAATTTGCTACATGGACACCGATGTCTACATTCAGGGAAGTTTTGATGCTATTTGGACAGAATGCAGGCAGAATATCATGCTATATGATATCAATCATGGCCTGAACACACGGGATTATGTTCTGCTGTGTGATGAGATTGAGAGTTACTGCGGACAAAGGAAACTGATTACACATTATGGCGGAGAATTTTTTGCAGCATCTGCAGAGAATGCAAAAGCTTTTGTTGACACATGCGAGCAGGTCTATTATGAAATGCTCCAGAAAAATTTTATAACAACGAAAGGTGATGAGTTTATTTTATCTCTTGCAGCGAATGAGATGAGGGAAAGCATTAAGAATGCAGGAGCGTATATTTATCGTTTTTGGACTGGTGCAGGATTCAGGCTGATTTCAACTTGTTATGAATATAATCGAATCACAATTCTACATCTTCCGGCAGAAAAAGAACAAGGAATGCTGAAAATATATGATAAATACATAAAAATCGGAAAGATTCCAGTCGATGAAAAAGTTTGGAAAACTTTTCGACTTAATAGAATTCCATTTCTCGATAAGATAAAAAAGATGCTTAGAAACACTATTATGAAGAAATAATTTCACATGAAAAAGAAACTGTTGATCGTCGGTGCTGGTGGTTTTGGACGCATGGTGGCCGAGCAGGCAATGCTCCAGTATGACTGCGCTTTTGTGGACGATGGACAACCTGTTGGGACTGGGGTTTGTGGTACTCCTGTTGTTGGTGAGATTGCGAATTTGCCTGAGTTGCGCAAGAGTTATGGTTTGCTCGTGGTTGGCATTGGTAATAACAACTTCCGGGTGCAGGTATATGAGAAAGCTGCGGCAATGGGCTATACTTTCCCGAATATCATTGCACCCAGTGCCTACGTTAGCCCCTACGCCAAACTTGGTAATGGGTGTGTCATTTTGCAGAATGCCTGTGTTCAGAATGGTGCAGTCGTGGGCAATGGCGTGTTGCTGAATGCGGGTACAGAAATCCATTGTGATGCAATCGTGGAAGATTATGCGCTCATTTATGCAAATAGCGTCGTTCGCACTGGTGCAAAAGTTGGCAAGTATGCTCGTATCGGTAGCAATGTGACGGTTTGCAATTCTGCAGTCGTGCCAGATGGAGCAGATGTTCCGGATTGCACAGCGGTACGCCCGGAGGTGAGAAAATGAACATTCTGGTGACAGGTGCCAAGGGCATGGTGGGAACCGCCCTTGTGAACAACCTGAAAAATATCCGAGACGGAAAAAACAAGACCCGCAAAGAACTGCATATTGATGAAATCTATGAATACGACCTGAATTCGACCCCGGCAGAACTGGACGAATACTGCCAGAAGGCAGACTTTGTGTTCAATCTGGCAGGGGTGAATCGCCCGGAAAACCCGGAAGATTTCATGAAGGGCAACTTTGGCTTTGCCTTTGACCTGTTGAACTGCCTGAAAAAGCACAACAATAAGGCCACCATCATGCTGTCTTCGTCCATTCAGGCAACTTTGGCCGGACGCTTTGGCAACAGCGAGTATGGCCGCAGCAAGAAGGCGGGTGAAGAGCTGTTCTTCGATTATGCCCAAGAAACTGGTGCAAAAGTGGCGGTCTATCGTTTTCCGAATCTAATGGGACACAGCCGCCCCAAGTACAACAGTGCCGTCAGTACCTTCTGCTGGGCGGTTGCCAATGACGAACCCTTCACTGTCAACGACCGTAGCACCGAGCTGGAGCTGCTGTACATCGATGACTTGGTAGAAGGGATGTTTGACCTGCTGGAAGGCAAGGAGCAGCACTGCGAATTTGATGGTGTGGAAACGGTTCTCAAAGCGGATGGCCGTTACTGCTGCGTCCCCGTGACACATAAGGTCACACTGGGCGAAATTGTGGATCTGCTACAGGAATTCAAGGCGCAGCCAACGACTCTGATGATGCCCAAGATGCCAGATGGCTCCTTTGCCAAGAAGCTGTACTCCCTGTATCTGACCTACCTGCCGACTGACAAGTTCAAGTATGCTTTGAAGATGAACGTGGACAGCCGTGGTTCCTTCACTGAACTGGTGCATACCGCCGACTGCGGACAGGTGAGCATCAACATCAGCCGCCCGGGCATTACCAAGGGGCAGCACTGGCATAACTCCAAGTGGGAGCTATTCATTGTGGTGGCTGGGCATGGTCTGATCCAGGAACGGAACATCAATACTGGCGAAACGGTGGAGTTTGAGGTTTCTGGGGACAAGATCGAGGCTGTCCACATGATTCCCGGCTGGACGCACAATATCATTAACCTGTCTGAGACGGAAAATCTGGTCACGGTCATGACCTGTAACGAGATCTTTGACCCGAAGCACCCGGACACCTTCTTTGAGCCGGTGTGAGAGGAGAAAAATAATGGCTGACTATAGCAATGTTTCTTTTAAGAATAATGGCAAGCTGAAACTGCTCATCATTGTTGGTACCCGCCCTGAAATCATCCGCCTGGCAGCGGTCATCAACAAGACTCGGAAATACTTTGATGTAATTCTGGCCCATACTGGTCAGAACTACGACTATAACCTGAACGGCGTGTTCTTCCACGATTTACAGCTGGCAGATCCGGAAGTATATATGAATGCCGTGGGTGCAGACCTGGGTGAGACGATGGGCAATATCATCTCCGAAAGCTATAAGCTGATGGTTGCTATCCAGCCAGACGCCGTACTGGTGCTGGGCGATACCAACAGCTGCCTGTCTGTCATCGGTGCAAAGCGGCTGCATATTCCCATCTTCCACATGGAAGCCGGTAACCGTTGTAAAGATGAGTGCCTGCCTGAAGAGACCAACCGCCGCATCGTCGATATCATTTCCGACGTGAACATGGCCTATTCTGAGCATGCCCGCCGCTATCTGGCTGATACTGGTTTGCCCAAAGAGCGTACCTATGTGACGGGTTCGCCCATGGCTGAAGTGCTGCATCAGAATCTGGCCAAGATCGAGGCATCCGATATCCACGCCCGTCTGGGACTGGAAAAGGGTAAATATATTCTGCTTTCTGCCCATCGTGAGGAGAATATTGACACCGAGAAAAACTTTAATTCGCTGTTCACTGCAATCAATAAAATGGCAGAAAAGTACGATATGCCGATTCTGTACTCCTGCCATCCCCGCAGCCGAAAGCGTCTGGAACAGAGTGGTTTCCAGCTGGACAAGCGTGTGATCCAGCATGAGCCTTTGGGCTTCCATGACTACAACTGCCTGCAGATGAATGCCTTCTGTGTGGTATCCGATAGTGGAACGTTGCCGGAGGAGAGTAGCTTCTTCACCAGCGTAGGGCACCCGTTCCCGGCGGTGTGTATTCGTACCAGTACTGAGCGCCCGGAAGCACTGGATAAGGGGGATTTCATCCTTGCCGGTATTGACGGTGACCATCTGCTGCAGGCTGTGGATGTGGCGGTCGAGATGAACCGGAATCGTGATTTGGGCATTCCTGTACCGGACTATGTGGATGAGAACGTGTCTGATAAAGTCGTGAAAATCATCCAGAGCTATACTGGCGTGGTCAATAAAATGGTGTGGAGAAAATATTAATAGAGGCTGATTTGATGTACGCAAGCCATGATCTAGGGTGAAGAAGTAAGAAAAGTTTTATATCAAGCAATAATCCCCACCCCTCCCCACACCTACCGCCAAACTCACTCCGGCGAAATTTTGATGTGCGCAGCACCCGGAAATAGGGTAGGGGAACCACCCGAGATTACTCTTCCTGTTGCAGAAAACCGTGCAGTTTCCATCTATCCGAAATTATGGATCCTGAACTCTCGTTTATCATGGCTAATGAAAAAAGTCCCGATTATAGTTCCGCAAAAAAGTGCGACAAAATGCGACAACTCGAAAATGCATGAGGGGCTGCTACAGGGCGGAGTAACGCAAAAAATGCCGTAAAATCGTGTGTTTCGCAACAGTTCGGAGCACAAAAGTCCATCAAAGTAAGCTTTTTAATCAGAGGGCCAGGGATTCGAGTTCCCTCAGACAATCAGGCCCCGGGTGGTGGCTTTGAACGACAACACGGTTTGCAGAGCAAAGTGATTGACCATCTGACAGAGATTTTCAAGCATTGAAAATCATGGTGATAAAGTGGATTTTTGTTACAAATCAATAAAAATGTTGAGGAAAAAATCCTTCTGTGGTAAAATAATTAGAAAGATGCTGCGAAATTGCGGAGGGAGGAGCTGTGCAACATGCACCAGCTCCATAAACGCCTTACAGGTGCAGCCAACAGTTCCATAGAAATCATCATTGCTTGGAGTGAGCTTTTGCAGATGCGTAAGAGACTGTTTGTTAGAAACTGGATCCGAAGGCTTTTAAGGTATCTTTGTATTCCGGTTGGGTTTTTCCTGGTCGTGGTTCCTCTGTATAGCCTGATGATCCGCCAGACGATCCAAGCGCAGTCCTCCAGCACGATGGAAATGCTGGCGATCGGCACCACCCAGTTGGAGCGATGCCTGAGCAACATCCGCAGTACAACGAACAAATTGTTCAGCGAAACGGAGTATACGCTGCTTGCCAGCAGTTATGATAACAGTATTCTGGGAGATTATCAGACACTGACGAGAGCCAGCAAATCGTTACAGGATAAGACCTACGATTCCTCTGTGATCACATACAGCTATATTACATTTGAGCGGAATGGCATCATATTGGATGACCGGAGCGCGTATGAAAGCCATAGCAATTTTTACCCGGGAGCACTTGAGTATGAGGATGTGTCTCAGGAGGAATGGGATGCACAGAATCAGATCGACGTAATGACGATAAAGCCCGCCCATGTTGTCAAACTGATGCATTCCAGCTATGGCAATTCGTATGTCACAGTATATCAGCCCTATCTGAACACGGCGGGCCGCCTTTGCGGCGCAATGACGGTGCTGATCAAGGAAAAAGATATCGTTTCGATGTTCCTTTCGCAGCAGCAATGGCGCGAGGAAGGCCTTTTTTGCCTGATTTCCGATGACGGAACGATCCTGGCGGGAAACAACTATGACGGAACGACACTTTCCCTGACAAGTGATGATACGGGTTGGGAGACCTATCAGGGAAAGCGCTATCTGATGGCAACGCGATATGTGGCATCTCTGAATGCAACGGCGGTCATTGGAATGCCGCCGTCGCTCTACGAAGCGGGTCTGTTGGCAGTACAGCGTGCAATTTGTCTGTATCTGATCGTGGGCGTTCTGGGCTGTGTATTGATCAGCGTCTGCATGACACTGGAGGATATGAACAGCCTGCGTCCGATGTTGGACACGCTGGACGAGTCGGATCTGGCATCACGGAAAGTGCTGAATGAGATCTTTCTCCGTAATGTAAACAGCCAGCATGAACTGGCGCGGGAACTGGAGCATTCACGCAGCGAGCTGGAACACGGCAAAATGGAAATTTTGCTGCGCACAGGGTCTGTGAGTCAGGAAACCCTTCAGCAGCTGACGGATGCGGTGCAGCTGAAAGCCTATAACTTCCTGCTGCTGATCCCATCTCTTCAGGAAAACGCCGAGTGCTCACTGAAAGAAGAACTGCGTACTGTGGTGGTGTCAGAGCAGATACGTCAAATTTACGGGCAGAGATTTTATGTACAGGCAACGGCAGATGACCTGATCCTGGTGATCCTGACGCAGGAAACGGATAAAGCAGAGGAACTGCGGGAAATGTGTTTCCGCACAGAGCAGCTGTATGATGCGCTGCATCTGACAACTCCCCTGATATTGAGCGATCCTTTTGAGAAAATGGAGCAGCTGTCAGATATTTACTGGAAGGCCCGCAATGTGGCGGCCTATGCGGATCCGACACAGAAGATCTGCTATTTGGGGAACAGCAGTGCGCAGCGCGGTACCACGGTCAATGCAACCAATGCAGCGCGGCTTCGGGAGTATCTGCTTTCCGGATGCACGGAAGAAGCGGTTTCGCTTCTGAGTGAGTTGTTCTCGGTGGATAATCTGGACCCGGAAAACTTCAAGCAGGATTTTTACACGGCAGGCGGCATTCTGCTGAACACGGCGGAAAGGGTATGCTGTCCGGATATCGCCTATCTGTGCAGTTATGACTCTAAACTGACTGCCCGCCAGATGCTGAGCCGGTTGCAGGACTGCTGTGTGGAGATCTGCAACCATGTGCAGTTCTTGAAGCATAGCCACAATGATGCGCTTCAAAAGAATATTCTGGACTGGCTGGCACAGAATTTCCAGAATCCGGAGATCAATGCGGCAATGACGGCGGAGCAGTTCAAGATCTCGAAAAAGTATCTTTCACAATTCCTGAAGGAGCAAACCGGAAAGAGCTATACAGAGTATGTGGAAGAATTGCGTCTGGATCATGCGATGCAGCTGCTGAGAACGACAGATCTGAATATTACGGATATTGCAGAACAGTGCGGCTTCTCCACAGCGAATACATTCTATAAGGCATTCCGGCGGAAGTATCAGCTCTCGCCTTCTGCAGTTCGCAAAGGAGACAACTGATTTCAGTGCAAAAAAAACGAACGATGTCATCCGATTCGGACAGACATCGTTCGTTTCTTTTTACAGGTGGATTCAGGGATGGATGCTTATGGTAACAGTGCAGGGAGCATCCAATGCAAAGGTCAGCTCAAGCAGCCCATCATGGCGTGTGGTCACGGTGCAGGGAACAGAGGCTGTAACAGCCTTGGAACCCGGCTGCAGAACAGCCAGAACAGTGCTGCGGCCCGCTGCGGTAAAATCCAGTGTGGCATTTAAGGCGCTGTTGTCCGGTGCCCAATCCGTATGCCGGACAAAGGCATCAAAACCGGTCGTGAGGGTGCCGGGGCGGTAGTAAGCGGAAAACCACTGTACAATGGGAGAAGAAAGCCCGCTGAACTGATGCCAGCCGGCACCACGGCGGCTTTCGATCATAAAGTGTTCAAAACAACAGTAGCTTTCGGCACACTCGTTCTGCCACAGGGTAAGAGCGGTGTCGGCAATGCGGTAAGCAAAATCGGCAAGGCCCGCATCCAGTGCAGATTTGAAGAACATCCACTGGTAAGGCATCCATACAGCGCCGTTCCAGTAGCCGTCACGCCGATAGTACGGCGCACTCTGATCCACGGTGGAAAGGCCGCAGGCACACCACAGGTGTTCCGGGCTCTGCAGCTTCTGCCACAGAAGTTTCTTCTGCGGTTCTGTACAGGCACCTGCAAACAGCGGCGAAGCGCCATCCATGCCCATATCGTAGTTCAGACCCTGCTCGGTGCGCAGAATATCTGCAGCATCACCAGAAGGATCGTGCAGGAGGTACCCGAAGTAACCGCTTTCCTCATCCCATGCAGTCTGCAGGGAACGCCCCAAGCGAAGCGCATCAGCATCAAAAGCATCTGCGTCGGCTGTCTCGCCCAGCAGGCGGGCGGTGTACGCCAGGATCTTGGCACAGCGTATCGCATGGGCAGTTGTGACCACGGGCGCGCAGCTGGCCTGCAAACGGCGGCGATGGACCTCCTGCTGTGGGGGATAATCGTCCCATCCACCGGAATTATAGAAATAATCCCAGGGACGCAGCAGGCCGCTGTGCAGGTTGGCGGTAGTGGAGCCGCCTTCCTGCCCGGTGAAGAAGCGGTAGTACAGCTTTAGGCGCGGATAGCAGTAGGCGGCAAGTTCTCTGCTGCTGGTGCGATTCAACAGCTCGGCATACAGATAAAACTGCGTTGGCACCATGGAGCCATGGTGCAAAAAAGCAGCATCCACAGAATCCGGGGGCATCAGGTAGGTGTTCAGGCAGTCAAAGGCATTGCGCAGGCTGGTCTGAGCCAGACCCATTCCAATGAACCCGGAATCCCATGTGTAGACACAGTCCCACCAGCGTCCGGGAGTGTAGTGGCGGATATACTGTCCCCGCGTGTACACCGGATACACAACGTTGGTGCAGAGAACAGCATTCATCAACTGTTGGCCCAAGGCAAGCGATTCGGCAGCCGGTAGAGCGGGCAGTGCTGCAAGGGATGCAGAAGCCTGCTGCCATACATGCTCCCAATCGCAGCGCCGCGTTAGCAGCTCATGGCAGCGCAGCGCGGCGGCAGAAGAATCCGGAGCAGCACAGACCGCTCCATAGATCACTTTTGTCTGTCCTGCCTCCAAGGGGATCGGCCCCATAAAGAGATTGACGTAATGCCCTTTTCCATTGCCGCGCAGCGTGGCATTTACATGGTCGTGTACGGTGTCACGCAGAAAGATATCCAGTTCGTCGTTTTCGATCGTGCGAATATGGGTGGTGATATCGTCCCACAGGATCCCGTAGCACTCCTGAATATGGGGATACTGCAGGGTCAGATAGTTCTCATCTGCGGCGGGCTCGGCCTGAGGCCGGGAGCCATCTCCACGCAGGGTGACGGTAAAGTTACCAGCGTCCGCTTGCTCGCACAGAGCGAGACAATCCAGCTTCGCCCCTCCAACACCGGCAGCAGTCAGGGTCAGAGTGAATTTCCCGGCGGGAATGGAAGCATTCAGCGGCAGGATGGCAATAGAAGGCTTCTGACAGGGCGGCAGCCGCAGCGTGTCCTGACCATTGACATCGTACTCGGAACTCTCATCTGCCGGATTCCAATACCGTACACAGAGACAGGGGGTATGCAGGGGCGCGGTAAGGGAAAGCGTAAAGGTAACGGTGTCCCCTTTTCCGTTGGGCACGACCTGTCCAAAAGGTCCTTTGCCTTCGGAACAGCCGAACCCCATGCCAATGCCGTATCCCTGACCAAAGCCGGGAACGGCTTCTTCGCCCCGGCGCAGACCATCCCAGGTCAGACATTCATTGGGACGATGGATGGAAAAATCCAGGGTGTCATAATCCTTTGCCCAGACAAAGGCCGCGTTTTCCGGCAGGGATACCTCACAGCCCGGCAGGGAGAAACCGCGGTAGGACGGAACGGGATCCCAGGCGGATGCCATATAATGAAGCACCAGATTCTGCGGAGCATCTGTATTGTTGTGGAGTTCAGCACGGATCAGCCGGGCATCCTCCCCCAAGGGAGCAAAAGAGATGTCTGCATACAGCTGATCCTTCCACAGGAGCTCGTGGCGGAACATGTAGCAGCTCAGATCCGGAGCCGCAGCCCAGGGGTGAAAGCCGCTTTCAAACCGTACATTGGGCACATCGACCCGGCGGCGATACATTCCCGGAAAAACGGACAGGTCAAATCGAACACCATCGTTGGCCGCAGGAACATGGGAAATGCCGCTGTATCGTTTGGTGTAGGGGCCCCACGCAGGCAAGGAAAGGTCATGTGATTGCATGGTGTGATATCCTCCCATCAGCCCTTGACCGCGCCAATGGTAACACCGGCAACAAAGTACTTCTGCAGGAACGGATACAGGCACATGATCGGCAGGGTGGAAACCACCATGGTGGCATATTTCAGACCATCGCCGATGACCTCGACATCACCGGTGGAACCGGCCATGTTGCCGATGTCGCTCTGGATCAGGACCTCACGCAGGATCATCTGCAAAGGGTACAGAGAACGATCCCGAATGTACAGCAATGCCGGGAACCAGCTGTTCCACTGCGCAACGCCGTAGAACAGCGCCATAACGGCGAACACTGCACCGGAGAGCGGAAGAACAATGCGGAAGAAGGTCGTGATATCGTTGCAGCCGTCCAGGGCTGCGGCCTCGATCAGCTCATTCGGGATGGTGTTTTCAAAGAAGGTGCGCATGATGATCATGTTATAGGTACTGATGGCGGAAGGCAGCACCAGCGCCCAGATCTTATTCAGCATACCCAGCTTCTGAATGATCAGATAAGTGGGGATCATGCCGCCGTTGAAAAACATGGTAAAGATGAAAAGGCTGATAAAGACATTGCGCCCGAACAGATCCTTGCGGGACAGGGGGTAGGCGGCGCAGGCGGTAAGGGTCACGCTGATCAGGGTGCCCAGCACGGTATACAGGATCGTGTTCAGATAACCCGTCCAGATGCTGGCATCCTTCAGAACCTTCTCATACATGGAGGTCGTAAAGCCTTTGGGCCAGAAGGAAACATTGCCTGTCAGCAGCTGCATGGGATCACTGAACGAGCCGCTGATGATGTGCAGAAGCGGCAGAATGATGGTTGCGCTGATCAGGATCAGCAGCAGATACACAACAATGGTATAGATCCGTTCCCCGATGCTTTCCTTCACTTTCGTGGGGTGATTCATCGCATCAATATTCTTTTTCATCACCACAGGCTCACCTCACTGATCTTTTTGCTGAACTTGTTGAACAGCACGATAATGGTAAAATTGATCACAGAATTGAACAGGCCCACAGCCGCAGAGAAGCTGTAATCGCCGCTTTCAAAGGCACGGCGGTAAACGTAAGTGGAGATCACATCGGCAGTCTCATAGGTTGCAGGGTTGTACATCAGCATGATCTTTTCATAGCCGACCGAGAAAATAGAGCCCATGCGGAGGATCAGCATGATGATGATCGTGGGCAGCAGGCCGGGCAGCGTGATATGGATCAGCTTGTCCCATTTGGAAGCACCGTCAACGGTGGCGGCCTCGTAGAGAGAGGGGTCAATGCCGGTCAGTGCCGCCATGTACACAATGGAACCGTAGCCGGCGCTTTGCCAGATGTCAGAAAGAACATAGATCGTCTTGAAGTACTTGGGTTCGGCCATAAAATGGATCGGCGTACCGCCAAAGGCGGTGATCAGCTGGTTGATCAGGCCGCTGGAAGGAGAAAGCAGGGCGCTCAGAATACTGACAACGACCACGGCGGAGATGAAATGGGGCAGGTACACTACGGTCTGTACGCTGCGTTTGAAGAATTTACCGCGGACTTCGTTGATGAGCAGAGCCAGAATGATGGGAATGGGAAAGCCCACAATAATGGAATACAGGCTGATGCCAAGCGTGTTTTTGATCAGACGGCCAAAATACTCGGATTTAAAGAACTGGATGAAATATTTGAAGCCGACCCACTTGCTGCCCGTGATGCCCAGTACGGGAGAAAAATCCCGGAAGGCGATCTGCGCGCCGTACATGGGCGCGTACATGAACACGATATACCAGATCAGGGCGGGCAGCAGCATCAAAAGCAGATAACGGCTGCGCCAGAACTTTTTGTAGGCATGATCAAGGCGGTTCGCTGTTGGCAGTGTGATCGGTTTTGCTGCGGTGGCTGTTTTCATGGTGGTATTCTCCTGTTTTCGTTCTGAAGAACCCAGGAAAAAATAGGCCGGGAACAGGGTGTTCCTGCCCCGGCCGTTATTTTACTGGATCAAAAAATAGGTACCTGCTGGGGCATCAGCCATTCAGCGTCTTCTGGTAGATATCGACGACTTCTGCAATGCCCATGCCATTGACCTTTTCAACGTAGGTGTCCCAGTTGGACAGCGGCTCACGGCCGGAAACAAACTTGATGATCATCTCGTCAACGTAAGTATCCACGTCTGCCATCACAGCACGGCGGACGGCATCGTCCTCAGAGGAGAAGGAGGTAGAGCCGGGAATGACGTACTTCTTGGATTCTTCCAGGAAGGGAATGATGCAGTCCTGCTTTGCGCGGTTGACAGACTCATCATCCAGCTGTGTGACCTCATCCTGGCTCAGAATGAACGGGCCGGAGCTCTGTGCAAAGGTGAAGGTGCCGATCGCGTTTTTGGGAGACAGGCCGTCAGGATTGTTCATAACATAATCGGTGAAGATCGGCTTGCCGTCCTGCATGGTGTAGTGAGTGCCCTCAATACCCATGTTGATCAGCCGGGTGCCCTCGTCGCTGTACATGTAATCCAGCAGAGCGACCACGCGGTCAACGTTCTTGCAGCTTGCGGTGATGGTAGCCGCTGCGACTGCACGGGGCTCCTGATCAATATAGGAGTGGATCTGTGCATCGCCCTTGGGGGGTACGGTGGCCTCAACATGGAAGCCGGGAAAGGAGGCAGGCATGGTGGCGTTCTGTGCAGCCAGCATACCGCCCAGCGGGCCGTAGAAGGAAGCCACCGCGTTCTGGGCCAGCTTCGGCACGAAGGAAGCGTAGTCCATGGTGATGATCTCAGGGTCGATATAGCCCTTCTCGTACATATCGTGCATCCAGGTCACGGCCTTTTTGTACTTGGGGTCGATGGGGCCGTAGTGGACCTTGCCGCCATCGTCCGGGTCGGTGTAGAAGTCATCCAGGCAGCCGAATGCGGTGCAGAAGTTCCGCAGGCCGGTCATATCGTAGGAGCTGAAGGGGATCTCATCGTTGGTGCCGTTGCCGTTCAGGTCGGTGGTCTTGACCAGATGCCAGTAGTTCTCCCAGTCCTCCAGGGTCACGGGGCTCTCAATGCCCAGCTTTTCCAGCCAGTCGGTGCGGACGATGTAGGGCATATTGCCGGAGACCTTCTCATCCAGCATGGGCATATAATAAATATTGCCGTCGCTGTAAGTCAGTGCTTTTTCGACACCGTCCCGCTTGTCGATCTCCTTCTTCAGGTTGGGCATGTCGTTCTCGATGTAATCGTTCAGGGACAGGATCACGCCGGACTCGCCGTACTTCAGAACTTCGGTGGTGGGCATATCCATAATGATGTCCGGCAGCTGAGCATCCATCATCACAAGATTCAGGCGCTCGTTGTAATTGTCCTGCGGGGGGTTATCAAATTCAAAATCCATATTGAATTTTTCGCCCAGGACCTTCCAGACATCCATCTGCTCGGCAGCAACCTCGTTTGCGGCCTTGGATTTCAGGATGCGCACGGTGATGCGCTCGTTGGAAGCAGCTGCTCCGGAACCGGCAGCAGAAGAAGCAGTCGTAGAGGAAGAGCTGCCACAGCCCTCCAGGACACCCAATGCCAGGGAAGCGACCATAGCGCTGCATACGGCGCGTCTGCTGATTTTTCTTTCTTTCATAAAATCTTTTCCTCCTTGATTTATGGAATGGGACGGGGAAGATCCCCGTGCTTCCATAACCTCCGTTCAGCTCGTACGCTGCCGACCAGTGGTTTTTCTTTACTCAGAAGCATATCATGTTCTTTTTGGAATTGCAACATTTTTTGATACAAAACGCACAAAAGATTTTCTCATTTTTGAGCATGATTGTTGCACAATATCCACAAAGATGCGATTATTCTTCCTTTCGTCATGGTGTAGGATGAAATATCATGCTCCTTCACCTTGACGATTTCGGCACAAAAAGATATGCTGGAAACAAAATTGGAATCGGAGACCCATTCAAAAGAAAGGAAGAGAGAAACTATGAGGAAACAAATCACAGCCATCATCGTGGGCGCTGGCCATCGGGCGATCCTGTACAGCCTGTATGCGCTGGAACACCCGGACGAGCTGAAGATCGTGGGCGTAGCAGATCCGGATCCGATCCGGCGGAAAAAGGTTGCGGAGATGCATGGCTTCGGGGAGGAGATGTGCTTCAGGAGTGCTGAGGAGCTGGCAGAAAGGCCCAAGCTGGCAGACGCGGTGATCAATGGAACCATGGACCGCCAGCATGTGCCCACTGCGGTTCCGCTCCTGCGTGCAGGATATGATATGCTGCTGGAAAAGCCCTTCGCGATCAGCGAGGAGGAAGTAAACTATTTATATAAGGTTGTAAAAGAGACCGGGCGGAAGGTGATGATCTGCCACGTTCTGCGGTATGCGCCCTTCTATGTCGCAATCAAGCAGAGACTGCTGAGCGGGGAGATCGGTGACATTATCAATATTCAGGCCACGGAGCATGTCAGCTACCATCACCTGGCTGTCTCCTTTGTGCGCGGCAAATGGGGCAACGAGGAAAAATGCGGGGCTCCGATGCTGCTGGCAAAGTGCTGCCATGACATGGATCTCATCATGTGGCTGAAGAGCGGCGTTTCGCCCAAACAGATCGCAAGCTTTGGAAGTGACTTCCAGTTTGATCCTGCCAAAAAGCCCGCAGGGGCAGGCAAGCGCTGCCTGGTGGATTGTCAGTGCGAGGAGACTTGTCTGTACTCCGCCAAAAAGCATTATCTGGATCACCCGGATCGGTGGGCGTTTTATGTATGGGACTGCCTGGAGAATATTGAGAATCCGACGCTGGAGGACAAGCGTAAGTCGCTGATGACAGACAATATCCATGGACGCTGTGTGTGGGATTGTGAACATACGGTGGTGGATCATCAATCGGTGCTGATGAATTTTACGGATGGTGCAACTGCGACCCTGAACATGATCGGCGGCGCAGCGAAGCCGGAGCGCAATATCCACATCATTGGTACAAAGGGTGAGATCAAGGGTGTGTTTGACGATTCGGTTTTCACTGTGCGCACCATAGATACCGCCAGCGAGAAGGGCTGGAACGAGGAAGTGGTAGACCTGAAGATTGGTGGAGATAAGAGCGGCATGACAGGCTCTCATGGCGGCGGCGACCTGCGGCTGGTGGAGGACTTTGTTCATGTGCTTCAGGGTGAGGAACCTTCCATCTCCTGCACGACGCTCAAAGATTCGATCAATGGGCATCTGGGCGTTTTCTGCGCAGAGCGTGCTCGCAAGGAGAGCGCCGTCATAACGATGCCGGACATCAGATAATGCAGTGCTGACATAAAAAACGTCCCCGTGCAGTTTTGATATCCTGCACGGGGACGTTTTGTGATCTTTTTATTTCCTCATTTCCGCATTCACCCATTCCCGCACGCGGTCAGGCCGGTTGGTGACGATGCAGTCAGGGCCAAGGGGCAGCAGGGAACGGACAGCGTCCTGGGTGTCCACGGTCCAGAACGCGGCCTGGATGCCCATGGCGTGGAGCTGGTTCACAAGCTCGGGGTTGGAGTAGGCGGTGTGGTACTCGCAGCTGACGATGTCCACAGGGAAATCCAGCGTTTTGATGTAGGCAGCCACATCCGCCTGCTCCTCCAGATGGCCGATGACCTGCTCCACGGTCTCGCCGGGGAAGTTGGCACGGAGCATATCGACCTTGTCGGCCACAGTGCGGTAAATGAGATTGTTCCGCAGGTCGATGCAGTTTTCCTCGCTGAGGGGCTCGTCCATGCTGTTCACAAGACCCAGATCCTTCCACACCACCGGCGGAGGCAGCACCATGCTGAGGAAAGCGCCGTAGGTCAGCGCACCTACCTTCAGCTCAGGCATCAGCTGCTTTGCCTGCCGCAGCTGAGAGTGGTGGAAGGAGATGAGGGTGAGCCGGTCGGTGAGCCCGGCGGCGCGGACCGCATCCAGCACCCGGGGCACAAAGTCGGGGTCGTCCTCCAGTGGGCTTTTCAGTTCCAGCTGTACCTGCGTGCCCTCCATGCCGGCGCAGAGCTCCAGCGCTTCCTGCAGCGTGGCGATCCTCTCGTTGTCGTAGGTCTTCTGTACATCCATTTCCACGCCATCCGCGCCGATCTCCATCGCCTTGCGGAAGGCGACCAGCGTGTTCTCAGGGGCCAGATAGGATGCACCGCGGTGCGCAATGATTTGGGGTGTCGTCATCTTGTGCTATGATTCCTTTCCTCACAGTTGGCTCAGGCCAGATCTTCGCCGTCGGAGGCGATGACCTTTTTATACCAGTAGAAGCTGTCCTTCCGGCTGCGGGCCAGCGTGCCCTTGCCCTCGTTGTCCTTGTCCACATAGATGAAGCCGTACCGCTTCTTCATCTCGCCGGTGGAAGCACTGACCAGGTCGATGGGGCCCCAGGTGGTGTAGCCCAGCAGGGGCAGGCCATCCTCGTTGATGGCCTTTTCCATCTGCTCAATGTGGGCCCGCAGGTAGTCGATGCGGTAGGTGTCGTGGATGGAACCATCTGCTTCCACCTTGTCCACCGCACCCAGACCGTTCTCCACGATGAAGAGCGGTTTCTGGTAGCGGTCATACAGGCTGTTCATGGTGATGCGCAGGCCCACCGGGTCGATGGCCCAGCCCCAATCGCTGGCCTTGAGGTAGGGGTTCTTGACGGCATCCATGATGGCATTGCCGCTGGCCTTGTTCATCAGTTCGGGGTCCACAGTGGCGCAGCGGCTGGAATAGTAGCTGAAGGAGATGAAGTCCACAGTGCCCTCTTTCAGCAGCTGCTCGTCGCCCGGCTCCATCTGCAGGGCAATGCCTGCACGCTCTATCCGCTTTTTGGCCCAGACGGGGTATTCGCCGCGGGACTGGACATCAATGAAGAAGTAGTTGTCGCGGTCAGCCTCGGCAGCGGCCTGCACATCGGCAGGGGCGCAGGTGCGGGGGTAGAACTGACCGGCGGCCAGCATACAGCCCACCATGGCATCGGGCATGATGGCATGGGCCAGCTTGACGGCCTTTGCGCTGGCCACCAGCTCGTGGTGAGCGGCCTGATATTTGACCTGCTGCACATTCTCGCCGGGCGCAAAGAGCAGACCTGCTCCCATAAAGGGCATGTGGAGCAGCATGTTGATCTCGTTGAAGGTCAGCCAGTACTTGACCTTGCCCCGGAAGCGCTGGAACAGCACCTCACAGTAGTGGGCGTAGGCATCCACCATCCGGCGGTCTTTCCAGCCGCCGTACTTTTTGATCAGGGCAATGGGGGTATCAAAGTGGCACAGGGTCACCAACGGCTCAATGCCGTACTTGTGGCACTCATCAAAGAGTTCCTCATAGAAGCGCAGGCCCTCTTCGTTGGGCTGCGCGTCATCGCCGTTGGGCAGGATGCGGGTCCAGGCAATGGACAGGCGGTAGCAGCGGAAGCCCATCTCGGCAAAGAGCTTGATGTCCTCCTTGAAGTGGTGGTACATGTCAATGGCTTCGTGGGAGGGGTAGAAGTGCTCGGCATCGCAGTCCAGCATCTTCAGCTGGCCCAGCGCCACGGGGAAGCGGTCGGGGCCAAAGGGTACCACGTCCACACTGGACAGGCCGCGCCCGCCCTCGTTGTAAGCGCCTTCGCACTGGTTGGCGGCAGTGGCACCGCCCCACAAAAAGTCTTTCGGGAATTTGCCCATAGGTCTTACCTCCTGATGCGGTTGAATTCTGATACTTCAATGATACCATGTTCTGAGCCGCTGTCAACCGGGAAAGTACGACTTTAGCCGTCAATTCGACGAAAAATGTTGCTGATTTTTGACACTTTTCACGAAGAAATCGAAAATTGCGAGCAATTTTCCTTGGAATCTGTTTCTTCCAAACGGACAGTAAGTGTGATAGACTGAATAGGTAAACGGAAAACGGCTCGCCCTGTCCTCCATTGCTTTGCAATGCCGGAGCGGGCGAGGATGTTGATGAAAGAGCTATCAGGAAAAATGGAGTGTTTGCTATGACTGAATTCAAGCCCATCAAGGAAGGCAAAGTCCGCGAGATCTATGACAATGGCGACAGCCTCATTATGGTTGCCACCGATCGTATCTCTGCATTTGATGTGATCCTGAAAAATAAAGTGACCAACAAGGGCAAGGTGCTGACCCAGATGAGCAGATTCTGGTTCGACTACACCAAGGATGTTCTGCCCAACCACATGCTGAGCGTGGATACCGCCGATATGCCCGAGTTCTTCCGCACGCCTGCCTTTGAGGGCCGGAGCATGAAGTGCCGCAAGCTGACCATGCTGCCCATCGAGTGCATCGTGCGCGGCTACATCACCGGCAGCGGCTGGGCCAGCTACCAGCAGAACGGCACCGTCTGCGGCATCCGCCTGCCCGAGGGCCTGCAGGAATCCCAGCAGCTGCCCGAGCCCATTTACACTCCTTCCACCAAGGCTGAGATCGGCGACCACGATGAGAACATCAGCTACGAAAAGAGCATTGAGGTGCTGGAAAAGCAGTTCCCCGGCCACGGCAAGGACTACGCCACCAAGCTGCGGGACTACACCATTGCCCTGTACAAGAAGTGCGCCGCGTATGCCCTGAGCCGCGGCATCATCATTGCCGATACCAAGTTCGAGTTTGGTCTGGATGAGAACGGCAACGTGGTGCTGGGCGATGAGATGCTCACCCCCGATTCCAGCCGCTTCTGGCCGCTGGAGGGCTATGAGGCCGGCCACGGTCAGCCCTCTTTCGATAAGCAGTTCGTCCGCAACTGGCTCAAGGCCAATCCCGACAGCAACTACGATCTGCCTCAGGATGTCATCGACAAGACCATTGCCAAGTACGAGGAAGCTTATGAGCTCCTGACTGGCAAGAAGCTGTAAACACTCTGATCTTCTTTCTCCCCTCTGCTGTATAACGGCAGGGGGGATTTTTATATCAGCAGACCGGCCCGACAGTACGCTGTACCAAAAAATCCCCCCGCCCATGAACAGATGGGGCGAGGGGAAAGCTAAGGGTTGGCAGTGTTACAGGATGCGCACCCGGATGACAGCAGGGATGGCGGCCAGCTTCTCAGCCAGCCTGCCGTCCACGGCACCGGTCGCGTCCAGCATGGTGTAAGCCATGTTCTTTTTGCTCTTGTTCACCATGTTTTCAATGTTCAGGCCCGCTTCGGTGGTCAGGGCGGTGATCTGGCTGATCATGCCGGGCTCGTTCTTGTGGATGATGCAGATGCGCTTGCCGCCTGCACGGGGCTGATGCACCTCGGGCATGTTCACCGAGTGGGTGATGTTGCCGTTCTTGAGGTAATCGCTGATCTCCAGCGCGGCCATTGCGGCACAGTTGTCCTCGGCCTCCGGCGTGGAAGCACCCAGATGCGGGGTGCAGACGATGCCGGGCTTGCCCAGAATGGCCTCAGTGGGGAAGTCGGTCATGTAGCCGGAGACCTTGCCCGTCTCCATGGCCTCCAGCAGGGCTGCGGTGTTCACCAGCTCACCGCGGGCGTAGTTCAGGATCTTCACGCCGTCCTTGCACAGGGCCAGGGTCTGGGTGTTGATGGTATCCTTGGTGGTGGGCAGGTAGGGAACATGGATGGTGATGTAGTCGCACAGAGGGAGCATGTCGTTCAGGTTCACGCAGTGGTGGACCTGGCTGGACAGGTTCCAGGCGGCATCAATGGAGATGTAGGGGTCGTAGCCGTAGACCTCCATGCCCAGCTCAATGGCGCAGTTGGCCACCCGGGAACCGATGGCACCCAGACCGATGACACCCAGCGTCTTGCCCTTGATCTCGTTGCCCACGAACTTTTTCTTGCCCTTTTCCACGGTCTTGGCCATGGCGGGGTCGCCGGTCAGGCCCTGGCACCACTGGGCGGCGGCGGCCACATTGCGGCTGCCTGCGATCAGCATCCCAATGACCAGCTCAGCCACGGCGTTGGCGTTGGCACCGGGGGTGTTGAACACCACGATGCCCTGCTCCGAGCAGCGATCCAGCGGGATGTTGTTCACACCGGCACCAGCACGGGCAATGGCCAGCAGGTTGTCGTTGAAGGTGGTGTTCAGCAGGTCAGCGCTGCGCACCAGAATGCCATCGGGGACATCGGTGTCCACCGAAACATCAAACAGGTTCTTGTTCAGCTTTGCCAGGCCCACCGGGCTGATGGCGTTCAGGGTCTTGATCGTAAACATACTTTCCTATCTCCTATACACAAATCAGGCATTTGCCTTGCGGAATTTCTCCATGAAGTCCACCAGCTTCTCTACGCCTTCGGTGGGCATTGCATTATAAATGGAAGCGCGCATACCGCCCACCAGACGGTGGCCCTTCAGGTTGACAAAACCGGCTTCGGCGGCTTCGGCGCAGAACTTCTTGTCCATGTCAGGGTCAGGGCTGGTAAAGGTGACATTCATCGTGCTGCGGTAGCGGTGCTCCACAGGGTTGTGGAAGAACTCCTGACCGTCCAGATAATCGTACAGAATCTTGGCCTTGGCTTCGTTGATCTTCTGCATGTTCTCCAGACCGCCGATGTCGTTTTCCAGATACTTGAGCACCAGACCGGTCATGTAGATGCACCAGCAGGGGGGCGTGTTGTACATGCTGTCCTTGGCCAGCAGGGTGGTGTAATTCATCATGGTGGGCACGGTGTCGGCGGCGTGGCCCAGCAGGTCGTCCCGGACAATGGCAATGGCCATGCCGGCGGGGGCTACGTTCTTCTGCACGCCAAAGTAGATGCAGCCATACTTGCTCACGTCCACAGGTTTGGAGAGGATCATCGAGCTCATGTCCGCCACCAGCGGCACACCCTCCACCTGAGGTACCTCAACGTACTGGGTGCCGAAGATGGTGTTGTTCTGGCAGATGTGGATGTAGCTTGCGTCCTTGTCGTAGTCGATGGCGTTGACATCGGGGATGTAGGTGAAGTTCTTGTCCTTGCTGGAAGCAACAATCTTCACCTCGCCGAACTTGGCGGCCTCCTTGGCAGCCAGGTTCGAGAAATTGCCGGTGACCAGATAATCGGCCTTGCCGGTGGTCATAAAGTTCAGGGGCACCATGGCAAACTGCTGGGTGGCACCGCCCTGGAAGAAACCGACCTTGTAGTTGTCAGGGATGTTCATCACCCGGCGCAGGGTGGCTTCGGTTTCAGTGATGATGGCATCGAACCACTTGCTGCGGTGGCTCATCTCCATCACACTCTGGCCGGAATCGCCGTATTCCAGCAGCTCTGCCTGTGCCTGACGGAGCACCTTTTCCGGTAACATGCTGGGGCCTGCGCTGAAGTTGTATACTCGTGCCATATGGAACTCTCCCTTTCCTATCCGTACCGCCGCTCTCATCTGCGGCAGGTGTGTGCTTGATTTGTCCGTAGTATACCGGTTCCGGGGGTGCAAAAACAAGAGCATCTTTGCACAAAGATGGGGCTGCTCTGCCTGCCTTGAGCGCACAAAACACACAACTGTCTTTGAATAAAGAACACTTTTTAAGACAAATGTAAAAATATGCTGGTTTTACCGCATGGCTCCTCACTTTTACTGCTTGCCTGTTTGTGCCGGGTATGGTATAATCATGTTGAAATAAGACAAATGTAAAAGAAAAAATCGGAGGTGAAACCGGTGTACGGACTTTCGGACAGACTGAAACCACTTTCTGCCGCCGAGGAACAGGTGCTGCTGGCGCTCTGGGACTGCCCCGCCCCGGCCACCCGGCGGGATATCAGCGAAAAGTTGACCGCCACCGGCTGGGCCCCGGCCACGGTGCTCAACTTTTTGTATCGTCTGGAGGAAAAGGGCTGGGTCAAGGGCGGCAAGGCGGGGAGCCAGAACACCTATCTGCCCACGGTCACCCGCCGGGCCTATTGCGTTGCGGCCATGCGCCAGCGGATGGACACCCTGTTCGGCGGCAGCCTGCCCGAAGCGGTCCGCGCCCTTGCCAGCGAGAGCGGCGCTTCCCAGAGCCAGCTGGAACAGGCCATCCGAGTGCTGGAGGAGCAGCATCAGGAGGCAGAAGAATATGACCTGTACGATCCCTATGGGTGACGGAAAAACAAAAAAGCTCCCATTATGGGAGCTTTTTCGTTGCATTCGGTCAGAAGATATGCTAAAGTAAAAGCGAAAACCGCCACCCTGGCCGGTGACGGTTTTCTAGTTAAACCTCAAACCTAAAAGGGCTAACCGCTTGTCGCAGTGCCTTTTCTATTTGTAGTATAGTGATTTTTTCTTGTTTTGTCAAGAGGCGGAAGGATATACGATGGAGTGCAGATTGAAAGCAAAAAAATGCGGCGGCTGTCCGATGCTGGGGCTGGATTATGCCGAGCAGCTGAAACAGAAAGAAGCTGCTGTCCGTAAGCTGGTGGGGAAATACGGCCCGGTGGCTCCCATCCGGGGTGCGGAAAACCCCTGCCATTACCGCAATAAGGTGATCTCTACCTTTGCAGCGGGCCCCGGCGGGAAACTGGTGTCCGGCATCTATGCGGCAGGTACGCATAAAGTGCTGCCCGTGGAAAGCTGCCTGCTGCAGGACGAAGTGCTGGACACCGTGATGCAGGCGGTGCGGGCGGCGGCCAGCACCTGCCGCTACCAGCCTTACAATGAGGACAAGGGCACTGGCCTGCTCCGCCACTGCCTGCTGCGGCGCGGCGTGGTGTCCGGGCAGGTGATGGTGGTATTGGTGACAGCCCAGCCGGTTCTGCCCGGGGCGAAAAACTTTGTCCGTGCTCTGCTGGCCGAAGCCGAGAAGCGCCATGTCCCCGTGACTACCGTGGTGCAGAACTACAACCCCCGCCGCACCAGCGTGGTGCTGGGCGAAGAGGAAAAGGTGCTCTACGGCAAGGGCTTCATTCTGGATACCCTCTGCGGCAAGACCTATGCCCTGAGCCCCCGGAGTTTCTACCAGATCAACCATGACCAGACCGAGGTGCTGTATGGTCTGGCCGTGGAAGCTGCCCGCCTGACTGGCAAAGAGGTGGTGCTGGATGCCTACTGCGGCATTGGCACCATCGGTCTGACCGCCAGCGGCAGGGCAAAGCAGGTGGTGGGCGTGGAGCTGAACCGGGACGCTGTCCGGGATGCCATCGGCAACGCAAGGCACAACAACGTGAAAAACGCCCGCTTCTTTGCCGCCGATGCCACCCAGTGGATCACAGAAGCGGCGGCCGCCGGGCAGAGAGCAGATGTCATTTTCATGGACCCGCCCCGCGAAGGCTCCACCCCCCAGTTCATCGAGAGCGTGGCCCGCATGGCCCCCAAACGGGTGGTCTATGTCAGCTGCAACCCCGAGACCATGGCCCGTGATCTTGCTCTCCTGACCGCCAAAGGCTACCGCGCCGAGGGCTTTACCCCTGTTGATCTCTTCCCCCAGACCGCCCATTGTGAGGTGGTCGGCGCGCTGACCAGATCACAGAAGTCCAAAGGGTGAAACAAGCCACAATGAATGGATATTTTTATGTATTGACGGCCATTGACCTTTTTGTGCTGAGCTTCATGTGCATCCTCACAAAGCTCAGCGAGTCCCTGAACAAAAAGCAGAAGCAGGGATTTTTCTTTGCCTTTGCGCTGATCGCGGTGATCTCGGTGCTGGAGGTGGTGACACTGGCGGTGGATGGCACCCCGGCAGGCTACCGCTGGCTGAACATCCTGTCCAACTATCTGGGGTTCGGCCTGTCCCCGGGAGTGTGTCTCTGCCTTGTGTATGTCATGGACCGGAAAAAGAGGATGAACCGCTGGTTCGGGGCGGCGGTGTGCTGCGAGGCGTGCTACCTGCTGTTCCTTGCTCTGTCCATCCCCGCCGGGCTGGTGTTCTCCGTCAGCGCCGACAACGTTTATTCCCGCGGGCAATACTTCTATATTTATATCATCATGTACTTTGCGGCCATTGTGTATCTCTCGGTGTCCACCTTCGTCACGGCGCGGGAATTCCAGAACCGCAGCCGGGCGCTGATCTACCCCCTGATGATCTTCCTGCTCATTGAGACCATCATTCAGGTGACACTGCCGGAGCTTCACGTTACATGGCTGTGCGTTACCCTGTTGTCGGTGCTGTACTTTATCTACTGCAGCGAGATGTGGAACCAATTGGATGCCCTTACCGGGCTGCTGAATCAGAACAGCTACCTGAACCGCACTGCTGAGATGCGCCGCCGCGGCGGGGTGCTGGTGGTGTTCGATGTGGACGACTTCAAGCAGATCAACGACCGCTACGGCCACCTGCAGGGAGATGTCTGTCTGGCCGAGATCGGCCGCTGCATCAAAAAAGCCTATGCCCGCAGCGGCTACTGCTACCGTACCGGCGGCGACGAGTTTTGTGTGCTGATGGAAAACGCAGACCGGGAGGCCCAGTGCGCGCAGGAGTTTATACGCCAGCTGGAACAGCGGCGAAAAGCCGTGGACTTTCTGCCCACGGTGTCCTTTGGTTCGGCTCCCTTTTTGGGGGAGGACGTGCTGGCTGTGAAGAACCGGGCCGACCGGGAGATGTACCGCTACAAAAAAGCCCGGAAGCCCGATGCCGCTCATTGTTCTCCGAATCATACCCTCCTATGAAAAGGGACTGCTGCACTGGGATCTCCCCTGTGCGGCAGTCCCTTTCCTTGTTCTGGCAGGGCACGGTGCGCAATGGCGTGATTTGAACTGGCTTTTTTGCATTTCCTGTACTATAATAAAGAACTGTGAAGTTTACACCCGCTATCACTGGGAAAGGAGAATCACCCCTTGAATAAAATGCTTACCCACCTGAACGGCTACAAGCGCGAGGCTGTGCTTGCACCGCTGTTCAAGATGCTGGAAGCCACGTTCGACCTGTTTGTGCCGCTGGTCATGGCAGACATCGTCAACGTGGGCATTGCAGCACATGATTTCCACTATATCCTTGTGCGGTGCGGCATCCTGCTGCTGCTGGCCGTTGTGGGCCTTGCCTGCAGCCTGACGGCCCAGTATTTCTCGGCCAAGGCGGCGGTGGGCTATTCCACCTCCCTGCGCCATGCCCTGTTTGAGCACATCCAGAGGCTTGGCTTTACCGAGATGGATACCATGGGCACCAGCACCCTCATCACCCGCATGACCAGTGACATCAATCAGGTGCAGAGCGGTCTGAACCTCTTCCTGCGCCTGTTCCTGCGCAGCCCGTTCGTGGTGGTTGGTGCCATGGTCATGGCGTTCACCGTGAATGTGCGGGCCGCCTGGATCTTTGTGGTCGCCATCCCGCTGCTGAGCGTGGTGGTGTTCGGGGTCATGGTCATCACCAACCCGCTGTACAAAACGGCCCAGGCCCGGCTGGACCGTGTGCTGGGCCTGACCCGCGAGAACCTGACCGGTGTGCGTGTGGTCCGCGCCTTTGATAAGGAGCAGAGCGAGATCGACCGCTTTGAGTCGGCCAACGACCTGCTGACCCGGATGCAGCTCCATGTGGGCCACATCTCCTCCCTGATGAGCCCGCTGACCTACGTCATCATCAATCTGGCCATCGTGGCTCTGCTCTATGTGGGCAGCATCGAGATCAATGTGGGCGGCATGGCCTCCGGCGATGTGATCGCGCTGGTGAACTACATGAACCAGATCCTGGTGGAGCTGGTCAAACTGGCAAACCTCATCGTGCAGGTGAGCAAGGCGCTGGCCTGTGCCGGCCGTGTGCAGGCTGTGCTGGACACCGAACCGGGCATGGAATTCCCCGCGGCCCTCAAGGGTGAGGCACCTGCGGATAAGGCCGGGGATGCTGTGCGGTTCGACCATGTCAGCCTGACCTACGCCGGTGCCGGTGCCCCCAGCCTGACCGATATCAGTTTTACCGCAAAGCGCGGCCAGACCATTGGTGTCATCGGCGGCACGGGCAGCGGCAAATCCAGCCTCATCAACCTGATCCCCCGCTTTTATGATGCCACGGAGGGCACCGTGGAGATCCTGGGCCGTCCGGCGCAGGAGTACCCCCGCGCGGCTCTGCGCGGCAGTGTGGCGGTCGTAATGCAGAAAGCCCAGCTGTTTGGCGGCACCATCCGCTCCAACCTGCTGTGGGGCAACAAGAATGCGGCGGACGCTGACCTGTGGGCCGCACTGGAGACTGCGCAGGCTGCGGATTTTGTCAGGGCAAAGCCCCTTGGGCTGGACGAGCCTGTGGAGCAGGGCGGCCGGAACCTGTCCGGTGGCCAGAAGCAGCGCCTGACCATTGCCCGTGCGCTGGTGGGCAAGCCCGAGATCCTGATCCTGGACGACAGCGCCAGCGCGCTGGATTACGCCACCGATGCGGCCCTGCGCAAGGCGCTGGCCGCTCTGCCCGGTGACCTGACCGTGTTCATCGTGAGCCAGCGTGCCGCCAGCCTGCAGCATGCCGACCAGATCATCGTGCTGGATGACGGCAGGATGGTGGGTCTGGGCAGGCACGCCGATCTGCTGAAGACCTGCCCCGTTTACGAGGAGATCTACGCCAGCCAGTTCAAGAAAGGGGATGCGCAGAAATGAGTGCAAAAGCAAAGAGTAAGCTGACCCCGGAACAGCGCAACGCAACGCTTCGGCGGGTGCTGGAAAAGATCCGCCCTTACGGCTTTTTTGTGGTGTGCAGTCTGATCGTGGCCGCTGCGAGCGTGGCTGCCCAGCTGTATATCCCCATCCTCTGCGGCAGCGCCATTGATATGATGCTGGGCAAGGGGAATGTGGACTTCAACGGTGTTCTGCGCATCGTGGTGGAGATTGTGATCGTGGCCGTAGTGGCTGCATTGGCCCAGTGGCTGCTGAGTGTCTGCAACAACCGCATCACCTTCTCGGTCAGCCGGGACCTGCGCAACGCCGCGCTCCGTAAGATCCAGACCCTGCCGCTCTCTTATCTGGACAGCCACCCCTCCGGCGATATCGTCAGCCGCATGGTCGCCGATGTGGACACCTTTGCGGACGGCCTGCTCATGGGCTTTACCCAGCTGTTCAGCGGCGTGCTGACCATCCTTGGTACCCTGCTGTTTATGCTCAGTGAGAATGTGCCCATCACGCTGGTGGTGGTCTGCATCACCCCGCTGAGCCTGGTGGTGGCAAGCTTCCTTGCCAAACGCAGCTACAAGTATTTCCAGGGCCAGAGCACCGTGCGCGGTGAGCAGACCGCCCTGGTCAACGAGATGATCGAGGGCCAGAAGGTCGTGCAGGCCTTTGGCCATGAGGCCGAGAGCCTTGCCGCCTTTGATGAGGTGAATGGCCGCCTGCAGAGCGTGAGCCTGAAGGCCATCTTCTTCTCCAGCATGACCAACCCCGCCACCCGCTTTGTGAACAACATCGTTTATGCAGGTGTCGGTCTGGTGGGTGCCGTTTACGCTGTGGCGGGCGGCATCACCATCGGCCAGCTGAGCATCTTCCTGAACTATGCCAACCAGTACACCAAGCCCTTCAACGAGATCTCCGGTGTGGTCACCGAGCTGCAGAACGCACTGGCCTGCGCGGCCCGTGTGTTCGAGCTGCTGGATGCCGAGGATCAGGTGCCCGAGGCGGAGAACGCCAAGGTGCTGGAGACCGACGGCCATGTGGAGCTGAAGGACGTTTCCTTCCGCTACCTGCCGGACCGCCCCCTCATCGAGGGCCTGGATCTGGATGTGAAGCCCGGCCAGCGCATCGCCATCGTCGGCCCCACCGGCTGCGGCAAGACCACCCTCATCAACCTGCTCATGCGGTTCTACGATGTCAACGGCGGCTCCATTGAGGTGGCCGGGAACGATATCCGCAGCCTGACCCGCGCCTCCCTGCGCGGCAGCTACGGCATGGTGCTGCAGGAGACCTGGCTGCGTGCCGGTACTGTGCGGGAGAACATTGCCTACGGCAAGCCCGATGCCACTGAGGAAGAGATCGTTGCCGCCGCCAAAGCGGCCCACGCCGACAGCTTCATCCGCCGCCTGCCCAAGGGTTACGATACCGTCATTGCTGAGGACGGCGGCAACATCAGTCAGGGTCAGAAGCAGCTGCTCTGCATCGCCCGCGTGATGCTCTGCCTGCCCCCCATGCTGATTTTGGACGAGGCGACCTCCTCCATCGACACCCGCACCGAGGTGCGCATCCAGGCTGCCTTTGCCCGGATGATGCAGGGCCGCACCAGCTTTATCGTGGCCCACCGCCTGTCCACCATCCGTGAGGCCGATGTCATCCTTGTGATGAAGGATGGCCACATCGTGGAGCAGGGCGACCACGACACCCTGCTGGCGCAGGGCGGCTTCTATGCCAAGCTCTATAACAGCCAGTTCGAGGGCGTGGAGACCTGAAAAAACCAAAATGGGAGATGTCGGTACACGGCATCTCCCATTTTTTATGCGATGGTTTCCAGCACCGGTTCCTCCGGCGGGGGAAGCAGGGTGGAGTGGGCTTCCACGAACTCTGCCGCCCGCTGGCTGGCGATGCCCTGCCGCACCTTGCGGAAATCGTTGGCAGGGAAGGTGCGCTCACCCTTCCAGTGTGCCAGTGCGGCCTCCACCTCGGCATCGGTGGGCCAGAGGTGTTCCCGCTCGGCCACCATCAGAAGGCCCAGACTGCCCCGCAGCTTCTGCTCTGCCTGTGCGTGGAGCTCAGTGCGGAACTGTTCCACAGTCTGGCCCCGCACTTTGAGGTACTGGTCAAAGTTGACGTTGTTGGCCTGCAGCCGCAGGTTGAAGTTCCGCTGTTCAGCAAAATAGTTGCCAGAGACCAGGTCCTTGGGCAGGGTGCCCTTGACACAGCCGCCCAGCTGGAAGATAAGCTCCCGGCGGGCCAGTGCCTTGGCCTGCGCACAGCGCTGGGCATAGAGCTCCCGTGCAACCTGCTGGCGCAGGGCCGCCTTGCCTGCGGCATCGGCGGCGCGGTCTTCATCGCCGTGCCGGGTGTTCACTTCCAGTTCAATGCTCACCTGACGGATGGGCCGGGGCTGGATGGGTTGGGTGAAGCCGGTGTAACGCTCCAGCTCCAGCGGCGGCAGGCAGTAGAACTCTGCTCCCGCCCGGAAGCCTTCGGCCCGGTTGACAGCCAGCAGCTCAAAATCTGGATCGGTCACGGGAACCAGATGCTCTTTTTCCACAAGCTCCTGATATAATGTGGAAAAACCGGTCAGGATAGCCCGGTTCACGGCGGCGGTCAGCAGGTCCTCTTCCGTCTGCGGCGGGTTCTCTGCGGCCTGCTCGGCCTGAATGGCCGCTTCCAACTCCTCGGCGCTGGCGGAGAATACCACCCGGCAGTCCCCGGGCTGGGGCATTCCGATATGTTCCAATACCATTGCGGTGACCTCCTTTCAGCGGCTAAAGCTGACCATCAGTGCCAGCAGCACAACGGCCAGACAGAAATAGAGGATCTCGGCCCCCAGAACGGAGCGGTCGCCCTCCACATACATCTTTTCGGGATCTTCGGGGTCGTAGTACAGCGTGACCGTTTCCCCGCTGGCAAAACCCTTGCCCTTGGCGGCTTTGGGGTAGTGCAGGCGGTGGCTGCCGCCCTCGGTCTCGAACTCAAGCAGATAAGCCGCGCCGTCCCGGCTCTGAACGGTGCCTGCCACCCGGGCCTCCACACGCTGGCCCTTCTGCTGTAAGCGGCGGCGCTGCAGCACACTGCGCAGGCCCATGTAGAACATGATGCCCGCGCCGATGATGAAGATCAGAACATTGAACATTCGGTTTCCCTCATTCCGTCATTACTCGCCCGGCGGCATACAGGCCGGACGGTCAGCTTTTATTGTACCATATTCCGGCCCAAATGCCCCTGTACGGAGTGCCTGAAATTTAGAACATTTTTTTGTCGAACAATTTTGAAAATAGTGCTTGACTTTTCTTGTGGCTGTGGTATAATAACTAACGTTCCGAGCCGAACGGCCGGTGAACAAAACAGAATATGCGGATATGGCGGAATTGGCAGACGCGTTAGATTCAGGTTCTAATCGGGGCAACTCGGTGGAGGTTCAAGTCCTCTTATCCGCACCAAACAATGAAAATCCGAACCTTTTCTCGAAAGAGAAGGGTTCGGATTTTTTGTTTTCTCTGCGCCGGGATTTTCTGATTTACAAACCTGAAGTGCTGTATTATAATAAAGTAATCACACAACAGGAGGCTCCTCAGAATGTCCCACTTGATCGAAACGGTATACAACCTGCTCTGGGGTGATCTGTTCACCCTGCCGGTGGGCGGCGGCATCGGCATTTCGCTGATGGCGGTGCTGCTGCTCACGGCGGGCGTGTTCTTCACCCTGCGCACCCGGCTGCTGCCCGTGCGGCTGTTCCGGGATATGATCGCCGCTGTCTGCGAAAAGAACCAGAGCAGGGACAGCCTTTCCTCTTTTCAGACGCTCATCGTCTCCACGGCCACCCGGGTAGGCATGGGCAATCTGGTGGGCGTGGTGGCGGCAGTGTCTGCCGGCGGTGCCGGTGCGGTGTTCTGGATGTGGGTCACGGCCCTGCTGGGGGCCTCCACCTCCTTTGTGGAATCCACACTGGCCCAGAAGTACCGGCAGCCCGACCCGCTCTATGGCGGGCAGCGCGGCGGCCCGGCCTACTACATCCATGTGCTGGCCGAGCGCAAGCGGGGCAAAAAGCTGCGTCATTCCATCATCGCGGTGTTGTTTGCCATTTCGGGCCTCATCTGCTGGTGCGGTATCAGCCAGGTCATCAGCAACTCGGTCAGCTCTGCCTTTGCCAATGCGTTCTCCATCCCGCCCATTGTGACCACGGTGGTGCTGGTGGTGCTCTCGGCGGTCATTGTCCTGCGCAAGGATGCCACCGTGAAAAGCCTGGATGTTATCGTGCCGATCATGGCGGTCTGCTATTTCGTGATGACGGTCATCATCATTGCGGTAAATTTCCGTCAGCTGCCCGCTGTGCTGGGCCGCATCTTCTCGGAAGCCTTCGGCCTGCGGCAGGTGGCCGCGGGCGGCTTTGGCGCGGTGCTGATGAACGGTGTCAAGCGCGGCCTGTTCTCCAATGAAGCGGGCAGCGGTTCGGCCCCCTGTGCGGCAGCGGCTGCCTCCTGCGATGATCCCGTGAAAATGGGCTTTGTGCAGGCACTGGGTGTCCTGATCGACACGGTGGTCATCTGCAGCTGCACTGCCTTTATGATGCTGCTGGCTCCCGCAAATGTCACCACTGGGCTGACCGGCATGGACCTGCTGCAGGCAGCGGCGCAGTACCATCTGGGCAGCTTTGGCGTGGTGTTCATTGCCGTCACGCTGGCGCTGTTCAGTTTCTCCACCTTCATCGGCATCCTGTTCTATGCCCGCTCCAATGTGGCGTACCTCTTTGGCGACCGCTGGGGCTGGCAGACAGCCTATAAGGTGCTGGCCCTTGTCATGCTGATGGTGGGCGGCCTGGAGGCCTATACCGTGGTGTGGGACCTGGGCGACGTGGGCATCGGCCTGATGACCATATTCAATCTCATTGCCCTCTACCCCATGTCCGGCGAAGCCATTGCCGCCTTGCGGGATTACGAGCGCCGGAAACATCTGACCCAAAACTGACCCTGCCGACAGTTTCCGCAGAAAAGCTGCAAAAATCCGAAAAAAGTAGTTGACAAATCGCCCGCAGTCTGATAAAATAAACAAGTCGTCCGGCAACGGACGTGAACAGAATCTGGGCGTGTTCCCGAGTGGCCAATGGGGACAGACTGTAAATCTGCTGCTTTTCAGCTTCGGTGGTTCGAATCCACCCGCGCCCACCAAACAAGAAAAATCCGAACCTGTTTCCGATTGGAGAAGGGTTCGGATTTTTCGTTTTCTTTGGGTACAGCAATGAAGGCTCCCGTGGACGGCGCAAAACTCCGATACCTTGTCATAGACCGTAAGCTGATAACAAGATTTGGAGGGTATGATTATGAAGTACGATGCAAGAGCCTGCCATTTCAACATGGACACCGGGTGCGTGGAGCTGCTGCTCCGGGATGGGAGAATGATCTATATTGACTGCACCGGGGTCGAGGATGCGCTGGATGTGACTATGGCGCAGAGGGCAGAGTTAGATTATCTCATCTACAATGACCCGCTGGGCTACGCCGATTTGATTCTGAACGGTGACCCAGAGGAATATTTGAAAAATGCAGCCGGGAGCCATGGGTTAGAAGATTAAGGACAAAAAAATAAGAGGTGTGCCCAACTGGACACACCTCGGTGAGATACATCTATGTAAGGCAGGGCGTTCCTTTCATCGGGAGCGTCCTGCTGTTTTTATGCTGCAACAGGCAAGGCTTGTAGTGCTTTCTGCTCTTTCAGCCATTCCTCATATTCACGCTGGCCTTCCTCACTGTTGAAAAACTCAACCATGGAGGGATAAAAGCAACGCGCAAGGGTCTTGATCGCTTCATCCGGGTAGCCGGATTTGTTCGACTTCTTCTTTTTGTTCAAATGGTATCCTCCGAAAATCAAAGTTCCATATTCTGTCCACGCTTGTGGTTTCGCTGCGGCACATTCATGGTGCGCTCCTGCTTGGGGGCAAGAATCTTTTCCAGAAAGCTGCGCACCAGTTCAGGAGCACGGTGGAGAGCATCCAGATAGGGTTTCACGTCGTACCACAGGTCGTGGTACTTGTTACTCCAACGAACGGCCTCCTTCTTGGCGGTGGAAAGTTCTTCTTTCAAGCGGCGGTTCTCTACGTCCATCATATAGCCGTGGTCGGCTTGCTTTTTCAGCTTGGAAAATTCTTCTTCGGTCAGCGAGTAGTTACCGAGAAAGGTGCGCTTGCCGATATAATCCAGATCACGCGCATGAATGAGGGCTTCTTTCGTGAGCGTGGTCTTTTTCTGAATGGAGGCAAGTTCTTTCTCCTTTTGGGAGAGGGTCTGACTGGTTTTAGCAAGCGATTGTACCTGCTGATTGGCTTGAGCGGTCAGGGCGTCCAGCCGCTCCTGCTCCCGCTGGACTTTGAACTGAGTGACAGTCAGGTGTTCTTCGGTGCTGCCACGTTCGCCGCGCTCCACATCGGTGTACCCGGCAGAGCGCATATAGTTGAAGAAATCGTCTTGCAGGATGCTGTACGACTTCTTCAGGACTGGCTTGCCGTTCTTTTGCAGCACGGGCTTTCCGGCATCGTCCAGCAGGGGCTTGGATGCCCACTTCTTGCTCCGGCTGACCTGCATGACAGTCTCCTTGACGGTGCCGACCAGTGCCTTGTCCTTGCAGCGTTTCGACCACAGAATCTGCTTTTCCACCACAGGCACATAGACCACATGGAGGTGGTAGTGGTAAACTTCGCAGCCTAGTGCTTCGGTCATGGCACGGTTGATCTCATCGGCGTGCATGACTGCCGAGAGGATATACTGCTCACCACCCACGATCTGAACGGCTGCTTTGTAGGCATTCTCATAGAACTGCTTGGCGAACTCATAGCCGCCGTGGTTGTCAAAATAGGCCGAGTTGACATCAAAGACAAGTTCACAGTAGTGGTTGGCATCCGGCTTCAGGCCGCGCGTTGAAATCGTACCAGCGGTTTCCAGTTGGGCGAACAGGTCAGTGTAGCTGGCGGTTGGCTTTTTGAAGTGGACGTTCCATGAGGTGCGCTGGGGGATAATGTCGGGGTTTCGATAGCTGTCCTTTTCGCGCTCGTTGTGCTGTTGGGTGTTGCCAACGGCCTTGTCCGAAACGTCGAGATTTCGGACACTGGTGCGGTCAACGCCATCGTTTCTTGCCAAAGGGCATCCCTCCTTTCAAGGGGTGCTGTTTAACACTCTTACTCATAATGCAGATGGTTTTGCTGATAAACGATAAAAATATATTGATTTTCAATTTAACGTGTGCTATTCTAAATGTGAAATCAAAGGGGGATGCAATATGGGTAAGAATGATTTTCGGGTTGATACAACTTCTTCCGAGAAAAAGACGTTTTTCAAAAAGAAACAAACACTTCTTGGACTGGCATTCTTACTGACTGTTCCGCAAATGTTCAGTGCAGTGATTCTTCCTATTCAATGGCTTTTGGGTGCAAGGCATGGAGTGGCTCTTAATGTCACTTCCATTGCATCGCAGGAACTGTATTTCCTTGTAATGACGATTGCCGGAATCTCTGTTTTGAAGATGATGCTTAGTGATAAAACTTTTTCTAAAACGCTGGTTCAATGCACTCGTCTTGAAGGCTATCTTATTGCGGTTGCATCTGTGATATTTCCACTTTTACCGGGATATCAAGCGTCTGGTTCGACCTTTTTCTTCTGTGATTCAGTATTGCTGTTGCCTGGAGTACTTCTGATTATCATGGCTGAGTTGTTGAAAGAAGCTGTTGCGATGCAGAAGGAATTGAACGAAGTTCTTTAAGGGGATAAGAATGGCAATCATACTACGATTGGACCGCATTATGGCAGACCGAAAGATTTCCTTGACAGAACTTTCTGAACGTGTTGGAATCTCTATGGCGAACCTCTCAAATCTAAAGACCGGAAAGGTTAGAGCAATTCGTTTTTCTACACTGGATGCAATTTGCCGGGAGCTTCATTGTCAGCCGGGAGACATTTTAGAATACGATGAAACATAGAAGGAGCCGGAACAGGCACATTCCGTTATGCGGCTTTTCTTTAGGCGAACAGCTTGTTTGCGGTGGGGAGATGCACTTCTTCGGAAGTGTAATAACCCACTATAACACTTTCATCCCTATGGGCTGCAAAGTGTAGTGGGCTCTTCGAGGACTCTCCGAGGGGGAACGTCTCCTGCGGGAGAGCTACGATCAAGCTCGCACAATGCGAACTTGATTGCTCCGTACGCATCTGAAAAAATTGCGTACGGACTTCAAATAACCTGTACGGTTCGTACGACGTACGGAAATCCTAAATATAAACGATAATTCGTTTTAATTTACTTCAATTCGCCGTACAGATGCGTACAAGTACAGACCGTACAGGTTGTACGAACTTCTTCCGTGAAAAATGCACTTTTTACGGGCAGGGGCGGACAATCGGTTCGATGTCCACAAAACCGCGCACCCTGCGGCCACCGAGCAGGGCGGTGTTATGCGTTGCACCAGAGTACCCCAAAGTGGGAACTCTGGTGTTTTTTGCTTCCTGCCTGAATATACGGAAAATTTTGCTGGAAAGGCGAAAAAGCGGCAGAACTGCAACGGAAAAAGAAAAATGCCCTTGCTGATTGCAGGGCTGCAACAGCAAGGGCAGAGAGAAAAACGTATATTGAACAAAACGGCAGAGCGTATTATAATGAGGAAAAAACTCAAAAAGGAGGGCCGACTACATGGCACAGGAATATCTGCCCGCACCGTCCAACGTCCGTCTTGCGGACTTGATGAAAGAGCACAACATCAGCCAACCGGAGCTTGCCAAGGAAATCGGCTGCTCTAAAAGCACTATCAGCCGTTTTATCAGTGGTGCGAAAGGAACTCTGACCCATGAGCAGGTGCTGAAGATCGCAAGGCTGTTCAACGTGTCCACGGATTTCCTGCTGGGAGAAACCAACATCCCTGACCGCAAGAATTACGACATTGCCGAGCTGGGCTTGTCCGTAGAAGCTGCAAAGAACCTCTACACAGGGCGTGTCAATGCAGAGGTGGTCAATCTGCTGCTGGAAAACACCTGCTTTGCAGAGCTTACTTACCGCATAGCGCAGTATTTTGATGATACCTTTGCATCCGGTATCGCGGCACAGAACGCCATGTTCACGACATTGAGCACCTTGCTGCGCACAAAAGTCAAGACCCCGGAAGCAGCCAAGGCAGCCAAAGACATCAGCCTTCGGAGAAAGCCGGTGTATCAGGGCGACCTTGATGATATTGAGATGTACTTCATGGCAGCGGTCAAGGAAATCAAAAAGGGCATCGGGAGCCATTACGCCGAACAGGAAGCAATGAGCAAGAAAGTGGCAGAGAAGATGTTCAACGAGCTGACCAAAGGGCAGGATGTGCAGCACCCAACGATCACGGCAGAGCAGTTGACGGATGCAATGCTGGACAGCGTTTCGGGTATGGAAGGAGCCACGCCGGAAGCACTGGAACAGCTGCGAAGCGGTCTGTTGGGAATCTTGCAGTCTGCCGCAGAGCAGGAAAACGCCCATGAAGCAGACGAATGAACGGCTTTGTGCACTGGCACAGGAAGGCGATGCTGCCGCGCTGGACAGCCTGATCGACAACAACAAGTCCTTTATTGGCAAGGTGGCAAATGACCTTTTCCGCAGCATGAATCTGGCACAGTCCGGCCTGAACCTTGACACGGACGATTTGAAACAGGCGGGCAATCTGGGCTTATGGAAAGCTGTGCCGAGGTTCGATGCAGCGCGCGGCATGAAGTTCCTGACCTATGCGGCTCCTGCCATCCGCAACGCCATGATGGACATGGTGAGGGATGCCTTTACTGCTTTTGAGCAGCGGATGGTGACGGAGGATAAGGACGGCGTCTGCTACCAGCGCGTTTCGCTGGACGATGTTCTGCCGGGAGAGGAACAACTACGGCGCATCGAAGCCATAGCTGACCCCTACGCCATGCAGCCGCAGAGCATTATGGAGGAACAGGAATCGCGCCGGGAACTGTACGATGGTCTGAAACGGCTGACCCAGCGGGAGCAGACTTATCTGCTGTACCGCTATGGCTTCACCGATGGTGAGGAACATCCGCTGATCGGCACGGCGATATACTTTCACCTGACAAAAGGCCGCGCCAAAAAGACGGAGGAACAGGCTATGGATAATTTGTGGCTGGAACTGCCGTGGTGGTTTATATGAATGAAAAAATCGTGATTGTGCTACAAGTTTTCTGAAAATTTATGTGCAGCTATACGATTTTGAAAAATTTTGTGGACAAACGAAATAAATCAGGCTTAAATTTCGTTATCTAAACAAAAAGCAAGGAGGGAGCTTTGATGACTTGTAAAAATTGTGGTTATGAAAACAAGTTGGGTGTTCGATATTGCCAACGGTGCGGTCAGTATATTGAACCAAAACGGACATTGGCACAAGAAGTTAAATCGTTGGATTTTAGAAGCCTTGCTGGTGTTGGCCGTAGAGATGTGAATATTGCGCCGTTGTTTACTGCACCATCCAATCAAACTCCGGCAAAGGCGCACCAAACGCCTTCGCCTGTTGAACCGATGCCAGATGGTAGGTGGTACTGCCCGGACTGTGGAACATTAAATGATTCTTCCGAACGATTTTGCAAAAACTGTGGAAAAGTCCGATAAAGGCGAAGAAAAACATGGAAGGAGGAAACAGTATGAAAAAGATGGCTACAATAGTTCTTGGCCTTATGCTAGTACTTACATTGGTTGGCTGTGGAAATAATGCTCAAAGTTCAGATGCGCACAATGCGGAATACGAAGAAGGCTATGCCGCTGGCTACGAGGCAGGGTATAATGACGGGAAACAGCAAATAGCCGAAAGCAAAAAGCATTTTGCACAGTTTTCGGGTTCTTTTATGGCCACAGTTGAGCAACTCTTGCCCGATTACTATGCGCTTCCGGGAAAAACAATCGCCGTTGTTCACTTCTTTCAAGACAGGCCTTTTTTGCTTCATTTCCAGAAGGACTTGACAGGCGAACTTATTGAAGGAACGTCTTATGTGTTTGAGTTTGAGACTTTTGAAGTTGAACTTCCCGACGATGAAGAAAATCCAGATATTTCAGATTATATGTATTCAATAAATGTTACCAGTTATAGAGTTGCAGAAGATGATGAACTTGGATTGGAAGGCAAGATGCCAACTGTCGAAATAGTATCGAAGTAAACAGTCAAGCTATTTTATAATGAAACACAAAGATGGCGGTACACATTGGAATAGGATTCAAAAGCCGTATGAAGAACACAGCATCAAAAAAGAAAACTTGTCTCGGATTTTTGCTGATCGTATTTTTAGCATATGTGGTGTGCTATCTTCTCTCTCAAACAGTGTTTCATGAAATCTACTTGTTTGAATGGACAGCAGCCCATTATTATTTGTGTGTATGGGTTGCATCCGTTACTTTCTGTTTTCTGGAAATGTATAAAGCGGCTCTTATCACAACGGCTGGAAACTGGGCAGGAATTTTGATTGGACAAGTGTTGGGCGATTTCATTATTAAAATAAACGCCACAAAAATCACGCCGGATATGTATATAGGAAAAGTATGGCAGCTCAAGACACACTATGGAGTTTTGATTTGGCTGCTCGTTTTCCTACTTTCGTTTGTTATCGGAATGATTGTTGAAAAGAAAAATCATTGTTAAAATGCGTAGTTAATAATAGACAGCCATCTATTTGCAAGTCGCAAGTAGATGGCTGTCGGTTTTATCTGTATATTCTAATTAAAGGCCAATCCTCTAAATCTGCTATGGTCACAGCTGAGTGAGAGATAATGCTCAATCTCACCACCCAGCACAAACTGGGCGTACTCCAAAGATTTATTCTAACGAATGAATATTCTGCGCTTTAAACAATTTAATGACGAATATATTGTGCAATACAGAGAATTTCAATAGAGGCTTCGCGCTTGATTGACTCGCAACGCAAAATGCGTTACAATAAAATTGAGGTGATAACCATGGAAAAAACGATGACTCTCAATCTTCGTGTGAACCCTACTGTCAAGCAACAAGCTGAGGATGTGTTGAAGCAGCTCGGCATCCCGATGGCAACAGCTATTGATATGTACCTGCGCCAGATTACCCTGACTGGCGGCATTCCGTTCTCGCTGTCCCTGCCGAAGGCTCCTGCGGCTCTGAACGCTGACACCATGACCGATGATCAGCTTCACGCAGCCTTGCAGGTGGGTATTAAGGAGATTCAGAACGGTGATACCGTGGATGCCGCAAGCGCATTCGCACAGTTCAGGGAACAGCACAGATGAAGCAGTATGACGTAAAAATTTCCCATGCAGCCCTCAATGATATGGAGCAGATTTACAGCTACATTGCTGACCGTCTGCTGGAGCCTGACACGGCCATGGGGCAGTATAACCGCATTGCAGAAGCTATCCAGTCGCTGAACACCCTGCCGGAACGCTGTGCGCTGGTGGAAAGCGAGCCGGAGCGCACCCAAGGGCTGCGGCAGATGCTGGTGGACAACTACTCGGTGTTCTACATTGTGGGCGAGGATGCGGTGTCAGTGGCCCGTGTGCTGTACAGTGCATCCGACCTTGTGCGCCGCCTGCGGAGAATGAAGTGAAAGGGGTGTTTGCATGACCGCCGTGATCTATGCCCGCTATTCATCGGATAACCAGCGCGAAGAATCCATCGAAGGCCAGATTCGTGAATGCACCGCCTATGCCGAAAAGAACGGCATCACGGTCATCAAGCACTACATCGACCGTGCGCTTTCTGCCAAGACAGACAACCGCCCGGACTTCCAGCAGATGATCAAGGACAGCGAGAAACGGTTGTTTGACATTGTGCTGGTCTGGAAACTTGACCGTTTCGCCCGAAATCGTTACGATTCGGCACATTATGAGTACCAGTTGGAACGAAATCATGTCAAGCTGGTATCTGCCACGGAGCCTATCTCTGACAGCCCTGCGGGTATCATGGTCAAGAGTATGCTGACTGGCATGGCCGAATACTACTCGGCAGAACTTTCTGAAAAAGTTGTGCGCGGCATGACCGAGAATGTTCTGAAGGGCAAGTACAACGGCGGCACGATTCCCATTGGCTTCAAGGTGGACGAAGAGAAGTTCTTTCAAATCGACCCGCTGAAAGCTCCCTTTGTGGTAGAAGCCTTTCATCGGTACAACGATGGCGCAACTATGAAAGAACTGATGAACTGGCTGAACGACAGTGGCGTGACCACCAACCGCAACCAGAAGTTCACCTACAACAGTGTTCAGAAGCTGTTGACGAACAAACGGTACATCGGAGAAAACCACTTCAAGGACATTGTGATGCCCGACAGCATCCCAGCCATCGTGGACAAGGACTTGTTTGAAGAAGTGCAGCAAAAAATCAAGAAGAACAGCCGCGCTCCTGCCCGTCACAAGGCCGAGGACAATTACTTGCTCACCACCAAGCTGTTCTGCGGAATGTGCGGCGCGATGATGTTCGGCGAGTGCGGTACGGGTAGAAACAAGGTCGTTCATCATTATTATAAGTGCGCCACCGCGAAGCGTTTCAAGACCTGTAAGAAAAAGACCGTCCGTAAAGAGTGGCTGGAAGATCTGGTAGTCTGCGAAACCATGAAGCTGATTCAGGACGATGCCGTGATTGATGCCATCGTTGCAGAGGTCATGGAGTTGCAGGATCAGGAAAACACCACGCTTCCTTTGCTGGAAAAGCAGATGCGCGAGGTGGAGAACGGCATTGAGAATATGCTGAACGCCATCCAAGCAGGTGTGCTGACCAACTCCACTAAATCGCGTTTGGAAAAGTTGGAAGCCCAGCAGAAAGAACTTGAGGTTCGGATCGCTGAAGAAAAAATCGCTCGGCCTCGGTTGAGTGAAAATCAGGTTCGTTTCTGGCTGACCCGGTTCCGCAAGCTCGACCCGAACGTGAAAAGCCACCGGGAAACGCTTATCAATACATTCGTGAATGCCGTTTATCTCTATGATGAAAAAGTTTTGATTGCCTTCAACTACAAAGACGGCACAAAAACCATCACTTTCGATGAAATCGCCGCCAAAGATGCCCCAGAGGGCAATGGTTCGGATTTAGGTTGCTTCGCTCCATAAAAAGACCGTCAGCGTAGAGATACGCTGGCGGTTTTCTGTTTGCAGAAGGTTTGGATTTTCATGCGGGTGGATTCGAACAGCATCGACCCGCCGAACAGTCCGGCGGGGAAAAAAGCCCCTGCGGGGCTTTTTTAGATGCGCGGCTTGCGTGATCCACCCGCGCCCATAAAAAGACCGCCAGTGTAGAGATACGCTGGCGGTTTTCTGTTTGCAGAAAGTTTGGGTTTTCATGCGGGTGGATTCGAACAGCTGCGGCCCCGTCGCAGAAGAAGGGGCAAAAACAGCCCGGTGGGCTGTTTTTAGCAGCGCGGCTTGCGTAATCCACCCGCGCCCATAAAAAGACCGCCAGTGTAGAGTGAACTGCACCCCATTTGTTAGACAGTATGGTATACTGTTTAGGAAATGGGGTGTTTTTGTATGCCGAAAGGGCAACGCAAGTACAATGGAACGCAGAAAGTAGAAATCATAGAACGGATCCGCAGTGAACAACTGAGCTTTCACGAAGCATCCAGGGAGTACGACGTTCCCAGACGAACACTTCAAGACTGGGAACGAATCTATTTGGAAGAAGGAAAAGAAGCTCTTCTGGTAGAACGGCGCGGTCGAGCTTGTGCCGCCAGCGGAACGCAGAAGGGGCGAAAGCCGAAATTAGACAAGCAGGTAGAAGAAGATCTCATTGCAGAGAATCAACGGCTTCGTATGGAGATCGACTATTTAAAAAAATTGAGAGCCTTGGTGCTGGAAGAGGAACGCCAAAACAGAAAGCACAAGTAGTTCAGGAACTAAGGCAGAAATATCCGTTGAAAGCACTGCTGCAGCTTGCCGGGCTTCCTCGCAGCACGTTCTACTACTATTTGCGTCAGTCTCATAAGCCAGCGAAGTACCAAATGGTGAAAGCGGAGATCATTACAATCTTCAACAAGAACAAAAAGCGTTACGGCTACCGTAGAATTACACAAGAATTGCATAACAACGATATTTGTGTCAATCACAAGACGGTACAGAAGCTTATGAAACAGTTAGGCTTGGTCTGCCATGTTCGTGAAAGAAGAAAATACAATTCTTACAAAGGTGAGATTGGCGAAGTGGCTCCAAATCTGCTGGAACGGCACTTCAAAACAAACGAACCAAATCGTAAATGGGTTACGGATGTTACGGAGTTCAAGGTAAACGACCAGAAGCTCTACCTGTCACCGATCATTGATTTATTCAATGGAGAAGTGGTCAGCTATAACCTTAGCCGCCATCCTAATTTCAAGCAAGTCACGGACATGCTGGAAGATGCTTTTCAGAAGCTGCCCGACAAAGTAGACAATCTTATTCTACACTCAGACCAAGGTTGGCAATACCAGATGAAGCCTTACCAGAACCTGTTGAGAGCGAAAGGCATTACGCAAAGTATGTCCCGGAAAGCCACTTGTCTGGATAATGCGGTTGCTGAAAACTTCTTTGGCTTGCTCAAGACGGAACTGTTCTATTTGGAAAAATTCGATTCCGTTGAACAGCTCGAAAAGGCCATTGTTGAGTATATCGACTACTACAACAACCGCCGAATCAAATTAAAACTAAACGGCCTGAGCCCTGTGCAGTACAGGATTCAGACCGTTCAGGTCGCTTAATTCTTATTTTTGTCTAACTTTTGGGGGGCACTTCAGAGATACGCTGGCGGTTTTCTGTTTGCAGAGGATGGTGCGCAGAAAAGGAGAAGCGTGTTCCCGGGATCGGGAGCGCGCTTCTCCTTTATTATATAGTAATTATAGTATCGGCTCAGAGCTCGTTGCCGGGGAATGCCGTCAAAGCCCTTTTGCAGGTCGGCATCGGTGGGGATGTAGTCACTCATCTGGCCATCGTGGAACTTCTCATAGGCCACCATGTCAAAGTAGCCGGTGCCGGTCAGGCCAAAGACGATGGTCTTTTCCTCGCCGGTCTCCTTGCACTTGAGGGCCTCGTCGATGGCGGCGCGGATGGCGTGGCTGCTCTCGGGGGCGGGCAGGATGCCCTCTCACTGGTTTGGCTGGATTTTATCACGTCATTGTCCTGAAGTCAAGAGGGATTTCAATTTTCACAAAATAATTTACGCCCCCGGCAGAAACAGCAGCGTGCCCCGGGCGGCCAGTACGGGCTGGAACAGGCAGCCCGCCAGCCCGGCGGTGAGCGCCACGACGAGAAACAGCAGTGCCAGAACCAGAACAAGCCGGGCCAGCCCGAAGCGGTGGTGCCCGGCGGGGACTTTTTTGCGCTGCATGGTCAAACCTCCCTTTGTATCAGAGCTCTGCGCCATCCTATGCCAGGCTGTGCCGATTGTGTGCGGGTGCAAAATGTGGTACACTGTTACCGACAAATCACGGAGGAACTGTTATGCTGACCATTACACTGCTGGGCACGGCGGCCACCATGCCCCTGCCGGACCGTGCCCTGACCGCTGCGCTGGCCGAATGCGGGGGCCATGCCCTGCTGTTTGACTGCGGCGAGGGCACGCAGGCGGCGGCCCGCCGCGCCGGGGTCAACCTGATGAAGCTGGATGCCATCTGCCTGACCCACTATCACGGCGACCATATCTTCGGCCTGCCGGGCCTGCTGCAGACGCTGGGCTGTCAGGGCCGGGAGCGCCCGCTGACCCTTTACGGCCCGGAGGGGCTGGGGGAGGTCTGGCCCGCCCTGCGCACCCTGGCCGGGCCGCTGCCGTATCCGGTCAGGGCTGTGCAGCTGGACACAGACCCCATCGACCTGACCACCCTCTCCTCCGGCTGGCCTGCGGGGGCGCAGCTTACGCCTTTCCGCACCCGGCACCGGGTGCCCAGCCGGGGCTATCGACTCGACCTGCCCCGGGCGGGCCGCTTTGACCCTGCAAAGGCCCGGGCACTGAACGTTCCGGTGCCTGCATGGAAACTGCTCCAGCGGGGCCAGAGCATCCCGCTGGAAAGCGGGGCGGTGGTCGCTCCCGCGGATGTGCTGGGCCCGGCACGCCGGGGCCTGCGGTTCGTGTTCTCGGGTGATACCGCTCCCTGCCCGGCACTGGAACAGGCCGCGCAGAACGCCGACCTTTTCCTCTGCGATGCCACCTACCCCGACAACGAGCAGGAGGCGCAGGCAAAGCAGTGGGGGCACAGCACTTTTGCGCAGGGTGCGGCCATTGCAAAAAAGGCCGATGTGCGCCGGTTCTGGCTGATGCATTATTCGCCCATGATCCTTGAACCGGAAGCCGCCCTGCCCAATGCGCAGGCGGTATTCCCGGCGGCGGAGTGCGGCTTTGACGGCAAACAGATCATCCTGCAATATGACGAGGAAACAACATGACAACGATCAAACTTGACCCGGGTGCAGCCCTGCTGCTGGATGCGCTCCATGGGGCGGGCCATGCGGCCTACGCTGTGGGCGGCTGTGTCCGGGACAGCCTGCTGGGGCTGGATCCCCACGATTGGGACCTCTGCACCAGCGCCCGCCCGGAGCAGGTGATGGCGCTGTTCGGGGCGGAAAAGTGCATCCCCACCGGCCTGCAGCACGGCACCGTGACGGTGAAGCAGGGCGGCAGGCTCTATGAGACAACGACCTTCCGCACCGAGGGGACCTACTCCGATGGCCGCCACCCGGATGCCGTCTGCTTTGTGCCGGAGGTGCGGGAGGATCTTGCCCGGCGGGATTTCACCATCAACGCTATGGCATACAGCGCCGAGGAAGGGCTCATCGACCCCTTTGGCGGGCGGGACGACCTTGCCGCCCATCTCGTGCGGGCGGTGGGGGAGCCGGAACGCCGCTTTGAGGAGGACGCGCTGCGCATCCTGCGGCTCTACCGGTTCGCGGCCCGGTTCGGCTTTGCCATCGACCCAGCCACCGGTGCTGCTGCCCGGGCACTGGGGCCGCATCTGGACTGCGTTTCGGCGGAGCGCATCCAGGAAGAACTGCTCAAGCTGCTGGCGGCCCCCCGGCCCGGAAGCTATCTGGAACCCGCCGTTCTTGCCGTTATCCTGCCGGAGCTGGAACCGGAAAAACAGCCGGAACGGTTTGCGGAACTCTGCCGTACCATCGACCGGATCGAACCGACAGCGGAGAACGTGCCCGCCCGGCTGGCGGCCCTTCTCTGCCCGCTGGGGGAAGCCGGTGCCCGCAAGGCACTGCGCAAACTGAAATGCTCCAACGCGCTCACAGATGAGGTGACAGCGTTGGAAAGGGAAGCTGGAGGGGGTGCCGGGAGCTTTCTCCTGCCCCGGAGCCGAGACAGGTGGGCCGGGAGTTCCTCTGAGGACCGTCCGCTGGGGTGGGACCCTGCTGCCGCAGGCAGTAGGGCGGGCGATGGAATGGCCCGAACCGTGTCCGAAGAGGAAGCTCCCGGTACGCCCGGCTCCGACCAGACACTTATGGCCAAACGTCTTTTGGGCCGCTATGAGCTGCCGACGATCCAGCGCCTGACCGCCCTTTGCAGTGCCCGGCATCCGGAACAGACCGAGGCCTTTGCTGCCCTGCGGGCCGAAGCAGAGCGGCTGACAGCAGAAAATGCCTGCTGCCGGGTGAGCCAGCTGGCCGTGAATGGCCGTGACCTGATGGCGGCGGGGGTCAGACCCGGCCCGGGTCTGCGGCAGGTGCTGAACGCCCTGCTGGAGGCTGTCATCACTGGGCAGACACCCAACGAAAAAGACGCGCTGCTGGCAGCGGCGGCCCAATTTTCTGCGTCTTGACAAGAGAAAGAAGCTGCGGTAGTATTATACTACTGTTTTAGTATGTTATTGAATGAGGAACGATATGACAGAAGCACAGAACACGAAGCGCCCCGGGGCACTCATCGCCATGAGCGGCGGTGTGGACAGCTCGGTGGCGGCATGGCTGATGCAGCAGGCAGGGTACGACTGCACCGGCATCACCATGCGGCTCACCCGCAACGAGACGCTGGGGCAGTCCGGTTTCCACACCTGCTGCTCCGAAAAGGATATCGAGGATGCCGCCGAGGTGGCCTTTGCGATGGATATCCCCTATGAGGTGCTGGATTTCACCGCCGACTTCCGGGAGAAGATCATCGAAAAGTTCATCCGGGTATACGAGATGGGCGGCACGCCCAACCCCTGCATCGACTGCAACCGGTATATGAAGTTCGACCACCTGCTCCGCTGGGCTGAGAGCCATGGCATGGAGTATGTGGTCACGGGCCATTACGCCCGGGTGGAGCAGGACGAGGCCACCGGCCGCTGGCTGCTGAAAAAGGGGCTGGACGAGGGCAAGGATCAGAGCTATGTGCTCTATAACCTGACCCAGGAGCAGCTGGCCCATGTGCGCCTGCCGCTGGGGGGGCTGCATAAGGCCGAAGTGCGTGAGATCGCGGAAAAGCAGCATTTCATCAACGCCCGCAAGCATGACAGCCAGGATATCTGCTTTGTGCCGGACGGCGACTACGCCCGCTTCATGGAGGACTTCACCGGCAAGCATTACCCGGCAGGCGATTTTCTGGACGAGAACGGCAAAAAGGTGGGCACTCACAATGGCGCGGTGCGGTATACCATCGGCCAGCGTAAGGGCCTTGGCCTTGCCATGGGTGCGCCGGTGTATGTCTGCGCCAAGGATATGCAGGCCAACACCGTCACGGTGGGCCCGGAGGAGAACCTGTTTGACCGCATCGTCTATGCCGACGAGGTGAACTGGATCGCCATCCCAGAGCTGACCGCGCCCTTGCGGGTCACGGCCCGCACCCGCTACCACCAGACCGAGCAGGCGGCCACCGTCTACCCGGCGGGAGAGGGGCAGTTCCGGCTGGAATTTGACCAGCCCCAGCGTGCTCCCACGCCCGGTCAGGCCGTGGTGCTGTATCAGGGGGATGTTGTGCTGGGGGGCGGCACCATCGTTGCGGTGGAATAAACCTCTCAGGCGCTTTGCAGGAAAGTGATAAAGCAAAACGAAAGCAGCTGTGCCGAACCGGTAAAATGAACGGCACAGTGTAAAATGGAGGAGCAAGTATCTATGCAGGATCAATATTCCCGCACCCAGCTGCTGCTGGGCAAGGAAGCAATGGAAAAGCTGCACAATTCCCGTGTGGCGGTGTTTGGCATTGGCGGCGTGGGCGGCTACACGGTGGAAGCGCTGGCACGCAGCGGTGTGGGTGCGCTGGACCTCATTGATGATGACAAGGTCTGCCTGACCAACCTGAATCGCCAGATCGTGGCCACCCGCAAGACCGTGGGCCAGTACAAGGTGGATGTGGCCGAACAGCGTATCCACGAGATCGACCCCAACATCAAGGTCACCACCTACAAGATCTTCTTCACCCCGGAAACGCAGGATCAGTTCGATTTCACCCAGTACGACTATGTGGTGGATGCCATCGACACCGTTACCGGCAAGATTGCGCTGGTGGTCAAGGCCAAGGAGGCCGGTACCCCCATCATCTGCGCCATGGGTGCAGGCAACAAGATGGACCCCACCCGCTTTGAGGTGACGGATATCTACAAGACCTCCGTCTGCCCGTTGGCCAAGGTGATGCGCACCGAGTGCCGCAAGCGGCGGATCAAGCACCTGAAGGTCGTCTACTCCAAGGAGCCTGCCATGACCCCCATCGAGGATGATTCCATCAGCTGCAAGAACCACTGCATCTGCCCCCCGGGCACTCAGCGCAAGTGCACCGTCCGGCGCTCGGTCCCCGGCTCCAACGCCTTTGTGCCCTCGGTGGCCGGGCTCATCATCGGCGGCGAGGTCGTGAAGGATCTGGTCGGATTTGTGCCGATAAAAGGTTAAAAACGAGAACGCCCCTCTCCGGTCTCACAGATGCCGGAGAGGGGCGTTTTGGGTCAGGGGAAACCGCTCCCACGGCATGGGCACAGGTGGAGCGTGCATCGGGCCACAGGGCTGCCGCCTGCCCGGGCGTAGCCATTGGCGGTCACCCCAGCAAACACAATGTTGAAATACGTTCATTTGACAAAATACTTTTGCTAATTTATACTGGGATGCATATTCACATGCAAAAATCAAGGATAGAAGATAGGAAGTATCGTCATGCTGACTCTGGATAAGATCTACCACGCCGCCTTTGTGCTCAAGGACGTTGCCCGCAAGACCGACCTGATTGAAGCGCCCAAGCTCTCCAAGGACTGCCGCCTCTACCTCAAGACCGAGAACCTGCAGGTGACCGGCAGCTTCAAGGTGCGGGGAGCCTATTATAAGATCAGCCAGCTCTCCAGGGAGGAGAGCGAAAAGGGCGTGATCGCCTGCTCGGCTGGCAACCACGCACAGGGCGTGGCTCTGGCCGCCACCCGCCGGGGCATCAGGAGCATCGTCTGTATGCCGGACGGTGCCCCCATTATGAAGGTGGAAAACACCAAGAGCCTGGGCGCGGAGGTCTGTCTGGTGCCCGGCACCTATGATGATGCCCACGACAAGGCCGTGGAGCTGCAGGCCGAGACCGGCATGACCTTCATCCACCCCTACGATGACGAACAGGTCATCGCAGGTCAGGGCACCATTGGTCTGGAGATCCTTGACCAGCTGCCCGATCTGGATGCCGTCATCGTGCCCGTGGGCGGCGGCGGCCTGATCTCCGGCGTGGCCTTTGCCATCAAGAGCCTGCGCCCCGAGGTCAAGGTCTACGGTGTGCAGGCCGAGGGTGCCCCCAGCATGTACCGCAGCCTGCATGAGCACAAGTATCAGACCCTGAAAAATGTGGCCACCTTCGCGGACGGCATTCAGGTCAAGACCCCCGGCGAGCTGACCTATCAGCTCTGCGAGGAATATGTGGACGACATCGTGACCGTCAGCGAGGACGAGACCGCCGCCGCCATCCTCTCTCTGATGGAGAACCAGAAGCTGGTGGCCGAGGGGGCCGGTGCGGTGCCTGTGGCAGCGGCGCTGTTCCACAAGCTGCCCATCGAGGGCAAAAAGGTGGTCTGCCTGATCTCCGGCGGAAACATCGATGTGAACATCCTCAACCGCGTCATCACCCGTGGTCTGGTGATGAGCGGCCGCAAGGCCAACCTGACCATCGCGCTGGAGGATAAGCCCGGCCAGCTGGAGCGGGTGGCCGCCATCGTTTCCCGCTGCGGCAGCAATGTGGTCTCTGTCCTGCATGACGGCTCTGACCCCAACATGCCCATCTCCAGCTGCTTCCTCAAGCTGGTGCTGGAGACCCGCGACCATGCCCAGATCGAGCAGATCCGGCAGGAGCTCACCAAAGAGGGCTTCCAGCTGGTGGCCGAGCGCGTTTGATTTTCTGATTGCCTCATCCGCCGCCTGCGGCGGCAGGTTTCTTTCAAAACAGCAAAAAGCGCTGTGCAGTCATCTCACTGCACAGCGCTTTTTCTTATCAATAAAAACGAAAAAGCAAACATTATTTCTGCACGCCGCTCTCGCACTGTTCGATGAACTGTTTGGCCACACGGGGGCTGCGGCCGCCGGCGCGGATGGCGAAGGCCTCGGCCTTGACCAGCAGCTCTTCCATGGGCATCTGGATGTGGTGCTGTTTTGCCAGCTCTTCCAGAATGGCGGCAAAGCGGGCTTTCTCGGGCCGCTGGAAGGTGACAGTCAGGCCGAACCGGGCGGAAAGGCTCATCAGCTCCTGCCGGGTGTCGGCTTCGTGGATGTCGTCGCCGGTGCGGTCGGTCAGGGTCTCCTTGATGAGGTGGCGGCGGTTGGAGGTGGCGTACACCGCAATGTTCCGGGCCCGGCCGCCAACGCTGCCCTCAAGGATGGCTTTCAGGGCGGCAAAGTTGTCATCGTTGGAGGAGAAGCTCAGGTCATCGATGAAGAGGATGAACTTGAGGGGATTGGCCGCCAGCTGATCCATCAGGTCGGGGATCTGGTAGAGTTGGTTCTTCTTGACCTCCACCAGCCGCAGGCCGTCGGCGGCGTACTCGTTGGCAATGGCCTTGACCGTGCTGGATTTGCCGGTGCCGGCATCGCCGTAGAGCAGAACATTGTTGGCGGGGGAACCGGCCAGCAGGGCGCGGGTGTTGGCAATGACCTTTTCCCGCTCCTTCTCGTAGCCCGGCAGCTCACTGAGCTTCTGGGGGTCGGGGTACTTCACGGGCACCAGCTGGCCGTTCTCCACCGTGAACACATGGTGCTTGGCAAACATGCCGTAGCCCTTCTTCCCGGCTTCCCGCATCCGCTGGTTGTAGGCGGCGGGCAGGTCGAGCTGCCTTGCCTCCCAGCGGGGCAGGAACGCCAGCTCCCGGCTCTGCCGGTCGGCGGCTTCCAGCAGCGCGTCCAGCGTCAGGCCGCAGAGCTTCTGCAAAAAGTTCAGTTCACTGTTCAGGGCGGCCTCCATCACAGGGGAGAGCTGGCCCGCAGCAGCCTGCCGCACACAGACGGTCTCGGTCTCCAGCACGGCGTTGGAAAGATAATCGCCCAGATTGGTGGTGTGGGCAAACAGGGCAGCTTCAAAGGCGGCCACAGCATCGCACAGGGGGGCGATGCTGTCGTCGGCAGCTTCCAGCCGGTCGGTCAGCGCCGCCAGCTTTGCCACAACGGGGTCGCCCAGCAGGGCACGGAAAACAACAAGCCCGTGGAGCCGGGCGTTCCATTCACGAAGTTGCATAGGAAAATCCTCTCTTTTTAACGGCCTTGCCCTCTCAGGCGCGCCGCGCCAGCTCCCCCAAAGGGGGAGCCATTGGCAGGCCGGTCAGAAGGCTGTTTATTTTTATAACAGTGTAGAATTGATTATACTCTTGGAAAAGGCGCTTAGCAAGGGCGTGTTCAATTATCTTCATCTTTCGGCTGATTCACTTTACAAATCGTCGATTGACAAAGGCCCGATTTATAGTATAATTGACCCAACGTTCAAATCGGAATGCAAGATGAGAAAAGTAACGTGTCTGAGGGAAATTTTGTTGAGAGTGTAAGAGGAAAAGAAACAGGAGCAACTTACCATGCAGTTAAATGGTTCGCAAATTTTTGTTGAAGTCCTCTGCGAACAGGGCGTGGACACCATCTTCGGCTACCCCGGCGGTGCTGTGCTGAACCTGTACGACGAGCTGTATAAGAATTCTGACCGCATCCACCATGTGCTGACCGCCCACGAGCAGGGCGCTTCTCATGCGGCCGATGGCTATGCCCGCGCAACGGGCCGCACCGGTGTGGTGCTGGCCACCAGCGGCCCGGGTGCCACCAATCTGGTCACCGGCATTGCCACTGCCTACATGGACTCCGTGCCCATGGTCGCTTTTACCGGCAATGTGCCGACCCCCGGTCTGGGCAAGGACGGCTTTCAGGAGGCGTACATCGAGGGCATTACGATGCCCATTACCAAGCACAACTTCACGGTGCGCAAGGTAGAAGAGCTGGCCGACACCATGCGTGCGGCGTTCCGCATTGCGCAGAGCGGCCGCAAGGGCCCGGTGCTGGTGGATATCCCCAAGGATGTCACCGCTGCTGTCTGTGAGTTCACTCCCAAGCAGCCGGAGCAGATCCGCACCGTGACCACCTACGACGAACAGCAGGTCAAGTGGGCCGCCGATATCATCAACGCGGCCAAGCGCCCGCTGGTCTATTTTGGCGGCGGCGTGCGGAGCGCGGCTTCCTGCCAGCCCCTGCGTGACCTGATCCACAAGGCGGAGATCCCCGCCACCTATACTCTGATGGCTGCAGGCGTTGTGCCCTATGGTGACCCGATGAACATCGGCATGGTCGGAATGCACGGCTGCTACACCTCCAACCGGGCGGTCGCGGACTGTGACGTGCTGCTCGCACTGGGCACCCGCTTTTCTGACCGCGTGGCCCTGAACCCCAAGACCTTTGCCAAGAACGCCACCATCATCCAGATCGATATCGACCCCAGTGAGCTGGGCAAGAATGTGGATGTGGATCTTGCCATTGCCGGTGATGTCTGCTACGTTCTGAGCGGGATGCTCCCCCTCATTGAGGAGAAGAAGCACCCCGACTGGTTGAAGATGATCCACGAGTGGCAGGCACAGGATTACCACCCTGTGTCCGACCCCACCCGCCTGATGCCCCATCAGGTCATCGGCGAGGTGTGCAGCCAGTGCGGCCCTGAGGCCGTGTATGTCACCGACGTGGGCCAGCACCAGATGTGGGCGGCCCAGTACATCCGCCACACCAAGAGCCGCGGCTTTATCACCAGCGGCGGCCTGGGCACCATGGGCTTTGGCTATGGCGCGGCCATCGGCGCGCAGATGGCGCTGGGCCGGGAGCAGCGGGTGGTCATGTTCACGGGCGACGGTTCCTTCCACATGAATCTCAACGAGGCCTGCACCGCTGTCAGCTATGAGCTGCCCATCATCACGGTCATCTTCAACAACTCTGTGCTGGGCATGGTGCGCCAGTGGCAGACCACTTTCTACGAAAAGCGCTACTCCCAGACCGACCCCCACCGCCGCACCGACTTTGTCAAGCTGGCCGAGGGCTTTGGCCTGAAGGGCTACCGCTGCACCAACCTCCCCGAGTTCCAGGCCGCATTTGCCGATGCCCTCAAGCAGAAGGGCCCCACCTGGATCGAGTGCATTATCGACAAGGACGAAAAGGTCCTGCCCATGATCCCCGGCGGCGGCGACATCAATGATATCATCATGGAATAAGGAGGACTGACCCATGGAATCCAAACGCAGAGTCATCAGTCTGCTGGTGGACAACCAGAGCGGTGTTCTGGCCCGGGTGTCCAACCTGTTCTGCCGCCGCGGCTTCAACATCGACAGCCTGACGGTGTCCGCCACCAACGACCCGGCGGTCAGCCGCATCACCGTGACCATCACCAGCGATGAAAAGGCGCTGAGCCAGCTCATCCTCCAGACCGAGCGGCTGGAAGTGACCCGGCAGGTGTTCGTGCTGGACCACGAGAACTCGCTGGAACGGGAGCTGCTGCTGCTCAAGGTGGCTGCCGATGTCCACAACCGCAGTGAGCTGCGGGAGATCGCCAGCATCTACAAGGCAAAGATCATTGATCTTTCGCCCGACAGCATGGTGCTGGAGCTGACCGGCCGCCCTGAAAAGGTGGACGCGTTCCTCAAGATCCTGACAGATTACAAGATCCTTGAGCAGTGCCGCACCGGCGTGACCGCCCTGGAGCGCGGCGGGATGCACCAGCACATGCAGAAGCCCCCGCAGGAGGTGCGGGCAGCCCAGCTGCCCCTGCCCGGGACCCATTGCCCGCAGTAAGGCATAATCTCTCAGTTTTCCATAAAAATCAAAATATAAAAATAAAACAGGAAAGAGTAAAAGGAGACTACTACCATGGCGATCAAGAAATACTACGATTCCGACTGCAACCTCGGCGTGCTGGACGGCAAGACCGTTGCTGTCATCGGCTTCGGCAGCCAGGGCCACGCCCATTCCGAGAACCTGGCCGAAAGCGGCGTGAACGTTGTTGTCGGTCTGCGCAAGGGCTCTGCCCACTGGGCAAAGGCCTCCGAGTTCGCCGCCACTCACGACAACTTCAAGGTCATGGAGGTCGAAGAGGCTGCCAAGGCTGGCGATGTTGTGATGATGCTGGTGCCCGATGAGCTGTGCGCCGATATCTACAACACGCAGGTCGCACCTTACATGACCGAGGGCAAGGCTCTGGCCTTTGCACACGGCTTCAACATCCACTTCAAGACCATCACCGCTCCCAAGAACGTTGACGTGATCATGATCGCTCCCAAGGGCCCCGGCCACATCGTCCGCCGCTTGTACACCGAGGGCGAGGGCTGCCCCTCTCTGATCTGCGTGGAGCAGGATTACACCGGCAAGGCAAAGGACATCGCTCTGGCTTACGCTTCCGGCATCGGCGCTGGCCGTGCAGGCATCCTGCAGACCACCTTCAAGGAGGAGACCGAGACCGACCTGTTCGGCGAGCAGGCAGTTCTGTGCGGCGGTGTCTGCGAGCTGATCCACGCAGGCTTCGATACGCTGGTTGAGGCTGGCTACGAGCCCGAGATGGCATACTTTGAGACCTGCCACGAGATGAAGCTGATTGTTGACCTGATCAACGAGGGCGGCTTCTCCAAGATGCGCTACTCCATCTCCAACACCGCTGAGTACGGCGATTACCGTACCGGCAAGCGCCTGATCACCGAGGAGACCCGCAAGGAGATGAAGAAGGTTCTGACCGAGATCCAGGATGGCACCTTTGCTTCCGAGTTCCTGACCGAGATGAGCCCCAACGGCGGCCGCAAGGTCCACTTCCTGGCTGAGCGCCGGATGCAGGCCGAACACCCCATCGAGAAGGTGGGCGCAGAGCTGCGCAGCATGATGAGCTGGCTGAAGAAGTAATTAACTCCCCCAGTCGCCTGCGGCGACAGCCCCCTCAAAGAGGGAGCCTTTTGTCTGACCGCAGCGTGAAGCCTCCCTCCGTGAGGGAGGTGGCATCGCGCAAGCGATGACGGAAGGAGTTCAGCCCAAAGCTGCTTTTAAAACTAAGAAAGGCTCCCTCCTTTGGGAGGGGGTCTTTTGTTATAAGGAAAAGAGGAACAAACCATGAGAAGTGACAACGTGACCAAGGGCTCGGAGCGGGCCCCCAACCGAAGCTTATTCTACGCACTGGGTTACACCCCCGAGGAGCTGGAGCGCCCGCTGATCGGCGTGGTCAGCGCTTACAGTGAGATCGTGCCCGGCCACATGAATCTGGATAAGATCGCCGATGCCGTCAAGGCCGGTGTGGAGATGGCGGGCGGCACCCCCATCCTGATCCCGGCCATCGGTGTCTGCGATGGCATCGCCATGGGCCATGTGGGCATGAAGTACTCCCTGGCCTCCCGCGAGCTGATCTGCGACAGCGTGGAGACCATGCTGATGGCCCATCAGCTGGACGGCCTGGTGCTGGTGCCCAACTGCGATAAGATCGTGCCCGGCATGGTCATGGCCGCTGTCCGCATGGATGTGCCCGCAGTGGTCTGCTCCGGCGGCCCCATGCTGGCCGGCAGCTACGGCGGCGAGGAAGTCAGCCTTTCCAAGATGTTTGAGGCCGTGGGCGCTTACAAGGCCGGCATGATCACCGACGAGCAGCTGGAAGACTGCACCTGCAACTGCTGCCCCAGCTGCGGCAGCTGCTCCGGCATGTACACCGCCAACAGCATGAACTGCCTGTGCGAGGCCATCGGCATTGCCCTGCCCGGCAACGGCACCATTCCGGCAGTCTACTCCAAGCGCCTGCAGCTGGCAAAGCACGCCGGTATGGCCATCATGGACATGGTCAACAAGGGCATCACCGCCCGCCAGATCATCAACGAGCGCTCCATCCGCAACGCACTGACCTGCGATATGGCGCTGGGCTGCTCCACCAATACCGTCCTGCATCTGCTGGCCATTGCCTACGAGGCCGGTGTGCCCATTGACCTGAAGCTCTTCAACGAGATCAGCGCCAGGACCCCCAACCTCTGCCATCTGGCCCCCGCAGGCCCCACCCACATGCCCGACCTCTACGCCGCAGGCGGCATCCCCGCTGTGCAGGCCGAGCTGGCCAAGAAGGGCCTGCTGGATCTGGATGTGCCTACCGTCACCGGCAAGACCCTGGGCGAGAACATCAAGGGTGCCCACATCCTGAACGAAAAGGCCATCCGCCCCATCGAGAACCCCTACTCCCAGACCGGCGGCCTGCAGATTCTGTGGGGCAACATCGCTCCGGACGGCTGCGTGGTCAAGCGCAGTGCCGTGGCCCCCGAGATGCAGCAGCACTCCGGCCCGGCCCGCGTGTTCAACAGCGAGGAAACCGCCATTGCAGCCATCTACGCAGGCCAGATCGTTCCGGGCGATGTAGTGGTCATCCGCTACGAGGGCCCCAAGGGCGGCCCCGGTATGCGCGAGATGCTCAACCCCACCTCCGCTCTGGCCGGTATGAAGCTGGATAAGACCGTGGCCCTCATCACCGACGGCCGCTTCTCCGGTGCATCCCGCGGCGCGGCCATCGGCCATGTCAGCCCCGAGGCTGCTTCCGGCGGCCCCATCGGCCTGATCGAGGAGGGCGATACCATCAGTATTGATATCCCCAACGCAAAGATCACGCTGGAGGTCAGCGACGAGGTGCTGGCCGAGCGCAAGGCAAAGTACGTTGCGCCCGAGCCCAACATCAAGACCGGCTGGCTCAGCCGCTATGCCCGCATGGTCACCAGTGCAAACCTGGGTGCGGTGCTGAAGTGACCCGGAAGACCGCATAACAGCAAAAGCTCCCGACGCGCAGAACGTCGGGAGCTTTTTTTATCCGAAACAGCGGGATACAGAAAATGGGACAAAAAGAAAAGCATCCTGAATCACTTCAAGATGCTTGGTGGTTGCGGGGGCCGGATTTGAACCAACGACCTTCGGGTTATGAGCCCGACGAGCTACCAGACTGCTCCACCCCGCGATATTTACTTGTCTGCATCAGCTGTTCGCTGACTGCTCAAGTATAATACCACAGAGGCGGGTGGATGTCAAGGGTTTTGGAAAAGTTTTTTACTTTTTCTTTCTGGGGTGGCGGACACGGTAGTAGATCACGCCGCAGACCGCGCCAATGAGGATGGCGGGCCATGCACCCACAAGGAACACCGCCACGGCCTGTGCACCGGACACGAAGCCGGTCCAGCCATTGCGCAGGGCGGCCAGCAGCTTTGCGCCGAAGCTGGTGCTGGTGGGGGTCAGGGTCTCCACCTCGTTCAGGGTGATATAGACGGTGCAGCAGGAAACCTGATTGCTGTACCAGTCCAGCTGGCTCTGCCAGCTCTCGATCTGGTACTGCACATCGCTCAGGCTGGACTCGATCTCCAGCAGGTCGGCCAGGGTGTCGGCCTGGGCCTGCAGCTCCTGCAGGCGGGTGCGCTGGGCGGTCAGGCTGGCCAGCCGGGCCTCGGTGTCCATATACCGGGTGGTGATATCCTCCGCCTGCTGGTTCTGGTAGGTCACGCTGCCGGACTGGGCAGCGGCGGCCAGAAAACTCTTGTAGCTGTCCTGAGGCACCCGCAAAGTCAGGCTGACGCTCCGGGTGCTGTCGGTGTTGGTGTACTCGCTGCTGGATTCCATATAGCCGTCCGCGTCAGAAAGGGCCGCATCCAGTGCCGCACGGGCGGTATCGTAATCCCGGGTCTCCAGCGTGAGGTTGGCAGTATAGATGATCTTGGCGCTGTCGGCGGTGCGGGTGGAAGCATCGCTCTCCGCTTCGCCGGAGGTCAGCAGGGAACCGCCGGTGGCAGTGTCTGCTGACCGGTGGCCGTCCTCTGCGCTGAAGGAGGAGATACCGTTGTCCGCAGAACCGTAGGTGGCGTTTTCGGTGTCCTCCATGGAGTAAACAGCTGCCTGCGGGGCGGCTGCCCTGGTGGCGGCGGCAGAGTAGTTGGAGGAAGAGCCGCCGCCCAGCAGGGTGACCCCTTTCCATTCGTAGGCATACACGGCACCGTACAGGCAGACCCCGCAGACTGCCACGCAGGCGGCCAGCTGGGCCCAGCGCCGGGCGGGGAAGCGGAGTGGCTTCTTCTGTTTTTTGGGGGTCGGGGAAGGCGCGGGCATGGCGATGCTCTTGGCACCGGGGGTCTCGGCGGCATTGGCCTGCAAGGCAAGCAGCTTTGCCTTCAGGTCATCGGAAGCGTGCAGATCGTCCACTTCCATCTTGTATTCATACCACCTCATCTTCGATCTCCTCCTTCAGCAGCGTATGTAACTGGGCGCGTGCCCGCCGCAGCCAGCTGAGCACCGTGTTGGTGGGCGCACCCAGCATCCGGCCTACCTCGGCGGCGGTGTAGCCCTCGTAATAATGGAGGTACACGGCGTTGCGGTAGTTTTCCGGCAGAGTGCGCACCGCATCGAGCACACTGCCGTCATTTCCGGATTCCGGGGCAGGAATGTTTTCGTCCAGTTCGGTGTCCTTCTGGCGCGCGGCCCGGGTGATATCCCGGCAGCGATTGATAGCGACCCGCAGCAGCCAGGCTTTGAGGTGCTCCTCACTCTCAAAGCGGCCTTCGTAGCGCAGGAGCTTTTCAAACACATCCTGCACCACGTCCTCCGCGTCGGCGGCGCAGCTGCAATTGTGCATCGCGGCGCGGAACACGGTGTCGCTGTATCGCTGTACAGCCAGCGCAAAAACTTCGTCTTTGGTCAACTGTCCCATAAGTCTCTTTCTCTCCTTTGCGGCCCCGGGCGGGGCTGGTGGAAACAACTGTTTCAAAGGGACGTTTCACCCCATATACGGGTGAAGCGCACGGATTATTGCATTAACGATAAAGCCTTTGGAAAAGGGCAATTTTCTCCGCAAGATACAGATCTGCTTTGGGGTGGGCCAGCCAGTGCTTCTGCCGGGTGGTCTGGCACAGGCGGCGGGCAAGGGCGGCAGGGTCGGTGTCGATGGCCTCCACATCCTGCAGGGTCAATTGCAGGGTCAGAGCGGCCGGGACATCCGGCAGGGGAGGCAGCGGGTCCTCCCAGACAAAGGGAGGCAGCAGCTGCACCGCGCAGACAGCGCGGGAACACTCCTCGGTGAGCAGCAGGGCGGCGGGGGAGCCATCCGGCTCCACATGCAGGCTGCTGTAAAGCAGCTGGAGGTTCCGGGGAGCAGAGAGCAGAACAGCACCCTTGTCCGCCGCTTCGCTGAGGGTGAGGCACCCGGCGGCCTCGTCGGCATAGATGCGCCGGGCCGGTGCCCGGAAGCTGGCATAGAGCGCAGGCAGGTGGAAAACGCCCGCCTTGTCCAGCCCGTGCTGCAGCAGCAGATAGAATTCGGTCAGCGGGTGGTCCGGGTCCGGCTGCGGCATCCCGAAGTCCGGCCGGGAAAGATGTCCTCCGCCCATAGTCTCCCTCCTTTTCCAGAGCATTACGCTTTTAGTATATGGGTTTTGCAACGGATTTTCAACTGTAATTGCAACGCTTTCGGAGAATGGGAAATTTTCCCGCGCGGCCAGAACCCTTTGCGGGGGAGCCTCCGGCAGACCAAAACGGGAGACAGGAACAAAAAGCCCGATCGTTCGGAAACGACCGGGCCTGTGCATATTGTGCTGAGAGAGACGCAGTTACTTCTGATAGCCCAGCGTAGCTGCCATCACGGCTTTGATGGTGTGCATCCGGTTTTCGGCCTCGTCAAAGACGATGCTCTGGGGGCTCTCGAATACCTCATCGGTCACCTCCATGGCATCGCGGCCAAAGCGCTCGCCCATCTCCTTGCCCACAGCGGTCTTGTGGTCGTGGTAGGCGGGCAGGCAGTGCATAAACACGGCCTTGGAGCCTGCAATATTCATCAGCTCCTGATTGATCTGATAGGGGGCCAGGTCGTGGATGCGCTCGGCCCAGACCTCGATGGGCTCGCCCATGGAAACCCACACATCGGTGTAAAGGACATCGGCACCCTGGGCAGCCTTGGCGGGGTCCTCCTCAAAGGTCAGGGTGGCACCGGTCTCGGCGGCAATGGCCTGACACTGTGCGATCAGGGCGGCATCCGGCTGATACTTTTTGGGGGCGCAGGCGGTGAAGTGCAGGCCCATCTTGGCACAGCCCACCATCAGGCTGTTGCCCATGTTGTAGCGGGCATCGCCGAAGTAGACGAAATGGATGCCCTTCAGGCTGCCGAAGTGCTCCCGGATGGTCAGGAAGTCGGCAAGGATCTGGGTGGGATGGAACTCGTTGGTCAGGCCGTTCCAGACCGGAACACCGGCGTAATGGGCCAGGTCTTCCACGATCTCCTGCCCATAGCCGCGGTACTCGATGCCGTCAAACATCCGGCCCAGCACCCGGGCGGTGTCGGCAATGGATTCCTTTTTGCCGATCTGGCTGCCCGACGGGTCAAGGTAGGTGACCTCCATGCCCAGATCGTGAGCGGCGACCTCAAAGCTGCAGCGGGTGCGGGTGGAGGTCTTTTCAAAAATCAGGGCGATGTTCTTGCCTGCCAGCTGCTCATTGTGGCGGATGCCGGCCTTTTTCTTGGCCTTCAGGTCAGCGGCCAGATCGAGCAGCTCCTCGATCTCGGCAGGGGTGTAGTCCAGAAGCTTCAGAAAACTGCGATTTTTCAGGCTCATTGTATACTTTCCTCTCTATGCAATGCAAAATGTATATTTATTCGATAAGATGGTCCTATTATATAACGAATAAACTGTATTTTCAAGGGAAAGTTTTGGGAGAAACCTCTCAGTCGCGGGCGCTGCCGCGACAGCTCCCCTAGTAGGGGAGCCCTTGGCAGAGGATTCATTTTTCGCAATGATCGCTGGCGCTCCAAAACCGATGCCTGCCGCAGGGCAAACAGGAGCGAAGCGCTGACCCACGAAAACGCAACGGTATGCCAAGGCCTCTCCTACTAGGAGAGGTGGCATCGAGCGAAGCGATGATGACGGAGAGGTTTAACTCCCCTTACAGCTCCAGCAGTTCCTTCCGCCCGCTGGGGGTGTAGGCGGTCAGGCGCACGCCTGCCTTTTTGAACATGAACCGCGCCGCCACGCTGGAATCGGAATCGTGGTACTTGTCGCCGTAGTACACCACCTCGGAGATGCCGGACTGGATGATGGCCTTGGCGCACTCGTTGCAGGGGAAGAGGGTCACGTAGACCCGGGCACCCTTCAGGTTGTTGTGGGCGCTGTTCAGGATGGCGTTGAGCTCCGCATGGCAGACGTACATGTACTTCGTGTCCAGCGGGTCGCCCTCGCGCTCCCACGGCATGGCATCGTCATCGCATCCAATGGGCATTCCGTTGTAGCCCAGGGAGAGGATCTTGTTCTCCGGGCTGACAATGCAGGCTCCCACCTGGCTGCTGGGGTCCTTGGAGCGCATGGCGGTGAGCAGGGCGATGCCCATAAAGTATTCATCCCAGTTGATGTAATCGGTGCGTTTCATGGCAAAGTGCCTCCCTCTATCTTTTATTGGGTCTATTGTACCATGCCAACCCACGTCCTGCAATCGATTTTGCGCGCATCCGGTCAAAATGCACAAAAGAACCCTGGGAAGTTTGGCGGGCAGGTGAAAGAAAATTTCGGACAATCTATTTGAAAATCATTTTGAGTGTGGTATTATCTTTGTAAAATATGCCACAAAAACGGAGAGACTGCTCCGTGCGGCGGAAATGAGGGAAAAACCGATATGAAATACGCAAGCAACAACATCCGTAATATCTTGATTGCAGGCCATGCCGGCAGCGGCAAAACGACGCTGACTGAGGCACTGGTCTATTTTTCGGGCGCAGCAGAGCGTATGGGCCGTGTTGAGGACGGCACCACGATTTCGGACTTTGACCCTGAGGAAGCAAAGCGGAAGGCAAGTCTGTCGGCATCCGTGGTGCCGGTGGAGTACGAAGGCATCAAGTACAACCTGATCGATGCGCCGGGCCTGTTCGACTTTGAGGCAGGTGAGTATGAGGGCATCCGCGCTGCCGAGAGCGTGCTGGTGTGTGTTTCCGGCCGCAGCGGCGTGACCGTGGGCGCGGAGAAAGCCTTCCAGCTGGCCCGCAAGAACGGCAAGGCCACCATGGTGTTCATCTCCAAGTGCGACCTGGAAAATGCCAACTACTTCAAGATCCTGGAGGAGATGAAGATCAAGTTCGGCTCCACCGTCTGCCCCTGTGTTGTGCCCGCCAAGCTGGACGACGGCACCCCTGTTTACATCAACCTGTTCAGCCAGAAGGCCTTCAAGTATGAGAGCGGCAAGCAGATCCAGGTGGAGCTGCCCGATATCGGCCACCGCTTCCAGGGCCTGATCGAGGCTATGAGCGAGGCCATTGCCGAGACCGACGATGAGCTGATGGAAAAGTTCTTCGGCGGTGAGCCCTTTACCACCGAGGAGATCGTTGAGGGAATGCGCAAGGGCGTTAAGGACGGCCTGATCACCCCCGTGTTCTGCGGCAGCGCTGTCAACCAGCAGGCATTGGATATGCTGCTGTTCAATATGCACAAGCTCCTGCCCAGCCCGCAGCACGATGCCGCCATCCTGGCCGAGGATGCCAATGGTGAGCCTGTGGAGCTGCATTGTGATGAGACCGAGCCCACCGCAGCCTATGTCTTTAAGACTGTGGCTGACCCGTTCGTGGGCAAGCTGAGCTACCTGCGCGTGATCAGCGGCAAGGTGACCGGCGGCGCTGCTCTGGTCAACGCCCGCACCGGCGAGACCGAGAAGATCGGCAAGCCCCTGACCGTCATCGGCAAGAAGCAGGTCGAGACCGACGGCATCGGTGCCGGTGATATCGGCGCTGTGGCAAAGCTGGTCAGCGCAAAGACCGGCGATACTCTGTGCGATGCTTCCCGCGTGGTCAAGCTGCCCGCCGCTGCCTTCCCGCTGCCCAGCCTGTTCATGGCAGTCACCGTGGCCAAAAAGGGCGATGAGGGCAAGATCTCCAGCGCACTGGCCCGCCTGATGGAAGAAGATCCGACCCTGAGCTACATCAATAATGCTGAGACCCACCAGCAGATCATTGGCGGTCTGGGTGAGCAGCATCTGGATGTGGTCAAGGCCAAGCTGAAGAATAAGTTCGGCGTGGAGATCGGTCTGGAAGCTCCCCGCATTGCCTACCGTGAGTCCATCCGCAAGGCCTGCCAGAAGCAGGGCCGCCATAAGAAGCAGACCGGCGGCCACGGCCAGTTCGGCGATGTCGTCATCAACTTCGAGCCCTGTGACAGCGAGCAGGTCGTGTTTGAGGAAAAGGTGTTCGGCGGCAGCGTGCCCAAGAACTTCTTCCCGGCAGTGGAAAAGGGTGTCCGCCTTGCCGCCGAAAAGGGCGTGCTGGCCGGTTATCCTGTGGTCGGCCTGAAGGCCACCCTGCTGGATGGCAGCTACCACCCCGTGGACAGCTCCGAGATGGCCTTTATCATGGCTGCAAAGCTGGCCTATAAGGCTGCAATGCCCGAGGCAGGCCCCGTCATTCTGGAGCCCATCCATACCCTGAAGGCCCATGTCCCCAACGACAACACCGGCGATATCATGGGCGATGTGACCAAGCGCCGCGGCCGCGTGCTGGGCATGGAACCCGATGAGGATGGCATGCAGACCGTCATTGCCGAGGTCCCGCTGGCTGAGCTGAGCAACTTCACCACCTTTATCCGGCAGATCACCCAGGGCCGCGGCTGGTTCACCACCGAGTTTGCCCGCTACGAGATCCTGCCCGAGATGCTGGTGCCTGCCGTGGTGGAGCAGGCCAAGAAGCTGGGCAACCTGGATGAGGGTGCGGAGGATTAAACCACTCCGTCTCGCATACGCTCGGCCGTTCTCCCGGTAGGAGAGCCAAGTTAAGTTCCTATTGACATTACCGGAGCCCTGCTGGCAATTCCCTCTGCCGGCGGGGCTTTTTGTTGTTGGGGGGAAGGGAACAAAACAGAAAAAGGCGGAGCATCAGCTTACTGCACTGATGCCCCGCCTTTTGCAGGTCAGATCATTTTTTCCGTTTTCCGGGTTTCTTTTTCCGCACGCTGTACCCGAAGGTGCCCAGCTTTTTGCCCAGGCTCAGGTACTCGCCGTGGCTGTACACGATCAGCTTTGCCTTGTCCAGGCAGAGCTTGCCGTTCTCGTCCAGCAGGCTCTCATCCACATCGCAGGCCACGACTTCGGCCAGGAACAGGTCATGGCTGCCCAGCGGGATGACCTGCGTGACCCTGCATTCCAGATTGACCGGGCTCTCCTCCAGGATGGGGCAGTCGGTCAGAACGCTGCCCGGGGCGGCATGGAGCTTACAGGTGGCAAACTTGTCGTTGTCGCGGCCGCTCTTCACGCCGCACCAGTCCACCGCACGCACCAGCTGTTCAGTGGGCAGGTTGATGGCAAACTGTCCGCTCTCCTTGATGAGGTGGTGGCTGTACCGTTCGGGGCGGACGCTGATGGATACCATGCTGGGCTGGGTGCAGATGGTGCCTGTCCAGCCGATGGTAATGAGGTTGGGCTGCTCCAGCCCGCCGCAGGAGACCAGCACCGGCGGCTCCGGGTTCAGCAGGGTGCTGCCCCGCCAGCTCTGTTTGCTCATCCGTGATACTTCCTTTCATAGGGGGCCCAGGTGCGCTCCGAGATGATGTAGCGCGGGCGGGCCTTTGTTTCCATATAGATCTTGCCGATGTATTCGCCGATGACACCCAGGCAGACCAGCTGCACGCCGCCCACAAAGCAGACGATGCAGATGGTGGAGGCCCAGCCGGCCACCACGCTGCCCATGGCCGCCTGCACAATGGCCCAGATCACGCCGATGAAGCTGATGAGGCTGACCACGATGCCTGCCCCGGTGATGAGCCGGATGGGCTTGTTGGAAAGGCTGGTGATGCCATCAAAGGCCAGCGCCAGCATTTTGCGCAGGGGATAGTGGCTCTCACCGGCCAGCCGCTCGTGCCGCTCGTAGAACACCTGCTCGCTCTGGAAGCCCACCAGCGGCACCATGCCGCGCAGGAAGATGTTGACCTCCTTGTAGTCGGCAAAGCTGTCCAGCACCCGGGCGCTGATGAGCCGGTAGTCGGCGTGGTTGAACACGATATCCGCGCCAAGGGCATTCATCAGGTGGTAGAAGCCCTCGGCAGTGAAACGCTTGAAGAAGGTGTCGGTGTCCCGGCGGCTGCGCACGCCGTAGACCACCTCGGCACCGTCCAGATATTTCTGCACCATCTCGTCCATGGCGTTGATGTCATCCTGACCATCGCAGTCAATGGAGATGGTGATGTCGCAGTTGTTGGCGCGGGCCTCCATCAGGCCCGCCAGCACGGCGTTCTGGTGGCCCCGGTTCCGGCTCTGGGAAATGCCGATGAAATGCGCATCCTGCTTTGCAAAGCCGCAGATGAGCTCCCAGGTCTTATCGCGGGAACCATCGTTGACGAACAGCACCCGGCTCTTGTCGCTGATCATGCCTTTTTCGGTGAGGCTGGTGATCTTTTGCAGGAACATCGGCGCTGTAATGGGCAGTACCTGCTCCTCGTTGTAGCAGGGGATCACGATCCAGAGAATTGGTTTAGACATAGTTACATATCACTTTCATCTTATAGAAATCTACCCGAAACAGCAAGGGCCGAAAGCCTTTGGAGCCGCAGGCGAAATACTCGGACTTGCCCGGCCTGCCAAGGGCTCCCTTATTAGGGGAGCTGGCGAGCGAAGCGAGACTGAGAGGTTTATAGAATCATCTGCCGCAAAGCTTCCGGCTCCAGCAGCTTGAAGCTGGAACGGTAGGTGTCCAGCAGGCCGTCCCGCTGCATCAGGCTCAACTCCCGGGAAAGGGCGCTGCGGTCACAGTTGAGGTAATCGGCCAGCTGGATGCGGGAGAAGGGGATGGTAAAGGTCATGCTGCCCTGTTGCTCGGCCTCGCTGAGCAGGTAGGCGCAGACCTTGGCCCGCAGGGTCTTCATCACCAGCAGGTCCACCCGGCGGGAGAGCAGGAAATATTTATCGCTGATGGTCCGCACCAGATTCTGCAGCAGGCGCTGGCGGGCGGTGGAGCCGTCCGGCTGAAGCAGCTTTTCGTAGGGGAAGAGCAGGACCTCGCAGGGGGCGGATGCCACCACTGTGACCGGGCTGTCCAGGCTGGAACCACCCAGCACGTCACCAAACACGCCCCCCGGCCCCATGTGGGTGATGGGGATCCGTGCCCCGCCCGGTGCCGGGCGGTAGGCCTCGATGCTTCCGGTCAGCACAACGCCGACCCGGCGGCTGGGGGCCCCGGCCTGCACCAGCGCCTCGCCCCGGCCATAACTGCGGATGCAGGCCCCAAGCTCACTGAGCAGGGGGCGCAGTTCCCCGGCAGAGATCCCGGCAAAAAGAGAGGTGGATTGTAACAGCGGCAGATAGTTTTCCATGTCAGTTCCGTGAGGTTTTCCCCGGGCCCTCACCGCCCTTCTGCAATTCCGTTGCATGGGCAACGGTATTTTTAGCTCCATTATAGTAAACTTGAGCGCGTAAAGCAAATGATTTTGCAAAATTTGCAAATTTTGTTTCTGGTTGAAACAACAAAGAGAGGAAGGAATCTGAACCATGATGAAAAAAATGACCTCCCTGCTGCTGTCGGCGGCGCTGATGATCAGCCTGCTGGCCTGCGGGGCTTTTGCCGCCAAAACAGAAAGCGGCGTGCGCATTGCGGGCCTGAAGGGCCCCACCACCATGGGCCTGGTCAATCTGCTGGATATGGAGCGCAGCGGCAAGGCCAGCCAGCACTACGACTTGCAGCTCTACGGTGCAGCGGACGAGATCGTGCCCAAGCTCATCAAGGGTGAGCTGGATATGGCCGCCATCCCCGCCAATCTGGCCGCGACCCTTTACCAGAAGACCAATGGCGGCATCCAGGTGATGGCAGTGAACACGCTGGGCGTGCTGTATGTAGTGGAAAAGGGCGACAGTGTCCACAGCTTTGCCGACCTGAAGGGCCGCACCATCCTGTCCACCGGCAAGGGCACCACGCCGGAGTATGTTCTGCGCTACCTGCTCACCAAGAATGGCCTGGACCCCGACAAGGATGTGAAGATCGAGTATTACAGCGAGGCATCCGAGGTGACTGCCCAGATGGCCGCCTCCAAAAAGGATGCCATTGCCGTTCTGCCCCAGCCCTATGTGACCGCTGCCCAGCTGAAGGACAGCAGCCTGCGGGTGGTGCTGGACCTGACCAAGGAGTGGAACAAGGTCTGTGACACCCAGCTCATCACGGGGGTCACCGTTGTCCGCACGGAGTACGCCAAAGAGAACCCGGACATCGTGGCAAATTTCCTGCGAGATTACGAGAAGAGCATCAAGGCCGCCCAGACAGATGTTGCCGGTACGGCGGCTCTCTGCGAGGAGACCGGCGTGGTGGCCAAAAAGGCCATTGCCCAGAAGGCGCTGCCCCAGTGCAACATCGTTTACCGTGTGGGGGACGAGATGAAGGCCGATGTCAACGCCTACCTCAAGGTGCTGTATGATGCTTCCCCCGCTGCAGTGGGCGGCAAGCTGCCGGATGCAAACTTCTACTACACAAAGGCTACGCCCGGCCAGGTGTTCTGGAAAAGCGTCCAGCGCAGCTTTCAGTAAACCGATAAAAAGGAGAGCCGTGCAGCCGCACGGCTCTTTTTGAGTGAGAACGGAGCAGGTAAAATGAAACAGACAAAAAAACGCCGCACAGGGCTGCTGGCAGCGGCGGTGTTCTGGCTGGCCGTCTGGCAGGCGGCGGCTATGGCCATCGGGCAGGAGGTCTTTCTGGTGTCACCCATTCAGGCGGCGGGCACCCTGATGGAGCTGCTGCCGCAGGCCGATTTCTGGCAGCGGGTGGGGTTCAGCGCCGGGCATATCCTGCTGGGTTTTGCGCTGGGCGTGGTGGTCAGCGTTCTGCTGGCGGCTTCCGCCGAGCGCTGGGCCTGGGTGGACACGCTGCTGGCCCCGGTCATCCAGCTGGTCAAGGCCACGCCGGTGGCCAGCTTCATCATTCTGGCGCTGGTGTGGGTCAGCGGGCGGTCGCTCTCCATCCTCATCAGCTTTCTGATGGTCCTGCCCGTGCTGTACAGTGCCGTGCGCACCGGCATCGAGAGCGCGGACGTGCAGCTGCTGGAAATGGCACAGGTGTTCCGTCTGTCGCTGGCCCGGCGGGTCAAAGCCATCTGGCTGCCCGCCATTCTGCCAGCCTTCCGGCAGGGGTGCAGCGTGGCGCTGGGCATCTGCTGGAAGAGCGGTGTGGCCGCCGAGGTCATCGGCCTGCCCGATGGCAGCATCGGAGATGCCCTCTACCGGGCAAAGATCACACTCTCTACCGGGGAGCTGTTCGCCTGGACGTTCGTCATCATCCTGCTGAGCGCAGGCTTTGAGAAGCTGTTTCTGGCCCTGCTGGACAAGGCAGTGGCCCGTGTGTTGGGAGAGGATGTGACGAAAAATGATTAACAAACTGGAAATTTGCGGATTAACAAAACGCTTTGGAGAAAAAACGCTCTTTGAGGATCTGGATCTGACCCTTGCGGAGCCTGCCGTTCTCTGGGCACCCAGCGGCTGGGGCAAGACCACTCTGCTCCGCATCCTGATGGGGCTGGAAGCACCGGATTCCGGCACGGTGCAGGGCGTGGGCCGGGTCGGTGCTGTCTTTCAGGAGGATCGGCTCTGCCCGCAGCTGACCGCCGTGCAGAACGTGGAACTGGTGCTTCCGGAGGGGAAAACACAATACAAAACGCAAATTGCGCCGGATTTTCAACGATTTGGATATGATGAGCAGGCGCTTGCCCTGCCTGCCCGGAAGCTTTCCGGCGGGCAGAAGCGCCGTGCGGCCCTGCTCCGCGCTCTCTGGGCCGGGTGCGATACCCTGCTGCTGGACGAACCCTTCACCGGCATGGACCCCGAGACCATGAAAAAAGCCGCAGCGCTCCTGAAAGAGCGCCGCGGCGAACGGGCTGTTTTGTTGGCTACCCATGACCGGGAAGCCATCCGGGAGCTGGGGTGGAGGGTCATTGACCTGACGTAAGTGATTGTATTTTGTCAGAAAATATGATATCCTAAAAATACAGCTTTTAAGCTGTCATCAGGTGTTGCCTTAAACGTAGGCGGCTGAACGCTCCTTACCGAACCGCAAAGGTTTTACTTACTGGTAAACAGGCATCGGGAGGGCGGCTTTTTTGGGCGCACAATCCCGACGCTTCGGCGAAAGGAGGAATGCGCATGACTTTGTCAGAAGTGCTGCTGCTGTTGACATTTGTTTCCAGCGTAGCATATGGTGTTTTTGACATCACATGGAAAATCAGCCATGACGACAAAAGATATAAAAACAAAAAAGACTGACCGCCATCTATGCTTCCCCAAGCAAATCGGTCAATCTTTTTTGATACGAGTAACGTAAGGAGCTAGCCGTTTGGAGGGCAGCACCTTTTGTAATTTCAGTATATACGTTTCAACGTAAATTGTCAAGCAAAAGTCACAGCAGCTCCGCCAGAATGCTGTTCTGCACAATGAGCCCGGCGGGGGTGAGGGCAAGGGTGCTGCCATCGAAGGTGGCATAGCCGGACTTCACACAGTTTTTCACAAAGGCGAGCTGGGCGGTGGAAAACTCCTTCCCGTAGCGGGCCTTATAGGCGGCAAGATCCAGCCCCTTGCGCAGCCGCAGCTGTAAAATGAGATAGTCCTCTGCGCCGCAGCCTCCGTCCATAACGGGGGCTGCTTTGTCGTTCAGGAAGGCCTCGGTGTCGGCGGGGTAATAGAATCGTCTGCCGCCCATGCAGGAGTGCGCCGCCGGGCCAAGGCCGAGGTAATCCCCACAGTCCCAGTAGATGAGGTTGTGCCTGCCCTCATAGCCGGGCTTTGCAAAGTTCGAGATCTCATACTGCCGGTATCCGTGGTGCTCCAGGTGTTCCACGGCGTAGAGGTAAAAGTCTGCCGCTTCGTCGGGGGAGGGCAGGCCCTCGGGCGGGTGCCTGCCAAAGGCGGAATCCGGTTCGATCTTTAAGAGGTAAGCGGAGATGTGCGTTGCCCCGCCCTCCGCAATGAGCTCCAGTGTCTCGTCAAACTCGGCCTGCGTATAATGGGGCAGGGCCAGCATGATGTCGCCGCTGATGTTGGTAAAGCCTGCCCGCCGTGCCGCCGCAAAGGCAGCCCGGGCCTGCCGGGCGGTGTGGGGGCGGCCCAGCGTTTTCAGCTGGCTGTCCCGGGCCGACTGTACCCCGAAAGAGATGCGGTTCACCCCAGCTTCCCGGAAACCGCACAGGGTCTGCTCGGTTACGGTCTCAGGGTTGGCCTCCAGCGTGATCTCCGCCCCGGGTGTCGGAGCTGCCGCCGCAATGAGCCGGGCGGCATCAGCAGGGGAGAGCAGGCTGGGGGTGCCGCCGCCAAAATAGATCGTGTCCGGGTGAAGAGGCGCTTCCGGCGCAAAGCGGGCAAGCTCCCGCAGAAGGGCATCCACATACTGGGTGGGCACGCCGCGCTGGCCGGGGGCAGAATAGAAATCACAGTACCGGCATTTGGAAAAGCAGTAGGGAATATGCAGATAAAGTCCAAGAGACATACAATATCACAGCCTTTTTCACGAAACGTTCATTTCTATGCAGTATACTATAAAACGTAGACCGGAGCAAGGCGGAATGCCCGCCCCGGCAAAAAGACTGGAGGAGTTCCACAATGGATTACAGAAATTATGACCGCGGCTATGCGGAGCCCACGATGAGCGCATCGGACTATATGACCCGCACCTACCGCTGGATGGCCTGCGGCCTGCTCATCACCTTCGCCATGGCCTATCTCACTGCGACGACCTCGCTCATCTATCTGGTCGATTCGCTCTATCTTGTGCTGACCATTGCGGAGCTGGCGCTGGTAATCGTGCTGAGTTCCCGGGTGCAGACCATGTCGGTGGGAGCTGCCCGCGCGACCTTTTTCGGTTATGCACTGCTCAACGGCATGGTGCTGAGCTACTATTTCCTTGTTTTCTCTGCAAGCACCCTGATCATGGCGCTGCTGGCAACGTCCCTCTACTTCGGGCTGATGGCTGTTTACGGCACCACCACCCATAAGGACCTGACCGGCTGGGGCCCCCGCCTGATGATGGCTCTGATTGCCATGATCATCACCGGCTTTGTGGGGATGCTGTTCGGCTTCGGCTTTGGCGGCTCGGTGCTCTACTGCGGCATCGGTCTGGTGGTGTTCATGCTGCTGACCGCTTACGATACCCAGAAGCTGCAGCAGATGTACAGCTACTACTCCGCTGATGCTGAGATGGTCGAAAAGGCTTCCATCTATGGCGCGCTGACCCTGTATCTGGACTTCATCAACATCTTCCTGTATGTTGTCCGCCTGATGGGCAACAACCGCCGCCGCAGCTGATCTGTGTATTTCAGCCCTCTCCGTCAAGGCCTCAGGCCTTGACGGAGAGGGTTTTCTTTTTATAAAATGTGTATAAACCCGGTTCCGGAATCGCATACTGCAATCAGAAAATCAAGCGAAACCATGACGGATTGGAGTAACGAACATGGAACAGATCAGGAAATTTCTGCGGGACAAAGGGTTTGCACTGGCACTGCTGGCCTGTCTGGTGGCGGCAGCGGCGGCGGGGGTCTGGGCGGTGCGCACCGTGCGCGACGAGCTGGACAAGAACCTTTCGGGCCTGAAGACACCGGACAGCACATCCACGGCCCCCGGCATCGATGAGGGGCTTTCCACCACCACGCCACAGGAGGACGAAACAACATGGGAATGGCCGACCGAACCCGCCGCAAACAGTGTAAGCAATGTGCCCAAGGCGGCCTCCTCGGCATCGCGGAGTGCATCTTCGGCCTCCTCTGCGCCGCAGGCTGGCTCTGGCTCGGTGCGCGAACCATCCGCGCTGCAAGGTGCATCCTCGCCTGCCAGCAGTTCGGCAGCGCCTGCTTCCACGCAGCCGATCTCTGGCAGGGTGCTCAATGGATACAGCGGCGATGAGCTGGTCTACAACAAGACCCTGGGCGACTGGCGCACCCACAACGGCATCGACTATGCCTGCGCAAAGGATGCTGCCGTCCAGAGTCCTACGGCGGGCACGGTGGTGCTGGCCGGTTCCGATGGCAGCTGGGGCCCCACTGTGGCCATCAAGGACAGTGCGGGCCGTGTCTGGCGGCTCTGCGGCGTGGCCAGCCCAGCGGTGAAGGAGGGTGAGACGGTCAGTGCCGGGCAGACATTGGGCAAAGTGGGCAGCGTCAGCTGTGAATGCGCCGAGGAAAGCCATATCCACCTGGAAGTGAAGCAGGACGACAGTTATCTTGACCCCGCAAAACTGATGCAGTGACCCCAAGCGGCAGACACGACTGTCTGCCGCTTTTCTGTGCTTTTCCAAAGGAATGCAGATTGCAATTGCGGGCCGATTCTGGTATGATAAACTAGAACAAATTTCGACAGGCAGTGAATTGCGGGAGGAACCAGAATGGCAAAGGTGTTGATCGTGGGGGCCGGTGCGGCCGGGCTGATGGCGGCGGGGGCCGCTGTGCGGCAGGGGCATCAGGTAACGGTGCTGGAGCATACCGACAAGCCCGGTCAGAAGATCCTGGTCACGGGCAAGGGGCGCTGCAATGTGACCAACGACTGCACTGCGGAGGAATTTCTGCACCATGTCCGCACCAATCCGCGCTTTCTGTTCTCCTCGCTGGGGGCGTTCCCGCCCGCCAGGACCATGGAGCTGTTTGAGAGCCTGGGCGTGGAGCTGAAGGTGGAGCGTGGCCGCCGGGTGTTCCCGGTGTCCGACAAAGCCGAAGAGATCCGGCAGGCACTGCTCCGCTACGCACAGGACGCGGAGATCGTCTATGACGGGGCAAAAAAGCTGCTTCTGGAAGAGCTGCCCCCGGAGCCGGAAGCCGCCCCTGCCGTGCCGGAAAATCCGCGCCATCCCAAAAAGAAAAAAGCCGGGCCTGCCCTGCGCTGTGTCGGTGTGCGGGGGACTTCCGGGAAAGAATACCGGGCCGATGCCGTGTTGGTGGCCACCGGCGGTGTGAGCTACCCCACCACCGGCTCCACCGGTGACGGCTACCGGCTGGCCCGGCAGGCCGGGCACACCCTTGTGGAGCCGGTGCCCAGTCTGGTCAGTCTGGTCAGCCATGATCCGGACTGCAAAAAGATGATGGGTCTTGCCCTGAAAAATGTGACCCTGACCCTTTTTGAGGACGGCAAGGACATCTTTGAGGAGCAGGGCGAGATGCTGTTCACCCACTTTGGCATCAGCGGCCCGCTGACCCTGAGCGCGTCCAGCCATCTGGGCGATATGAAAAAGCACAAGTACCACGCCGAGATCGACCTGAAGCCCGCCCTGAGCGAGGAGCAGCTCTATGACCGCATCACCCGGGATTTTGCCCTGCTGGCCAACCATGCCGCCCAGGGGGCGCTGGTCAAGCTGCTGCCTGCCAGTATGCAGCCGGTCATGGTGGCGCGCTGGGGCATTGACCCCGCCACAAAGGCCAACCAGATCACCCGGGAGCAGAAGCGGGAGCTGGTGCGCCTGATGAAGCACTGGAACGTGCCCATCGATGCCCGGGGCGACCTGGCCCATGCGGTCATCACTTCCGGCGGCGTGTCCGTGCGGGAGGTGGACCCCAGGACCATGCAGAGCAAGAAGGCGCTGGGCCTTTACTTTGCAGGTGAGGTGCTGGATGTGGATGCCTATACCGGCGGCTACAACCTGCAGATCGCTTTCTGTACGGCGCAGAGCTTTGCGAGGAATCTGGACGAAACCTCTCAGTCATCTGCGCTTCGCTTGATGCCAGCTCCCCTAGTAGGGGAGCCCTTGGCATTACGTAAAGTTTATACTGACCGATGAAAGAAAAGCTTATATTACAAAAGGAGCGTATCAAATGGTTTCAGTTGCAATCGACGGCCCTGCGGGGGCAGGAAAATCCACCCTGGCGCGGCGGCTGGCCGCAGAGATGGGCTACATCTATGTGGATACCGGTGCCATGTTCCGCACCATCGGCCTGTATGCCCTGCGCAAGGGCGTGGACCCGAAGGACAATGCGGCGGTCAACACCCTGCTGCCGGAGATCGGCCTGCGGGTGGACTGCATTGACGGGGAGCAGCATATCTATCTGAACGGTGAGGACGTGAGCACCGCCATCCGCACGGAGGAGGCCGGCATGGCCGCCTCTGCCGTGGGTGCCAACCCGGAAGTCCGCGCCTTCCTGCTGGAGCTGCAGCGCGGCATGACCAAGACCCAGAACGTCCTGATGGATGGCCGGGATATCGGCACTGTGGTGCTGCCGGATGCCACGGTCAAGATCTTCCTGACCGCGGCCCCCGAAGCCCGGGCCAGACGGCGCTGGCTGGAATACCAGCAGAAGGGCATGGAGGTCGCCTTTGAGGATGTGCTGACTGATGTGAAGCAGCGGGACTATCAGGACACCCACCGTGCCGCCGCCCCCCTGAAGCAGGCCGAGGATGCAGTGCTGCTGGATACCTCTGACCTCAACTTTGAGCAGAGCCTTGCGGCGATGAAAAAGATTATTGCAGAAAAGGTTAATTAAATGGTACTATATTACATACTGCTGCCGCTGGCCTGGCTGGTGTTCCACATCGGCTTCCGGGTCCATACCATTGGCCGCGAGAACCTGCGCAAGGTGCAGACCAAAGGCTGCATCATTGCTCCCAACCACGTTTCAGCCATTGACCCGGTATTCATCGTCATCAGCCGGTTCTGGGGCAGGCGGATGCTCGTTTTTGCCAAAAAGGAGCTGTTTGAGATCAACGCCCTGCTCACCTGGTTCTTCCGCTGCAGCGGCGCGCTCTGCGTGCGCGGCACCAAGGAGGAGCTGGAGATCATTGACCGGACCGTGGAGGCCTGCCGGGCGGGGGAGACTTTGCTCATCTTCCCGGAGGGCACCCGCGAAAAAGAGGGCAGGCTCCTGCCGCCCAAGAGCGGCCTGTTTGTCATTGCGGCGCAGGCTGGGGTGGATGTGGTGCCGGTGCGCATCCGCTACGATACGCCGGACGGGAAGATGCGGCTGTTCTGCCGGGTGAACGTCATCTACGGCGAGCCGATGCCCGCCGCCCAGTTCGCCATGGAGAGCCGCCGGGATATGAAGGTGCTCCGGGCCAATAAGCAGGCACTGCTGGATACCTGGGAACAGCTGAAGTGAGAACCTCTCCGTCACCTTCGGTGACACCTCCCCTGGTAGGGGAGGCAGGAAAACAACAGCGTAAACTTGGCTCCCCTATCAGGGGAGCTGCCGAGCGAATGCGAGGCTGAGAGGTTTAGAGAAGGAGAAACGCTATGGAAATTCGTCTTGCCAAAACCGCTGGCTTCTGCTTTGGCGTGAACCGCGCGGTGGAGCTGACCTACAATCTGCTGAACGAGGGCCATAAGGTGGCAACGCTGGGCCCGCTGATCCATAACCCGCAGGCGGTGGCCGATATGGAAAGGCGCGGTGCGCTGGTGGCTGATACCGTGGACGATATCCCCACCGGGTACGAGGTCATCATCCGCAGCCACGGCGTGCCCCGCACCATCTATGATACTTTGGAGCAGCGCGGCCTTGTTTACCACGATGCCACCTGCCCCTTTGTGAAGAAGATCCAGAGCATTGCCGCCCGGGCCGAGGCCGAGGGCGCGGTGCTTCTGGTGGCCGGTGATGCTGCCCACCCCGAGGTGCAGGGCATCGTGGGCCATACCCGGGGAGAGGTATTTGTGTTCAGCGATCTGGACGAGCTGAAGGCCTGGAAAGGCCCTTCTGACCCCCAAAAGCCCATTTTTGCGGTTGCACAGACCACATTTCAGGTAACAAAATGGCAAGAAAGTTCGGAGTTTCTCAAAAAAGCCTATACAAACGCCCGAATTTTTGATACAATATGTAATGCGACGTGGGCGAGGCAACAGGAAGCGGAAGACCTCAGCCAACAATGCGACATCATTGTTGTCATTGGCGGTCATCATTCTTCCAATACCCAAAAGCTGGTACAGGTCGCCGCAAAGCATACGAAAGCCGTGACGGTCGAGACAGCGAGCGAACTTCGGCCGGAATGGTTTGCAGATGTAAAAACGGCGGGCGTAACAGCAGGGGCTTCAACGCCATCGTCTATTATTGAGGAGGTACTTAACAGTATGAGCGCAGAAATCAATGACAGCATGAGCTTCGAGGAGATGCTGAACGCATCCGAGGAGAAGCGTGTTCATGCAGGCAGTATTGTGAAAGGAATCGTGACCAGCATCTCTGCCAACGAGATCCAGGTGGATATCGGAGCCAAGCAGACCGGCTTTGTCAAGCTGAGCGAGCTGACCGATGATTCCTCCGCCAAGGTCGAAGACCTGGTGAAGGTTGGCGATGAGCTGGACCTCATCGTCGAGAAGGTTATGGACCAGGACGGCGTTATCCAGCTCTCCCGCAAGAAGCTCGCATCTCGCAAGGGCATGGAAGAGATCGCCAAGGCTGCTGAATCCGGCGAGGTCGTCGAGGGCGATGTCACCGAGTTCAACAAGGGCGGCGTTGTCGTCAACGTCAAGGGTGTTAAGGTGTTCGTTCCCCGTTCTCAGGCCACGATGCGCCGTGACGAGGACTACACTGCTCTGGTTGGCCAGCATGTCCAGCTGGTTGTTACCGAGTGCTCCGGCCGCAAGATCGTCGGCAGCATCAACAAGGTCACCGCTGAGCAGAACAAGGCAAAGCGTGAGGAGTTCTGGGCAAATGTCGAGGTGGGCAAGACCTACACCGGCGTTGTCAAGAGCCTGACCTCTTACGGTGCATTCGTCGATATCGGCGGTGTGGACGGCCTGTGCCACATCAGCGAGCTGAGCTGGAACCGCATCAAGCATCCCTCCGAGGTTGTCTCCGTTGGTGACACCATCGAAGTGTATGTGAAGGACATCGACACCGAGAACCACAAGGTTTCTCTGGGCTACAAGAAGGCTGAGGACAACCCCTGGGAGCAGCTGAAGAACAACTACCCCATCGGCAGCACCTTCCATGCTCCGGTCGTGTCCCTGACCAAGTTCGGTGCATTCGTCCGCATCCTGCCGGGTGTTGACGGTCTGGTCCACATCAGCGAGATCAGCAATGATCGCGTTGAGAAGGTCTCCGACGCACTGAAGGTCGGCGATATGGTCGATGTGAAGCTGCTGGATGTTGACTTCGACAAGAAGCGCATCAGCCTGTCCATGAAGGCTCTGCTGAACGACGACGCTGAGTAATCAGTCCGTGGTTCGCTGAGTTTCAGACACAATGCGACTGCAGCCCCGTTGCCGGGTAACGGCGGCGGGGCTGTTTTTGTTAAATCTCTCAGTCAAAGCCTTGCGGCTTTGCCAGCTCCCCTAATAGGGGAGCCCTTGGCAAAACCGGGAACTTTGGACTGAATGAGGAAGGTTTGACGGTATGATTAACTGGTTAAAGAAGCACTGGGAGGTCATCTCCTACCTGATCTTCGGCGTGCTGACCACCCTGCTGAATATTGTGCTGTACGCGCTGTTCAACAGGCTGTTCGGCTACACAGCCGCCAACAGCTGGGGCAATGTGCTGGACAACATCCTCTGCATCCTGTTTGCCTACGCCACCAACCGGGCCTTTGTGTTCAACAGCAAGACCAGAGGCAGGGCGATGGCAAAGGAGTTTGGTGCATTTGTCACCTGCCGTCTGGGCACCATGGTACTGGATGCCGCCATTATGATGATCGGCGGCAACCTGATGGCCGCGCAGGGTGCCGCGTGGATGGAGGGGCTGCTGACGGGCGTGTTCACCCACCTGAACCCCGAAACGCTGGTGGGCATTACATCCACAATGGTCCACACAACGGATTCCAGCGCTGCCATTGCCGTCATCGGCGGGGCCGATGGCCCCACGGCAATTTTTGTCACCGGAGACCTCCAGTCACTGTGGGGCATGGTGGTGAAAGTGTTTTCCAATGTACTGGTGATTGTGCTGAACTATGTGTTCAGTAAGCTGATCATCTTTAAGAAAAAGTAACTCCCTCTGTCTGCACCTACGGTGCAGCCACCTCCCTCTGGGAGGGAGGCATTGCCTTGCATTTGCCGACAAGGCTCCCTCTCAGAGGGAGCTGTCACCGAAGGTGACTGAGGGAGTTTTAAGTAACAAAACAATGGAGGTACGGTATTATGAAACGTGGTCTGAAAGGTTTTGCATTCCTGGTTTCCGGTCTTGTTCTGGGCATCATTGGTGCCACCGCATCCGTAACGGCAATTGCCCTGAGCGCTGTGGGCATGGCAAAGGTCCGCCGTGCCAGCAAGAATTGATGGAGGAAAATAATATGACCCGTGAAGAAATCCTCTCCCATGTCGATCATACCCTGCTGAAGCCCGAGGCCACCTGGCCCCAGATCCAGACCATCTGTGATGAGGCCATTGCCAACCACACCGCATCCGTCTGCATCAACACCTGCTATGTAAAGCAGGCGGTCGAGTATATGGCGGGCCGCATCCCGGTGTGCTGCGTGGTGGGTTTCCCTCTGGGTGCTATGGATACCGCCAGCAAGGCCTTTGAGGCCAGGACTGCCATCGCCAACGGCGCAGCCGAGGTGGACATGGTCATCAACATTGGCCGCCTGAAGAACAAGGAGTACGATGCTGTCCGTGAGGACATCCGTGCCGTGAAGCAGGCTGTGGGCGACAAGGTGCTCAAGGTCATCATTGAGACCTGCCTGCTGACCGACGAGGAAAAGGAAAAGATGTGCGACATCGTCTGCGAGGCAGGCGCTGACTACATCAAGACCAGCACCGGCTTCTCCACCGCAGGCGCTACCTTCCACGATGTGGAGCTGATGGTCAAGGGTGTGCATGGCCGCTGCAAGGTCAAGGCTGCCGGCGGCATCTCCACCGTGGAGGATATGGAAAAGTTCCTCGCTCTGGGCGCAGACCGTCTGGGCACCTCCCGCGCGGTCAAGCTGCTGAACGGCGAACAGGCCAAGGGTTACTAAGAGAGCATCAAGAAACTCCCGGCACTTCTAGGGGAAATCCTAATCAATTTCGTTGAGATGTCTAAAAAGAGTGATACTCTTCTTGACAATCTGACGAAGAGATGATAAGATATCTCTCAGAAAACAACTGAATACCGACTTATCAAGAGCGGCTGAGGGGACAGGCCCTGTGAAGCCCGACAACCTGTGCGATGAGCATAAGGTGCCAAATCCTGCGGGAAACCGAAAGATAAGAGTGCAAACGCTCAGAGCTTCGGTTCTGAGCGTTTTTGTTTGCGCAAACTTGATGGACGTGTATGAAGCTGTGCAAGATTCACCACACACATGGAGGACAAAATTTATGGCAAGACACCTGTTTACTTCTGAGTCCGTCACCGAGGGACATCCTGACAAGATCTGCGACCAGATCTCCGATGCCATCCTGGACGAGATCCTGACCCACGACCCCGATGCCCGCGTGGCCTGCGAGACCTGCGCTTCCACCGGTCTGGTCCACATCATGGGCGAGATCACCACCAGCTGCTATGTCGATTTCCAGAAGATCGTCCGCGAGGTCATCTCTGAGATCGGTTACACCCGTGCAAAGTACGGCTTTGATGCTGACACCTGTGCCGTTATCTCCAACATCGACGGCCAGAGCCCCGATATCGCACTGGGCACCAACGACCAGGTGGGCGGTGCCGGTGACCAGGGCATGATGTTCGGCTATGCCTGCGATGAGACCCCTGAGCTGATGCCCATGCCCATCAGCCTGGCCCACAAGCTGGCCAAGAAGCTGACTGAGGTGCGCAAGAGCGGCGAGCTGGATTACCTGCGCCCGGACGGCAAGAGCCAGGTCACCGTGGAGTACGACGAGAACAACAAGCCCATCCGTGTGGACGCAGTTGTCATCTCCAGCCAGCACAGCGAGAGCGTGACCATGGAGCAGCTCCGGGCCGATATCATGGAGAAGGTCATCAAGGCCACCATCCCTGCCGAGCTGCTGGATGAGAACACCAAGTACTACATCAACCCCACCGGCCGCTTTGTTGTGGGCGGCCCGCAGGGTGACAGCGGCCTGACCGGCCGCAAGATCATCGTTGACACCTACGGCGGCTACGCCCGCCACGGCGGCGGCGCATTCTCCGGCAAGGACCCCAGCAAGGTGGACCGCAGTGCCGCTTATGCGACCCGCTGGGTGGCCAAGAACATCGTGGCTGCCGGTCTGGCCAAGCAGTGTGAGGTGCAGGTGGCCTACGCCATCGGCGTGGCAAAGCCTGTGTCCATCATGGTGGATACCTTTGGCACCGGCACCGTGGCCGATGAGAAGATCGAGCAGGCAGTGGAGAAGGTCTTTGACCTGACCCCCGCCGCCATCATCCGTGACCTCGGCCTGCGGAAACCCATCTACCGCAAGCTGGCCGCCTACGGCCACATGGGCCGCGAGGATCTGGGCGTGAAGTGGGAGAACACCGACCGCGTGGATGAGCTCAAGGCCGCTGTTGCAGCGCTGTAAAACTGAAACGCAAAGCGCCCTGTACCGTGAAAGGTGCAGGGCGCTTTTCTATGGTGGGCGGCAGACAAACAAAAAACGCTCCCCCGTGCAGGTGGGGAAGCGTTTTTTGTTTGTCCTTTGCAGGACAGGCTAAATGATAAGAAGGTAAATGAAGAAAATAGCATAATAATAGAAGGATGAACAACAGGAGTGCCGGAAAGGAAAGCGCGTCGTTTCGCTTTGTATCCAACTGACGCTCCTGTTGGATACAAGATAACACTTTTCACAGAAAAATACAAGAGCTTTTTTGAAAAAAGTTCTCTTGTTCGAGCAAAAAAAGTAATTTTGTCACAACGCACAAAAATGGGAGAGATGCGTTTGGCAAAGTGATGAAACAAGCACGGGCCGGGGCAGAGGCTCGGAATTACAGAAGCTGATTCTTTACAACAGGATGCGGCTGTGTTATGATGGATACATCTATGAGGAAAAGACGCTCTGCGGCCCGGAAGGGCAGAAAAGGTGTGGGAAGAAGCGAGGGATAGAATGGAACATACGATTGCACAAAACAAGGCTCCATGCTTTGGCGGGCGGGCCCCGCTGTTCAGCCAGCGTGACCTGCTCAGGCTGGTGGGGCCGCTGCTGGTGGAGCAGCTGCTGGCCGTGACGGTGGGCATGGCCGATACCATGATGGTCTCCCGCTGCGGCGAAGCCGCCATCTCGGGTGTCAGCCTGGTGGATATGATCAACAACCTCATCATCGTGCTGTTTGCGGCGCTGGCCACCGGCGGCGCGGTGGTGGTCAGCCAGTATCTGGGTGCAAAGGAGCAGAAGCACGCCAACGCAAGCTCGGGTCAGCTGATCCTGCTCAGCGCTCTGCTGGGCGTGGGTGTGGGGGTGTTCTGCTTTGTGCTGGCCCGTCCCATGATCCGGCTGTGCTATGGCAGCATCGATGCCGACGTACTGGAGGCCGGTGTGCTCTACCTGCGCATCACAGCGGTCAGCTACCCGTTCCTGGCCATGTACAATGCCGGTGCGGCGCTCTTCCGCAGCATGGGCAACTCCAAAATCTCCATGCAGATCAGCATCCTGATGAACATCATCAACATCGTGGGCAATGCGGTCTGCATCTTTGTGCTGGGCATGGGCGTGGACGGTGTTGCCTGGCCCAGTGTCCTCTCCCGTGCTGTGGCGGCGGTGCTCATCCTGAACCGCTGCTACCAGAAGGGCCACATGCTCACCGTGCCCAGAACGCTCCGGCTGGATGGCCGGATGGCAAAGCGCATCCTGGGCATCGGCATCCCGTCTGCCTTTGAGAACAGCCTGTTCCAGGCGGGCCGCATTCTGGTGGTGAGCATGATCTCCACCTTCGGCACCGTGCAGATCGCCGCCAATGCCGTGGCAAACAATCTGGACGGCATGGGCTGCATCCCGGGGCAGGCCATTGGTCTGGCCATGATCACGGTGGTGGGCCGCTGCGTTGGCGCAGGGGACAATGAGCAGACCGTTTTCTACACCCGCAAGCTGCTGCTCTGGGCCTACATCTCTATGGGGATCTTCAACGGCGGCATCCTGCTCTTCCTCAAGCCGCTGGTGGGCATCTACGCCCTCTCCGGCGAGACCATGGTGCTGGCTATCCTGCTGGTGCAGATCCACGCAGGCAGCGGCCTGTTCCTGTGGCCGGCCTCCTTTGTTCTGCCCAACGCCCTGCGCGCGGCCAACGATGTGAAATTTACCATGGTGGTCTCTGTGCTCAGCATGGCCATCTGGCGGCTGGGATTCAGCTACCTGCTCTGTGTCAAGATGGGCTGGGGCGCTGTGGGTGTCTGGATCGCCATGGTCATTGACTGGGTCTGCCGTGTCATCTGCTTTGTGGCGCGCATGAAGAGCGGCGCATGGAAAACAAAATATCAGGCATAAGAAAGGAACAGGATATGAAACTGATCAGCTGGAACGTCAACGGCCTGCGGGCCTGCCTGACCCACGATTTTGCCGCAAGCTTTGCGGCGCTGGATGCCGACATCTTCTCGGTGCAGGAGACCAAGATGCAGCCGGGGCAGGCTGATTTTGCCCCCGAGGGCTACACCGAGTACACCTACTCCGCCGAGAAAAAGGGCTACTCCGGCACGGCCTGCTGGTGCAAAACGGCCCCGCTGGCCGTGACCACCGGCATCGGCAGGGAGGAGCACGACCACGAGGGCCGGGTGCTGACGCTGGAATATCCCGGCTTCTATCTGGTCAACTGCTACACGCCCAACAGTCAGGACGGCCTGAAGCGGCTGGACTACCGCATGACCTGGGAAGATGCGTTCCGGGCCTACCTGCTGGAGCTGGACGCGAAAAAGCCGGTCATCCTCTGCGGTGACCTGAACGTGGCCCACACCGAGATCGACATCAAGAATGCGAAGACCAACCGGATGAGCGCGGGCTTCACTGACCAGGAGCGGGCCAAGATGACTGAGCTGCTGGCAGCGGGCTTTACCGACACCTTCCGCGCTGTCCACCCGGACGAGGTGAAGTACAGCTGGTGGAGCTACCGCTTCCACGCCCGGGAAAAGAACGCGGGCTGGCGCATTGATTATTTCATCGTTTCAAACCGCATCGCCGACAAGGTGACCGCCGCCGAGATCCACAACGAGGTGTTTGGCTCCGACCACTGCCCGGTGGAGCTGGTCATCGACCTGTAAGCCGTTACGATCATGATCTTATGATAAGGAGAAACCTGGATGCTCAAGAATTATCTGATGGTGTTTTTTGTCTCGATGGTGCCGGTCATTGAACTGCGCGGTGCCATTCCGATTGGGCTGGGCATGGGCCTGCCCGCCCTGCCCACCTATCTGGTCTGCGTGCTCGGCAATATGCTGCCGGTGCCCTTTATCTATCTGTTTGCCCGCAAATTCCTCATCTGGGGCTACCACAAACCGGTCATCGGGCCGGTGTGCAAGTTCTTCATCACCAAGGGGGAAAAGGGCGGCCGCAAACTGGAGGAAAAGGCCGGCAAGGGTCTGACCGTTGCCCTGCTGCTCTTTGTGGGGATCCCGCTGCCCGGCACCGGTGCCTGGACCGGTACGCTGGCAGCCTCCATTCTGGACATGAAGTTCAAGGATGTTCTCATTGCCTGCATGGGTGGTGTGCTGCTGGCGGGCATCATCATGGGTCTGGCAAGCGCCGGGCTGCTGGGCGCGGTCAGCGGGCTGTTTGCGGCAGGCTGACAAAACGCGGGCGCTTTTGTCGTGTAAAATGCCGGTAGCTTTTCTGCCCGCAGTATGCTACACTGAATAATAGTTGTGTGAAAACCGGAAGCCGCTTCCGGTCAGAAAGGACGTTGTAGAACATGGATCAGGCACTGAATCAGAAAATTGACGCATATATTGCGGAAAACAAGGAGCAGCTGCTGCAGGATATTGCGGCGCTGGTGGCCATTGACAGTGTAGAGGGCACCCCGGAGGAGGGCGCACCCTTCGGCGCAGGCCCCCGCGCAGCGCTGGACAAGACGCTGGAGCTGGCTGCAGGCATGGGTCTGGCGACCCGCAACTGCGAGAACTACATCGGCTATGCCGAGCTGGCCGGTGCAGACCCCGAGAAGTATCTGGCGACCATCTGCCATGTGGACGTGGTGCCCGTGGGCAACGGCTGGAGCCAGGACCCCTTCAAGATGCAGATCCAGGACGGCTGGATGATCGGCCGTGGTGTAGCCGATGACAAAGGCCCCATGGTGGCTACCCTGTACGCCCTGAAGTTCCTCAAGGAGGAGGGCGTTTCCCTGCGGTATCCCATCCGCGCAATGGTTGGTGACAACGAAGAGACCCACATGAACGATGTGGAATACTACCTCAAGAACTACCCGGCCCCGGTGTTCTGCTTCACCCCGGATGCAGAGTTCCCGGTGTGCAACGGCGAGAAGGGCCATTTCGGTGCGGAGCTGGTCAGCCCGGTGTGCAACGGCGAGATCAAGGAGTTCGAGGGCGGCGTTGCCAACAATGCAGTCCCCGACCGCGCCAGCGCACTGGTGGAGACTGACATCACCAAGCTGAAAAATGCCCCCAACATCACGCTGGAGCCGGAAGGCAATGGGGTGCGTATCCGGGGCTGGGGCAAGAGCGGCCATGCCGCCATGCCCGAGGGCACGGTCAACGCCATCGGTCTGGTGGTGAACTACCTGCTGGACAACGGTCTGTGCAACGATGCAGAGCGCGCCTATCTGGAAGCCCTGAAAAAGCTGCACGCTTCCACCGCAGGCACCGGCCTGGGCATCGACTGCGCCGACGGCCCCTTCGGCCCCCTGACCATCATCGGCGGCCGCATCTTCATGCGGGAGGGCCGGATCGTCCAGACCATGGACAGCCGTTACCCCACCTGCACCAATGCCGAGAAGATGAAGGAGCAGATCAAAGCTGCCATTGGCACGGGTGCTTCTCTGGAGAAGGCCGAGGGTGCCGAGCCCTTCTATATTGCAGCCGATACCCCCGCCATCAAGGCCTGCATCGAGACCTACAACGAGGTCACCGGCGAGAATGCCACGCCCTTTACCATGGGCGGCGGCACCTATGCCCGCCACTTCCCCTATGCGGTGAGCTTTGGCCCCGAGCACGAGGACATGGTGCTGCCTGAGTTCGGCGGCCCGATGCACGGTGCCAACGAGGCAGCTCCCATCGATAAGCTGCTGGAGGCCCTGAAGATCTACATCATCGCCCTGTTGCGGCTGGAGGAGATCGACTTCTGATGAACGTTCTGGTCATTGACGGCCAGGGCGGCGGTCTGGGCCGCCAGCTGGTGGCGGCCATCTCTGCCGCCTGCCCGGAAGCCCGGCTGACCGCCGTGGGCACCAACAGCCTTGCGACTTCGGCCATGCTCAAGGCGGGGACGGTCCGCGCCGCCACCGGCGAGAACGCCGTGGTCGTGAACTGCCGCACCGCGGATGTTATCGTGGGGCCCATCGGCATTGTGATCGCCGATGCGCTGCTGGGCGAAATCACCCCCGCCATGGCGGCGGCAGTCTGCCAGAGCCCTGCCCGGCGGGTGCTGGTGCCCATCAACCACTGTGAGAACATCGTGGTGGGCGTGCCCGACCAGCCCATCGGCCAGCTGGTGGCGGCAGCGGCACAAAAGGTCAAAGAACTGGCTGAAACTCCTTGTAAATAACAGAAAAGCAGCTGCGTTCCGTGTGTGCGGAGCGCAGCTGCTTTCATTTTGTAGAAGCTTTGTTCAGTTTTTGCGGATAGTACCGCCATGCCAGCGGCTCCCCTATGAGGAAAGCTGGCACGCAAAGTGGGACCGAGAGGTTCAGCGCTGCTGTTTCTGGATGACCTCGTGGATGCTGGGGGGCACATCCCCCTGCGCGTCCTTTTCCAGCCTGCTGATGCGGCGGTCCAGCTCGGTGAGGCGCTGGGCCATGACATCCGGCAGATCCTGCTGGTCCAGGTCATCGGCGGGGTTGACGGCCTTGTTGTTGATGCGCACCACCTCGGCGGGCACGCCCACGGCGGTGCAGTTGGCGGGCAGGTTGCGCAGCACAACGCTGCCTGCGCCGATGCGGGCGTTATCGCCGATATACACCGGGCCCAGCACCTTGGTGCCCGCGCCGATCAGCACATTGTTGCCCAGGGTGGGGTGGCGCTTGCCGGTGTCCTTGCCGGTGCCGCCCAGCGTCACGCCGTGGTAGATGGTGCAGTTATCGCCGATCACGGTGGTCTCGCCGAACACGATGCCCATGCCGTGGTCGATGAACAGGCACCTGCCGATCCGGGCACCGGGGTGGATCTCGATGCCGGTCTTGTGGCGGCCGTGCTGGCTGACCCAGCGGGCAAGGAAAAAGTGCCCGTGCTCATACAGCCAGTGGGCAATGCGGTGGTAGACCAGGATATGGAAGCCGGGGTACAGCAGGATGACCTCCAGCACGCTGCGTGCGGCGGGGTCTTTGCGCTGGATGTTCCGTGCGTCCTCCAATAAGCTCATGTGGGGAACCCTCCCTTTTGTTCAGCCGCCTCGGTGCGGCCCTCTCTTTTTGACAGATACTATAATAACACATGCAAACTTCAATGTACAGTGCTTTGGTAGGAATTGACGGAGAAAAATCCCCCTCCACGCAGGGATTATGGGGCGGGAAACGGGTTTTCGGTAGAGTAGCCAAAATTCCGGGAGATACAGTCAAAACCTTTTCACACAGGAATCTTACAGAAAGCATTGACACATTTTGCGTTTCTATGATAAAATATAACGAAAACAAATGCGAAGGAAAAGGAGAAGCGGACGAATGCTGTCAAAAATGAACGCTGAACTGAAAAAGCAGTTTGCAGCCGTTTTTGCGGTGGGTTCCGTGTTTCCTTTTTTCGCTTTTTGAACTTTTCCGTTTGTGGAAAAGTTCTTTTTTTTGCCTGTCCGCGGGCTGCAATGCCCGCATCCGCCCATCCGAAATACGAACAGGGAGGTAAAAGAATATGCTGCTCATCAACGCTGTAAACGCTGCGGGCCGCCCGGTGGAGCTTTTCGTGAAAGACGGAAAGATCGCCGCCGTGGGTCAGGATCTTTCCGCACTGGCCGGGGAGGGGGAGACTGTCCTCGATGCCGGCGGGCTGACCGTGCTGCCCGCCTTTGTGGACCTGCACTGCCACTGGCGCACCCCGGGCTTTGAATATAAGGAGGACATCGCCACCGGAAGCATGGCTGCGGCCGCAGGCGGCTACACCTTTGTCAACCTGATGCCCAACACAAAGCCCGTCTGCTCCTCTGCCGCACAGGCAGCCATGGTGGAGCAGAAGGCCGCCGAGGTGGGCCTGTGCGATGTGAACCAGACCGTTTCCATCACCGAGAACTTTGACGGCAAGACCATCGACCACCTCAAGACCCTGCCCGCCAGCGTGAAGTTCATCACCGAGGATGGCCACGGTGTGCAGGACAACGCCACCATGGCCCGGGCCTTTGCCATCTGCACCCAGCGGGATATCACTGTGATGAGCCACGCCGAGGATATGGAGATCAGCCCCTGGGATTACCGGCTGGCTGAAGACCTGGAGACCGTGCGCAACTGCTGGCTGAGCGAGTACTACCAGACCAGGCTGCACATGTGCCACGTTTCCACCCGGGGCGCGCTGGAGGCCATCCAGATGGCAAAGCTGCGCGGCGCACCTGTGACCTGCGAGGTGACCCCGCATCACCTGTGGTTCAACAATGAGACCTGCGATTACCGGGTCAACCCGCCCATCCGCACTGCGGATGATGTGCAGGCGCTCATCGATGGTATCCGTTCCGGTGTGGTGGATGCCATTGCCACCGACCACGCTCCCCACTCCGAGGAGGACAAGCTGAAGGGCATGGCCGGTATGGTGGGCAGCGAGACCGCCTTTGGGGTCTGCTACACCAAGCTCTGCAGGGAAGAGGGCCTGCCGCTGGAACTGCTGGTGCACCTGATGAGCACCCGCCCGGCAGAGATCCTGGGCCTTGCCAAGGGCCAGCTGGAGCCCGGCTACGATGCAGACTTCGTGCTGGTGGATCTCGACACCCCCTACACTGTGGACAAAGAAAAGCTGCACTCCAAGAGCCATAACTGCCCCTTTGATGGTGCACAGCTCTACGGCAGGGTCTATGCTACCATCAAGGGCGGCAAGCTGACCTATCAGGCGGAGGAATAAAAGTCAGAACGTATCACTTCACCTCTTTGCCAAGGGCTCCCCTACTAGGGGAGCTGGCAGCGCGTCAGCGCTGACTGAGAGGTTTAATTCGTAATAAGAGAGTATGGAGGAACCCGACAATGACAAACATGGACAAGCTTTACGAAGCAGTTGCAGCCCGCGGCCCGGTATGTGTGGGTCTGGACACTGATTTCAGCTACCTGCCCGCTGACTTTGTGGACACCACCCTGACCAAGGGGGAGAACATCGTCCGCTTCAACAAGAAGCTCATCGATGCCACCAAGGCTGTGGCTGGCTGCTACAAGGTGCAGATCGCATACTACGAGTCCCTGGGTCTGGAGGGCATGAAGGCCTACGCCGAGACCCTGGCCGCTGTCCGCGAGGCCGGTATCCCTGTCATCGCCGATATCAAGCGCGGCGATATCGCCAAGACCGCCGAGATGTACGCCATGGGTCACTTCACCGGCGACTTCGAGTCCGATTTCGTCACCCTGGCCCCCTACATGGGTCTGGATTCCATCAGCCCCTACCTGCCCTATGCCGAAAAGCAGGGCAAGGGTATGTTCGTCCTCTGCCGCACCTCCAACGGCGGTGCCAAGGACTTTGAGTATGAGAAGCTGGCAGACGGCCGCCACGTCTACGATCTGGTGGGCGACAAGCTGAACGCTCTGGGCAAGGACTACATGGGCGAGCACGGCTACTCCTCCATCGGTCTGGTCATCGGCGGCACCCACATCGAGGAGGCCACCGAGATCCGCGCCAAGTATCAGGACAGCTTCTTCCTCATCCCCGGCTACGGCGCACAGGGCGGCAAGGCGGAGGATATTGCCCAGTACCTGACCAAGGGCAACGGCGGCGTGGTCAACTCCAGCCGCGGCATCCTGCTGGCCTACAAGAAGCAGCCCGGCGTGGCCTTTGATGAGGCCGCTTACAACGAGTGTGTGAACATGAAGGAGGCCATTGCTCATGCGTGCAGCCTGCTGTGAAGCCACCGTTCTGAGCCATGAGAGCATCCTGCCGGACATCCGGCTCCTGCGTGCCCTCTGGCCTGACCGGGAACATGCCCCCCACGCCGGGCAGTTCTTTACCCTGCGTGCCTGGGGTGCCGATGAGGCCCCCTTCCTGTCCCGCCCCATCAGCGTGCACAAGTGGGAGCCGGAGACCCAGACCATTGAGTTCCTGTATCAGGTCATCGGCGAAGGCACTCACAAAATTGCCCAGCTGAAGACCGGCGATACCTTCCAGCTGACCGGCCCCATGGGCAACGGCTTTGATATCCCGGCCCTGGCCGAACAATACCATAAGATCGCTGTGGTGGGCGGCGGCATTGGCACCGCCCCCATGTATCAGGTCACCCGGGAACTGGCAGCTGCCGGTGTTAAGCCGGACGTGTTCTTCGGCTTCCGGGATACCCCCTACTGCATGGAGGAGTACCGCTCTATTGCAAATGTGGTAAAGGTCTCCACCGATACCGGCGCGGTGGGTTTCCACGGCTTTGTGACCCAGCTGTATGACCCGGCAGATTACGATGCCGTGCTGATCTGCGGCCCCACCGTGATGATGAAAAACGCTGCCCGGATCTGTGCCGAAAAGGGCACTCCCTGCTTCGTGAGCCTGGAAAAGAAGATGGCCTGCGGCATTGGTGCCTGCCTTGGCTGCACCTGCGAGACCAAGGGCGGCGAGGGCAAGAGCGTGTGCAAGAATGGCCCGGTCTTTGATGCAACGGAGGTGTTCTTCTGATGGCTGACCTGAAAACAAACCTGCTGGGCTTTGTGATGAACAGCCCGGTCATCGGCGCTTCCGGCACTGTGGGCTACGGTGTGGAGTACGAAGAGCTGGCTGATTTTTCCAAGATCGGCGGCATCTCCGGCAAGGGCCTGACCCTGCACGGTCAGTACGGCAACAAGGGCGAGCGCCTGTGGGAGACCCCCTCCGGCCTCATCAACAGCATCGGCCTGCAGAATCCCGGCGTTCAGCACTTCATTGACGTGGAACTGAACGAGATGCTGGAGCTCAAGCAGAAATACGGCACAGTGGCCATTGCCAACCTGGGTGGACACAGTGAGGAAGAGTATGTTGAGGGCGCGGCTCTGCTGAGTGAGAGCGCAGTGGACATCGTGGAGCTGAACATCTCCTGCCCCAACGTCAAGGTGGGCGGCATGGCCTACGGCGTGAAGGCCGAGGCTGCCGGTGAGGTGGTGCGGATGGTCCGCGCGGCCTGCAAAAAGCCCCTGATGGTCAAGCTGAGCCCCCAGGCAGAGAACATCCCTGAGATGTGCAAGGCTGTGGAGGCCGCCGGTGCGGATGCCATCAGCCTGACCAACACCTTCCAGGCCTGCGCCATCGATCTGGAAAAGCGCAAGCCGGTGTTCAACAACATCTTTGCCGGTCTGTCCGGCCCGGCGGTGCGGCCCATTGCCCTGCGCATGGTCTGGCAGGCTGTGGGTGCCGTGAACATCCCGGTGGTGGGTCTGGGCGGCATTGCCACCGGCCGTGATGCACTGGAATTCATCATGGCAGGTGCCACGGCGGTACAGGTGGGCGCGGCAAACTTTGCCAACCCCCGCGCCATGGAGACCATTGCCGACGAGATGGCACAGTGGATGGATGCCCACGGCGTGAAAACGCTGGAGGAGATCCGCGGCTGCGCACGAAATGCTGAATAATCGAGCTGATATACCAGAATAACCACGGATTATGCGTATAAAGTGAAAATTTGCGCATAAATTTGCAATTGCTGCAAAAGCGTGGTACAATACCGTTCAAAAGATATTTTTCATAAAAAAGAGAGGGAGAACTACAATGAGTGAAGCACTTGAAATTCTGAAGAGCTGTGACGCATTCCTGGAGGGCCATTTCCTGCTCTCCTCCGGCCGCCATTCCAGCGCATACTGCCAGATGGCCTACCTGCAGCAGTACCCTGACCGCTGCGCCGAGGTAATGAAGGCTGTGGCCGATCAGATCAAGAAGCTGGATGTGGATGTCATCGTGGGACCTGCCATGGGCGGCATCGTCTATGCTTACGAGCTGGCCCGCCAGACCGGCAAGCGCGCCATCTTCACCGAGCGCGTGGACAATGTGATGACCCTGAAGCGCTTTGCCATCCATCCGGGTGAGAAGTGCATCATTGCTGAGGACGTTGTCACCACCGGCATCTCCTCCCTGGAGACCAAGCGCGTGATCGAAGAGGCCGGCGGCATCTGCCTGGGCATCACCTGCGTGGTAGACCGCACCAAGCCTGAGGCTCCGTCTCCCATTCCCATCCTGGCCAGCGCCCTGAAACTGGACCTGCCCAACTACGCACCCGAGGAGTGCCCCATCTGCAAGGAGGGCAAGCTGCCTCTGGTGCACCTGGGCAGCCGCAAGATGAAGCAGGAAGCCAAGCAGACCCTGTAACTTGACAACAACCGTGTTGAAACAAGGAGTACCTATGAACGCTTATCTTCTTTTGGCAAACGGCATGGTCTTTGCAGGCCAGTCAGTGGGTGCTGAGGGCGTTACCGTGGGCGAAGTCGTCTTTGCCACCGGTATGGTGGGCTTTGAAGAGACCCTGACCGACCCCAGCTACTACGGCCAGATCATCACCCAGACCTATCCCCTCATCGGCAACTACGGCATGAACAAGGACGATATGGAGTCGGACCGCATCTGGGCCAAGGGCTACATTGTGCGCGAGGCCTGCACCACCCCCTCCAACTGGCGCTGTGAGGAGACGCTGGACAGCTTTTTGAAGAAAAACAATACCATCGGCATCGAGGGCATCGACACCCGCCACCTGACCCGCATCATCCGGGAGAGCGGCGTGATGAACGGTGCCATCCTGACCACCTTTGACCCCGCTGACCCTGCCAACAAGGCCGAGACGGAGAAGCTGCTGGAGACCATCCGCGCCTATGCCGTGACGGATGCCGTCAAGAGCGTGACCTGCGAGAAGCCCGAGGTCTTTCACGAGAAGGGCGAGACCCACATCGTGCTGATGCACTACGGCTGCAAGCGCAATATCGTGCGCTGCCTGGTCAAGCGCGGCTGCAAGGTAACGGTGATGCCCGCCTTTGCCACCGCTGAGGAGGTGGCTGCTCTGAACCCGGACGGCATCATGCTGTCCAACGGCCCCGGCGACCCCGCCGAGCCGGTGGAGGTCATCGAGAACCTGAAGCAGATCTTTGCGCTGGGCATCCCCACCTTCGGCATCTGCCTGGGCCACCAGCTCAGCGCTCTGGCCGCCGGTGCCAAGACCATGAAGCTGAAGTATGGCCACCGCGGTGCCAACCAGCCTGTCACTGATTTTGAGTCGGGCCGCACCTTCATCACCAGCCAGAACCACGGCTATGCGGTCGTGGGCGAGGAGCTGCCTGCCGAGATGGGCGAGGTGGCACAGGTGAACGCCAACGACGGCACCTGCGAGGGCATCAAGTACAAGAAGTGGAACTGCTTCACAGTCCAGTTCCACCCGGAAGCCAACGGCGGCCCCAAAGACACGGAGTTCCTGTTCGACCGCTTCCTGAACAATGTCAAAGCAGCAAAAAAGGAGGTGCGCTGAAATGCCCAAGGACCCCAGAATCAAAAAGGTGCTGGTCATCGGCTCCGGCCCCATCATCATCGGCCAGGCCGCTGAGTTCGACTACTCCGGCACCCAGGCGTGCCGCGCCCTGAAAGCAGAGGGCATTGAGACCGTTCTGCTCAACTCCAACCCCGCTACCATTATGACCGACCCGGATGTGGCCGATCATGTCTATATCGAGCCCATGACCCTTGAGGTGGTGGAGCGCATCCTGGAGATCGAGAAGCCCGACTCCGTTCTGCCCAACCTGGGCGGTCAGATGGGCCTGAACCTCTCCATGGAGCTGGCCCGTTCCGGCTATCTGGACCGCACCGGCATCCGCCTGCTGGCCTGCAAGCCCGAGACCATCGACCGCGCCGAGGACCGTGAGCTGTTCAAGGAGACGATGGAAAAGCTGCATCAGCCCATCATCCCCTCTGAGGTCGTGGAGACCCTGCAGGATGCGCTGGCCTGTGCGGACCGCATCGGCTACCCCGTCATTGTCCGCCCTGCCTTTACCATGGGCGGCACCGGCGGCGGCATCTGCGAAAACAAGGAAAAGCTCATCGAGATCGGCACCAACGGCCTGCGGCTTTCCCCCATCCATCAGATCCTGGTGGAAAAGTGCATCGCCGGTTGGAAAGAGATCGAGTACGAGGTCATGCGCGACCACAAGGGCAACGTGATCACCGTCTGCAACATGGAGAACCTGGACCCCGTCGGTATCCACACCGGCGATTCTGTGGTCGTGGCTCCCTCCCAGACCCTGACCGATCACGAGTACCAGATGCTGCGCACCGCTGCACTGGATATCATCACCGAGCTGGGCATTGAGGGCGGCTGCAACTGCCAGTTTGCCCTGAAGCCCGACAGCTACGATTACGCGGTCATCGAGGTCAACCCCCGTGTGTCCCGTTCTTCCGCTCTGGCCTCCAAGGCCACCGGTTACCCCATTGCCAAGGTGGCCACCAAAATCGCCATCGGCTATACGCTGGACGAGATCACCAATGATGTCACCGGCAAGACCTGCGCCTGCTTTGAGCCTGCGCTGGACTACATCGTGGTCAAGTACCCGAAGTGGCCCTTTGATAAGTTCGTCTACGCCGACAAGTCTCTGGGCACCCAGATGATGGCCACCGGCGAGGTGATGAGCATTGGCAACAGCTTTGAGGCGGCCATGATGAAGGCGGTCTCCTCCATCGAGCTGGGTATGGACACCCTGACCCACAAGCCCTTTGAGGAGCTGACCGATGACGAGATCGTGGCCCACCTGCATGTGCAGGATGCGGAGCGCGTGTTCTGTGTCTACGAGGCCCTCAAGCGCGGCATCGACCACGAGACCATCTGGAAGATCACCAAGATCGACTGGTGGTTCCTGGATAAGATGCAGCACCTGGCTGACCTGGAAAAGGGTCTGGCAAAGTGCAACGGTGTTCTGAGCCTGGAGCAGTATCAGACCGCCAAGAAGTATGGCTTCCAGGATAAGACCATCAAGCGTCTGGCACAGGTGGATGCTCTGCCTGTGGAGAACTACCGCGCCGGTTTCAAGATGGTCGATACCTGTGCTGCTGAGTTCTCGGCCAACACCCCGTACTTCTACTCCACCTACGACGGCGACAACGAGGCCGCCGAGTTTATTGCTGCCAGAGAGGCAGAGGCTGCCGCCAACGGCCAGCCCAAGAAGAAAAAGGTGCTGGTCTTTGGTTCCGGCCCCATCCGCATTGGTCAGGGCATCGAGTTCGACTACTGCTCTGTCCACTGTGTCTGGACCCTGAAGAACCACGGCTGCGAGGCTATCCTCGTCAACAACAACCCCGAGACCGTATCCACCGACTTTGACACCGGCGACCGTCTGTACTTCGACCCCCTGAACCCGGAGAGTGTGGACAACATCATCGCCACCGAAAAGCCCGATGCCTGCGTGGTCCAGTTCGGCGGCCAGACCGCCATCAAGCTGGCAAAGCACATGGATGAGATCGGCCTGCCCATCCTGGGCACCCCGGCGGATGCCATTGACGAGGCAGAGGACCGTGAGCGCTTCGACGAGCTGCTGGAGCGCTGCAAGATCCCCCGTGCGCCCGGCCGCACCGTGTTCAATCTGGAGGAGGCTCTGGCTGCTGCCGATGAGATCGGCCTGCCTGTCCTGATGCGTCCCTCCTACGTTCTGGGTGGTCAGAACATGATCGTTGCCTACACCAAGGCCGATGTCATCGAGTACATGGGCGTTATCACCGAGCATGTGGACATGGATCACCCTGTCCTGCTGGATAAGTATATCATGGGTACCGAGTGTGAGGTCGATGCCATCTGCGATGGCGAGAACTTCCTCATCCCCGGCATCATGGAGCAGGTGGAGCGTACCGGTGTCCACTCCGGCGACTCGATCTGTGTCTACCCGGCACAGCATCTGACCCAGGCCGAGATCGACACCATAGTGGATTACACCGGCCGCTTTGCCCGCGAGCTCCACGTCACCGGTCTGGTCAATGTCCAGTACGCTGTTTCCAACGGCAAGGTCTATGTCATCGAGGTCAACCCCCGTTCCTCCCGTACCGTGCCTTACATCTCCAAGGTCACCGGCGTGCCCATGGTGGATCTGGCCGTGCGCTGCTGCCTGGGCGAGAAGCTGGCAGATATGGGCTACGGCACCGGCCTGCACCCCAACGCCCCCTATGTGGCCGTTAAGGTGCCTGTGTTCAGCTTTGAAAAGCTGCACGGCGTGGATACCCAGTTCGGCCCTGAGATGAAGTCTACCGGCGAGGTGCTGGGCATTGCCCCCAACTATCACGATGCCCTGCTCAAGGGCCTGATCGGCGCGGGCTATACCTTTAAGACCCCCGGCCCCGCCTCTTGCTGTATCTTCACCGTGAAGGACAGCGACAAGCCCGAGTTCGTGGATATCGCCTGGAAGCTCAAGAGCATGGGCTACAAGCTGTACGGCACCTCCGGCACCTGTGCATGGCTCAACAAGCACATGGTCCCCTGCAACGAGGTGCGCAACATGTCCGGCGAGTCCCCCAACATCGTGGACCTGCTCCAGAGCGGTCTGGTGGACTATGTGTTCTCCACCAGTGCCAAGGGCCGTGACCCCAAGCGCGATTCTGTCCGCCTGCGCCGCAAGGCCGTGGAGCTGAGCATCCCCTGCATCACTGCTGTGGATACCGCCAACGCACTGGTCGATTGCCTGCGCAGCGACCATGACCTGAAGAATATCCCGCTGGTGGATATTGCAACGCTGTATCATAAAAAATAACGCACAAAATGTAACTCGTGCGCAATATTATGCGTTTCGTGCGCAATCTCTCGTAATGAGGGGCTGCATTTGTTATACTCAACAACGCAAAATTTGCCAAAAGACGTTACTTTTGGACGTTCCAGGAGGATATCGATACAATGACTCGTTCCCAGATGATCGAAACCGTGGCACGCAAGACCGGCTTTACCGAAGCACAGGTCGAGACCACGATGGACGCTTTGTTTGACCAGATCGCTGACTGCCTGCGTGCAGACGAGAAGGTGACCATTGCCGGCTTTGGCCGTTTTGAGATGCGTCCCCGCAAGCCCAAGGCTTACACCAACCCCAAGACCAAGGTCTCCAGCCGTCTGGAGTCCACCTCCATCCCCGGCTTCAAGGCCAGCGGCCGTTTCAAGCAGAAGCTGGAAGCAGGCCGTGCCGCCACTCAGAGCGTGGAAGAGACCGCCTGAGCGCGTACATCCCAGATCCAACCGCAGAGCCGTGCCCCCAAAGGGCGCGGCTCTTTTTGCGTGCTGACAAGCGCCGCGTTTCATGGTATACTGAACAAAACAAGGGTAGAAGGATAAGGAGTATCAAACATGCTTTACAGTGAGTTGCAGTGCAGTGAAGCCATCCACAAGGCCGTGGAGCGGATGGGTTTTGCAGAGATGACAGAAATTCAGGAAAAGACCATCCCTGTGATGCTGGCAGGCCGGGATGTGATCGCCAAGGCCCCCACAGGCACCGGCAAGACCTGTGCCTTCGGCATCCCGGTGGCGGAACATATCGACCCGGAAAAAAAGTACCCGCAGGCTGTGATCATGGCCCCCACCCGGGAGCTTGCCCAGCAGATCGCCGAGGAGCTGACCGAGCTGACCTACTTTATGCCTGAGGTGCAGGTGGCCTGCGTGTACGGCGGTGCCAACATGGAAAAGCAGGCCAGGCGTTTGGCAGAGGGGTGTCAGATCGTGGTGGCCACCCCGGGCCGCCTGATGGACCACTATAAGCACCACAGCATCGATCTGGCCCATGTGACCCAGGTGGTGCTGGACGAGGCCGATGAGATGCTGAACATGGGCTTTTATAAGGATGTGCGGCATATCATTGAGCTGATGAAGGCCCGCAAAAGCCTGTCCATGTTCTCCGCCACCATCAGCCGCGAGGTCATGGACATCGGCTGGCTGTATCAGAACAACGCCGAGGAGATCACCGTTCAGCCCAGGGAGGAGAGCCAGCCCAAGATCACCCAGTACATGCTGGAGACCTCCGGCCGCAACAAGCTGTCCGACCTGGCCCAGATCATCATTGGCGAGGGCTACAAGCGGGTCATGGTGTTCTGCGATACCAAGTTCAATACCGCCACCCTGGCCAACCAGCTGGCCCGTCTGGGCTTCTCTGTGGACTGCCTCCACGGCGACCTCTCCCAGAAGGAACGCAACCAGATCATGCAGAACTTCCGGGACGGCAGGCTGGCTATCCTTGTGGCCACCGATGTGGCCGCCCGCGGCATCGATGTCTCGGATGTGGATGCGGTCATCAACTACGATGTCCCCGGCGACAACGAACATTACACCCACCGGATCGGCCGCACCGGCCGCGCCAAAAAGGAGGGCGTGAGCTATCTGTTCTATGTGCCCGAGGAGAAAAAGCGGGTGCAGGAGCTTCTCCGCCTGACCCGCAACACCGACCTGTGTACCCCGGTCCACTTTGATTTCAACCATGAGCGCATCGTGGTGGAGAAAAAGCAGGACAATGCCGATCGGTTCCAGATCAAGTGCTATTTCTAAAGGAAGAAACTCCCCCAGTCTGCTCCGCAGACAGCCCCCTCAAGGAGGGAGCCTGCCCGTGCGGTAAGCCTCCCTCTCTGAGGGAGGTGTCGAGCGAATGCGAGACGAAGGGAGTTCTTTTTTCAAAAAACCATTGACCTTCCCCTTTCTGGAAGGTGTAAGATGGTGCCTGTAAGGAGGCTGCAGAGCCAATGAAGATCAACGAGGTGGAAGCCGCCGTGGGCGTGACCAAAAAGAATATCCGCTTTTATGAGGAAGAGGGGCTCATCAGCCCCCGGCGGGAGCCCGGCAACGGCTACCGCAGTTACTCGGAGGCGGATGTCGAGCGTCTGCGGCGCATCAAGCTGCTGCGCAAACTGGATGTGCCGCTGGCCGAGATCCGGCAGATGCTGGAGGGAGAGTGCACGCTGGCTGAGGGAATGACCCGCCAGCTGGAACGCTTGAACACCCGCCGCACCGATCTGGACGAGGCAGTGAACTTCTGCACCCTGCTTCAAAGGGAACCTGTCAGCCTCAATGAACTGGATGTGGAACAGACGCTGGCGCGCCTGACTGCAAAGGAAGAACAGGGAGTGAGTTTTGTGAACATTGAGCAGACAGACCGGAAAGCAGAACGTGTCCGGGGTGCGCTGGTGGGAGCCGGATTGTTTACTGCAATCATGCTGCTGTCCATCGGCATCATGGCGTGGGCGTTCTGCGTCGATCCGCAGGATGTGCCGCCTCTGCCGCTGCTGGTGGTGCTGTTCGGCATCCCGGCGGGCTGCATCATCGGCACGCTGAAGGTGCTGGTGGATCGTCTCAAAGAGATTGGAAAGGGAGAAGAAGATGCTTATCGTAACTATTAACGAAGTCCCCGGTAAAAAGATCGAGGCTCTGGGGGTGGTGCGGGGCAGCACCGTGCAGAGCCGCAACCTTGGCCACGACATCATGGCCGGGTTCCGCACCCTTGTGGGCGGCGAAGTCACAGACTACGCTGAGATGCTCACCGAGGCCCGGCAGATCGCCACAGGCCGTATGGCAAAGAATGCGGAGGAACTGGGAGCCGATGCTGTGGTTGGGATGCGTTACGCCTCCGCCAGTGTCATGCAGGGTGCGGCAGAGGTCATTGCTTACGGAACGGCGGTGAAATTTGTATGAGTGCAAAAGAAAAGCAGGGCTTTTCCCTTTATTTCCTGATTGCCTTTGGTCTGGCGTGGCTGTGCCAGGTGGGCGGCTGTATGGCCCTGCTCCAGCAGAAGAATGCCGTGTTGTATCAGCTGGCACTGATCGCCACTATGTTTTGCCCGCTGCTGGCTGTGCAGCTGGTGCAAAAAGTGTTTCTGCGCCAGCCTGTCGGTATCGGTTGGAAGGTGCAGGGCAAACGGCGGTTCTGGCTGGCCGCGTGGTTTGGCCCGGCAGTGTTCACCCTGCTGGGCGCAGTGCTGTATTTTGCCGTGTTCCCCTCCCGGCTGGACTTTTCCTGCAGCTGGCTGGTAGCCGCCTACGGCGGTGAGATGGATGCCCAGACCCTGCGCAGCGAGCTGGGGGTCTCTACCCTCAGCTATCTGCTGCAAAACGGGCTGTTTGCGGTGATCCTTGCCCCCGCCATCAACATGTTTCCCGCGCTGGGCGAGGAAGTCGGCTGGCGCGGCTACATGATGCCCCGCCTGAAGGAGCGGTTCGGCCTGCTGAATGGTCGTCTGTTGGGCGGCGTTGTGTGGGGTGTCTGGCATTGGCCCCTGATGCTGCTGGTGGGTTACGAGTACGGCACAAACTATCTGGGCGCACCGGTGCTGGGGCTTGTAGTGTGGTGTGTGGTCTGCTTTGCCCTGAACACCCTGCTGGATCTCCTCTACGAGAAAACAGGCTGTATCTGGGTGTCTGCCATTGCGCATGGGGCTTTCAATGCCATTGCGGCGCTGCCGCAGGTACTGATCACCCCGGCAGATGCATATTATAATGTACTGGGTCCCATGCCCATCGGTTTGATCTCTGTGCTGCCCATGCTTGCTGTGGCAGTAGGATTGACCCTGCATCAGATGAAACAGGAACAGTAAGAAGAAAACGCAGTCCCCGGCGGTCAGATCGACTGCCGGGGATTTCTGTGCCTATAATATAAATAAGGAAAGCAGGCAGAAAAGTGTCGCAAAACCTGCCCGGAAGTACTCATTTTGCGAAATATAGAAAAAACTCAAAAAAGATGCAAAAAAGTGTTGACAGGAGCTCAGGGATATGGTATTATACTTGAGCGCCAAGGGCCGCCGGAAAGAATGACTTCTGAAAGCGGCAGAAGCAAAGCGAAAGAACCAATATGGATACGTTGAAAAACGAACCACAAGTTCGAAAAGATCGAAAAGCTTCCGAAAAAAGTGCTTGACAAAAAATCACTTCTGTGGTAAAATAATCAAGTCGTCAGTCGCTAAGGCTGAGGCGCACAGGACCTTGAAAATTGAACAATATCGAAAAACTTGTAACGGAACCTATTTTCGTGTTGGAAAAACACGTTAAACAATTCCAAACAAAGTAATTCACACAGGACGCAAGCGATTGCGTGCTGAGCGAAGAAGATTTAACACTTTTTAAGTGATAAATATCATTTATAAAGAGTTTGATCCTGGCTCAGGACGAACGCTGGCGGCGCGCCTAACACATGCAAGTCGAACGAGAGAGAGGGAGCTTGCTTCCTCAATCGAGTGGCGAACGG
>NZ_JAFREI010000039.1:0-7276 GCF_017377595.1 Faecalibacterium sp. Marseille-Q0746 | reverse complement strand
AGGAGGTGAAGGAGGTGGAATTCCATGAAAAGCTTCAGGAATTAAGAAAGAGCCGAGGTTTGACACAAGAAGAACTAGCCGAGGCATTATTTGTTTCAAGAACTGCAATTTCAAAATGGGAATCCGGGGGTTCACTTAGATAAAGATACCACACCATTCCCACGCTGACTTTTGCTCAACCGATACAGCCGGAGGGCTGGATAACAAGAAAAGGCGGTATGCGCCCCGTGGAGGGGTAGCGTACCGCCTTTTCTTGTGGGGGTTTCCAAAGGGGGCAACGCCCCCATTTGGCACACAACTTTGCGAAGCAAAGTGTAGTGTGTTATACGCTCTGTCGGCGTTGCCGTGAAAATGCCGTTGCCGCCGGGGAGGGCAAGGGCATTTGAAGCGGCAGGAAAACAGGGCTGTGCTTGTGTGGCGTGGAGCCACAAGCGCAGGTCTGTTTTCATCAGCAGACAGGGCGTATATGAAAGCCCCCGTCCCTCGTCCTACGCTCCGACTAGTGGACAAAATGTCCCGAAGTTGTGGCCACACTCCCGGAAAATCAGCAAGACAACGGGCAACCGTCAAGGCTGAAATGAACGGATTTACACCCGGCCTTGACCGCCACCCGCCGTCCCGCTGAATGGGTGGACAAGGCGGCCAATCCCGCAAAGTGCTTGGCCGCTCTCTTTCTGATTTTGGAGCGTTTTTCTCTAAAAATTGAAATGGGCGGGAAGCCATTTTAGGGCTTTCCCGCCTTGATTGCCTATCAGCAAAGACAGACGGGACTGTCAACGGCGGTGCATGAAATGCGCCGTTCATCTTGACCGTTGACTGGCTCGGATGTCTTTGCTATCCATTTGTGTTATTGCTCCCAGTTGTTTTCTTGAAGTAAAGAATATAATAATATTGAATAGCTGCTGAGTGTATTTTGGACACGTCCGCTATATTCATTTTCAATAAAATCCAAATCATCCATATCTGTATGCATTATCAATCCATTCTTTTCTGTTTCGACAGGAGAACCATTTTCCCAGTTGTTTGCTTCAAAATATATGTACGGAATTCCTATGTCATTAAACGGTGCGTGGTCGCTTCTTTTTTGACCTGTAGGATAGGGATAATCGTTATTTCCGTCTGGTGGTAATTGTATGTTCAAGCCAATTTCCTTAACAATTTCGTAGGCTTTAAATACTGCTTCGGTATTATCAACAGTGCCGTTATCATTCACCTTACCGCCATACAAATAAAGGTAATCCCCAGCGAGGACAGTATCAATGTTTATCATCAATATAATATTTTCTCTTTCCTTTTCGGAAAGTGATTCAACGTATGCCCTTGAGCCATACATTCCCGGTTCTTCTGAACCGAAAAATACATATTGAATAGTATAGTATGTTGGAGTGTTGACCATTCGCAGGGCATTTTCCAAAGCAACAGATACGCCGGAGCCATTGTCATCTACACCATGTGTTCCAGCACTATCATAATGTGCGCCAACAATAATCGTTTTTTCGCTTTCTCCTTTTTTGGTTATCAAAATATTTTGACTTGAATTACTTTTTTCACCTCCATCGAATACATTTTGTATGGCTTCATCCATCATAGGCGTGGAATCATCTATTTCAAAAGACTCTATAGCTATGTCGCTTTCCGCATATCCACCATTTAAGAGGACGGACAAAATAAATACAGCCATTTCCGTTTCTTTTTCAGTGCCAGCAACGCGCCCCGGATAGTTTGATTGAATATGTTTTAAAAAATTATATGCGGGTATTCCATAATCATTTTGTTCGGGGGTTATCGAAATTTCTTGGGAAAGTGTTAGGTCTTTGGCTTCTTCAATCAGCTCTGTTTTTTTACTACCACACCCATATAAACCCGTACATAAAAAAGCACATACTAAAAAGCATGAAAGTATCTTTTTCATAAAATCAATCTCCTTTTTTCTCATCACTATCTTTTAACATTTGCGTCATCATTTTCTTCGCCAGCTGCTGGAACAGGTCGGCAGTTTCTTCGTCCATCGGCGCAAGCTGTCCGATCTGTCCGGTTATCATTGCTGTTACATCGTCAATGGAAAGCGGGTTTTGCTTCTGCTCCGACAGTGCGTCCCGCATGGCTTGGAACATAGCGGCGGTCACAGCTTCCCCCGGCTGTTCTCCGTTATCAATGTCTTTCTTAATATCCCGCAGGATAGCAAGGAACACATTTTTGATTTTCTCAATCTCTGCTTCATGTTCCCCCATCTTCTGGGCGTTCAAAAATTGTAAATCCTGCTTTGCTTCCGCCCGGTGTTCCGGGTGTTCTTTCATCAAGTCGGACAGGGAAGCCGTTGCCATCTCGATAAGCTGGTTACGTGCCATTATCCCCTTTGCCGCCGTGTCCTGAAAATAAATCCGTATCAAATCTATCAGCTTGGGAAAATTCCTGTGTTCCAGTAAGCGATTGAGTATTTGCACATCAACAGCACCCGTCACAAGCCCCCTCACGGCTCCCTCTGACAAACCTAATTCAGAAATATCGTAACTTTTACGGACGCTCACGGTGGACAAGCCCAGTATATAGTCTGTCGATACCTTAAATTCCTTTGCCACTCCTATGAGAATATCACTGCTGACCGTTCTCGTCTCGCCGCTGACAATGCGGCTCAACTGGGAAGCGGAAACGCCTATCTTCTCTGCAAGTTCCTTTTGTGTGATATGGTTCCCGTTGCATAAATCGGAAATCCGCTGTCCGGGTGTTCCGGGTAAAGCCATAGATACGCACCTCCTCCACACACTTCCATTATACAGAATGATTGCAAAAATGCAATTTCCAAAGTGTAAACTTCATCAAAATGCAATTCTCGCAAAATTCCGGGGATTGCATTTTTTTCGTGTAGACTTAGGGTAGTTCATCGATGGACAGCACCTTGGAAACAGAATGACCGTCCGAAAAGGGATACCCCGGCTGGGGAAGCACCGCAAGGAGCCGGACTTCGGGACAAAATGTCCCGAAGTTGCGGGGAGCGTGCCAACGCCGGAATACGCCGCAGGAATGGGGCAGGAAACCTTTTCGGGGAGAACGGCAACGGAAAGCAAAATGGAGGGAACGCATGAGAGATAACCCCTATAAAGACTTGCCGCCGCTGGAACGCAGGCCGGACGGTTCCCTTTACCGCATGACACCGGCGCAGAGGAAACAGGCGGCCAGCCTGATACGCCGGGAGTGCTGTTGCTGTGAGGACGGCAACTGCATTGCCCTTGACGATGGGGACACCTGCACCTGCCCGCAGACGGTTTCTTTCTCGGTCTGCTGTAAGTGGTTCCGCTGGGCGGTTTTGCCGCTGGACGGAACGCTGGAAGCGGAGATTTTCCGGGATAAGGACTTGAAACGCTGTGCGGTCTGCGGCGGCGTGTTCGTCCCCAAATCCAACCGGGCAAAATACTGCCCCGGCTGTGCCGCCAGAGTTCACAGGCGGCAGAAAACAGAAAGTGAACGGAAAAGGAGGTCTGCTGTGGACAGTTAGGAGCGAAAAAAGCCTTGATTTATCAGGTTTTGCGAGCCCCAAACCGGGGCGGGTGGTATAAAGTATCGCCCACCCCGGAAAACGGGCTTCTAACCGTCCACAAAACGCACTATGACAAATACCATCTATATCCATCAGCCAGAAAAGGCGTTCAGCTTCACCCGGCTCCCGAATTTTCTCTTTGAAACCCCCACATTCAAGCCCCTGTCCAACGAGGCAAAGGTTCTGTACGCCTTTATCCTACGCCGGACGGAGTTGTCCCGTAAGAACGGCTGGGCGGACGAGTACGGGCGCATTTACCTGTACTATCCAATCTGCGAGGTAGTCGCCCTGCTCCACTGTGGGCGGCAAAAGGCGGTGAACACCCTGCGAGAACTGCAATATGCCGGATTGGTGGAGATCCAGAAGCAGGGCTGTGGAAAACCCAACCGCATCTACCCAAAATCCTTTGAAGCGGTTCCAAACACCGACTTCAAGAAATCCCGTTCTGGTACGCCGGAGGACTGAAAACCGCACTTGACAAGTACGAAAATCAACCCTCTTGGAGTACGGAAACCGGACGGTATATAGAAATACAAAGATAAAAAGATTGATTTATATTCTATCCATTCCAATCCTATCCGAGCTAATTCCTGTGAGATTTTCCCTGTGGAAAACCCCGGATAGGAAAGGGATGGGGAAAGGAGCAGAATGGCACAACACGCAATTTTGCGGTTTGAGAAGCACAAGGGCAACCCGGCAAGGCCGCTGGAAGCCCATCACGAAAGACAGAAAGAACAATACGCCAGCAACCCCGACATTGACACAAGCCGGAGTAAATACAACTTCCATATCGTCAAGCCGGAGGGACGCTATTACCACTTCATTCAGAGCCGGATTGAGCAGGCTGGATGCCGGACGAGGAAAGACAGCACACGGTTTGTCGATACGCTGATAACCGCCAGCCCGGAGTTTTTCAAAGGGAAATCCCCAAAGGAGATACAGGCGTTCTTCCAAAGGGCGGCGGATTTTCTCATTGGCCGGGTAGGACAGGAAAATATCGTGTCGGCGGTGGTACACATGGACGAGAAAACGCCTCACCTGCATTTGACCTTTGTTCCGCTGACAAAGGACAACCGCCTGTGTGCAAAGGAGATTATCGGCAACCGGGCAAACCTGACGAAGTGGCAGGACGATTTTCACGCCTATATGGTGGAGAAATATCCCGACTTGGAGCGTGGGGAGAGTGCCAGCAAGACAGGCCGGAAGCATATCCCCACCCGGCTTTTCAAACAGGCGGTTTCCCTCTCCAAACAGGCTAGAGCCATTGAAGCCGCCCTTGACGGCATTAACCCATTGAACGCCGGAAAGAAAAAAGAGGAAGCCCTCTCCATGCTGAAAAAGTGGTTCCCGCAGATGGAGAACTTCTCCGGGCAGTTGAAAAAGTACAAGGTCACAATCAATGACCTGTTGGCGGAAAATGAAAAGCTGGAAGCAAGGGCAAAGGCCAGTGAAAAAGACAAGATGAAAGATACGATAGAACGGGCAAAGCTGAAAAGCGAACTGGACAATTTACAGCGGCTGGTTGACCGTATCCCGCCGGATATACTGGCGGAACTGAAACGGCAGCAGCGGCACACGGTAAAGGAAAGGTGATAGATATAAGCAGAAATTTTCGCCGCCCCTGTGCGGCATTGTACCTTGAAAACTGAATATGGAGGACACTGGATGGCAAAAAGCGAAAGCGATATTTTTACACCCCGGACAGGGCAGGTCATACAAGCAGAGAACGGCACGCAGTATTTTGTATGTGGGAACAACCGTATAAAAATCTCCGAACACTTCGCCACAGGCGGGAAGCCCCTCGGTGATCTGATTGTAGATGTGGTGCGGCATACCGCAGAAAAAGCCGCTTCAACCTGATAGCCCATCATTGATAACGCGCCCACGCTTATGATATAATTGCCATAGAGCAAAAGTATTGTAAGCGTGGGTTGTTTCTTTAGAAGGAGGATTTTTAACGGTGAAACAACCTTACAATACTACGATTTACAACACGGCGCTTTATATGAGATTGAGCCGGGACGATGAAAACTATGGTGACAGCGTAAGCATTGAAACACAGCGGACAATCCTGCAACAGTACGCAAAGGAACAGGGGCTTCATGTAGTCGGTGAATATGTGGACGATGGCTGGTCGGGGACGAACTTTGAACGCCCGGATTTTCAGCGCATGATGGACGATATGGAAGCCGGAAAAGTAAACTGCATTGTCACGAAAGACCTTTCCCGTTTCGGGCGGGAACATGTGATGATGGACTACTATCTGGAATTTCTCTTTCCGGAAAAACGGGTGCGCTACATCGCCGTTGCGGAGAATGAGGACACAGAGAAAGGGCTTTCTGATTTTGTCCCGTTCAAAAACCTGTTCAATGAATGGTTTGCGAAAGATACGAGCCGCAAGGTAAAGGCCGCTTTCAAAGCGAAGTTTGCCACAGGACAGCGTATCGGTGCCTATGCTCCCATCGGGTACAGGAAACACCCGGAAATCAAAAACAAGCTGATAATCGACGAGGAAACCCGCTGGATAGTGGAGAAGATTTTTGACCTTGCCATTCATGGCAGAGGGGCAGCCAGTATCACAAGCATACTGATTGCGGAAAAGGTTCCCACGCCGGGATTTATCAACTTTCAGCGTGACGGGACTTTCGCAAACATCTATGCGGGTGCGCCGGAGGAAAAAAGCTACGCATGGACGATAGCGCAGGTCAAGAGCATTATGAAAGATGAAACCTATATCGGCCATACCATCCACTACCGGGAAACAAACATTTCCTTTAAGAACAAGCGGAGGATACGCAAGCCCCAAAGTGAATGGGTGCGGGTGGAGAACACGCAGGAGCCGATTATCAGCGAACAGGTTTTCCGGCAGGTACAGGAGCAGATAGCAAACCGCCGCAGAAAATGCAAGGACGGTACAACACAGATTTTTTCCGGATTGGTAAAATGTGCGGATTGCGGCTGGTCGCTGTCCTATGGGGAGAACAGGCAGAACAGCAAGCCTTACGGCCATTATCATTGTAGCAAGTACGGACAGGGCACACGCCAATGCTCCATGCACTATATCCGCTATGATGTGCTTTACGCCTATGTCCTTTCCCGTCTGCAATACTGGTCGGGGCTGGTACAGCATGATGAAGAACGGCTCTTGAAGCGGCTGTTAAACGCCAATGACAAGGGACAGGTCGCCGCAAGAAAGAAGCAAGCTGCAGAGTTGAACAAAGCGGAGAAGCGGAAAGCCGAAGTCGATACCCTGTTTGCCCGGATGTATGAGGACTGGGCGGCGGGGCGTATCACGGAATACAACTTCTCTATGCTGTCCGGGAAGTACCAAAGCGAACAGGCTGAACTGGACGAAAAGATTGAGCGGCTTCAATCCGCTATCGCCACTGAAAGCCAGAACGCCGCAGACGCAGAAAAATGGATTGCCTTGATGAAAGAGTGCGTCAATCCAACAGAACTGACCGCCGAACTTTTGAATACGCTGATTGAAAAAATCGTTGTCCATGAAGCGGTCAAAGGTGAGGATGGAAGCCGGGAACAGGAGGTAGAAATCTTCTACCGCTTTATCGGCAAAATTGATTGAATGATACCAATATCTTTAACTATGTGATACCGGAAGAGGATATCCGAGCATAGATTCATTAAAGGAAATATCCAGATATTTCTCTGTGTCCATTGATGAGCTGTTATCCGGAGATCAGTTGGTTTTGATTGCTGAAAAAGAAAACAAGTCAAATCTCA
>NZ_JAFREI010000038.1:0-7492 GCF_017377595.1 Faecalibacterium sp. Marseille-Q0746 | reverse complement strand
TTCGTGGGTCGTTTCGTTCCCCCTGCGTTTGGCGAAGTGGAGCTTACCCCGGAGGAATTAGAGGAAATCCGCAAGCGTGAGGAACGCAAGGACAGGCTCCACCAGAACTACTTGAAGCGGAAAGCCAGCGGAGCACAGAAGCGATACGAGGACAAAATCAAAAAGCGGAAAAAGGCAGAAATCGAAGCCAAGAAAGCCGCCATTCGTGCGGAGGACATTGCAAAGGGCGTGTTCGTCCCTGTCAGCAGTTTACCGCAGAGAGAGCCGATGAAAGGAGTACAAACAGCATGAATATCACTTACACACAGAACGGCGATTATCTTATCCCAAACATCATTATCCGCAAGACCAAGCCCCTCGGACACTACGGCAGACTTCGCAAGGCGTATCTGGAAATGCACCGTCCGATACTGTTCAATGAGCTGGTGCTATCCGACAAGCTCTTTGAGCATTGCGCCGAGATTGACGAAACAGCACGAAACCGCATGGAGCTGATCGTGCGGTCACTGGCAGAGCAAAACGGCGTGACCGAGCAACTGAAAGCCGAAAACCAAATGGAATGGGTGCGGCAGATGAACGCTTGCAAGGCACAGGCAGAGGAGATTGTGAAAGTGGAATTGATTTATGATTGAGCGAGGAAGTCCGGGCAGAAAACTGTTCGGACTTTTCTCATGTAGTCCAAAGTTACGGTAGAATTGTTCACGAGTTTTATGGTACAATTTATGCGAATAAAGAAAACGGAAAATTAGAATCTAACAAGAGAATGTGGTTGTATGAAAAAATCCATATTAGTATTTTGGGCAATCGTGTGTCTGTTACCTATTCAAAGGAGGTTTAAGAATTTCAAATGAAACATATAAGAAATATATTGCTGTTGATTACGATTATTTTTGCTTTTGTTATGCAAGCTGAAGTATATCAAAATATGCTCTGGAACTTTAATGGTGCTTATTATTTATCGTCCAGATACACAACTACTAATGACGATATGGATTCATTTTTAGCCAATGCAGAAGATACAGCTGAGAAGCATGGTGTTCATATTTTTTCGACTTTTAATCAGAGAGTTTCTAATTATCAGACAAGACTTTATATTTATGGTGATGATACCGTTGTTCGGGATAGTCTTAAAAGCACAATGGATATTGAGGAAAAAACATATACGGCTTTGATAGGTGGAATCACCGTAATAGAATTTGAAGATTTTAGAGAAGCAAAAAACACAGGCAATGGACAGGAAATAATGGTCAGCTATATCGGTGATGATGATGACATTATTGCCACATATCAAGATTTGGCAAAAGAATATTCTATATCGCAGCCAGAGTTTTGGCAATCAACCGAAACTGATATGATGTTCATTGTTTGGGGCCTGGTTGCCATATTGATGATTGTACTTAATATGATTGAGGTGATACGCAGGCAAAAGGAAGTAGTTGTACGAGCTTCTCTGGGCGAAAATGCTGCTGTGATTGCTCTAAAAGCTGTAGTGGCTGATATGATTTCATATGCTGCATTATTCGTCTTAGCAAAGTTGCTTGTTTCTCAATTTATATCGGGAGCGTATGAAGATCATCTCATTTTGGCAGTGTATTGTGCCGGAGCAGTTCTTTCCGTAATTCCTTATGCTGCTTTTGTCCGCTTTGATGTAAAAAAAGCCTTTGCCAATGCTTCAGATAAAAAAGGTATGTTTTATCTTCTGAACGGTCTTAAAGTATTTGCTACTGCTATGACAATTTTTACAATAACTACAAATCTCAGTAGCATTCAAGGTAATTTACTTACAAACACTACTCTTTTAGAAAATCATTATAATGATTATTATTTTGGAGTTATGCAGATTGAACCTCCTTTTGAAGAAAATGAGGAGGAATCCAAAGAGAGCAAATTTTGGAATGACCTTTACGAAAATGAATACAACACGATAAATCCGGTGGTCTGCATAGGCAGCCGGATAAGCGATACGGATAATTATATTTTTGTAAATCATAATGCCAGAGATATGCTACAAGGGTTTTCTGATATGCTTACTGAAGATGATGAAAAAGAGGATATCGTGGTCTTCGTGCCAAAGGGAAGAAATGCGGAATCATACAAAGATATCGCAAAAGAGGAAATTGGCTCTCTTACCCAAAATGCAGAAGAACTGCGTGTTGTTTATAAAGAATATTCTGGCAGAGAACAATTTTATTATCTCAATTCGAACAGAGAAGAGGCTATTGACGGATTGTCAAGAGTAACAAATCCGATTGTGATTTATCAGGCAAATGAGGCTGTTGCTTTAAATGGAAGTTATATCGAAACAGGAACATATAATGGTGAGGTAATCTACGGATGCGATGAAAGCACAATTCGCAGTGTTGCGAAAAAATATTCAGAACAGCTTGGTTCACACTATTTTATGCTGACGAATGTCGGAGAGGATTACATTTATAGTCATAGTTTCCTCGTGAAACTGATTGGCTTTATAAGCTCTCTTTGCGTATTAGTATTGCTGTTAGATATCGCTATCATCATATCTGAAGTGAAAATGGAATTTAGACTTAATGCGATGGAAATCTCCCTCAAAAAGGTTTTGGGCTATCGCTTTTATGAAAGGCACAAAAGATTTATTTCCGTTAATCTCTTAGAAAATATAGCCGTTGTGATATTGATTTGCATTGTTTCAATTTTTATATCTAACGCAAGTGTCGGGATTGCTTTACTGATTGGAGCGTTGCTCACCATTATTGAAATGGCAATCATTTTCACAAATATTATGTGGGTTGAAAAAACAAATATCTCAAAGTCATTGAAGGGAGGATGTTTATGATTATAATTCGTGGCTTAAATAAAGCATTTGGAGAGAAAATAATTTTCTCTAACTTTAATTTAGAAATTCCGGATGGAAGTTTTGTAGTAATCAGCGGCGATAGCGGCAGTGGAAAAAGCACTTTACTCAATATGATTGGTGGTATCGAAAAACCGGATAGCGGCAGTATCATAATCGAAGGGCTGAATATTACCCGGCTTAAAAATAAAAACAGTTTTTTTGCGGATACAGTGGGGTTTCTTTTTCAGAATTTTGCACTGCTTGAAAATAAGACAGTTAAAGAAAATTTAAGTTTGATTAAAAAATCAAGCCGAACTAAAGTATCACTTAAAGAAGCTCTTAATCGTGTGGGGTTATCAAAGGAAGTTAACAAAAAAGTTTATCAGCTTTCCGGTGGTGAACAACAGAGAGTTGCTTTAGCTCGTCTTATGATGAAAAAATGTTCTGTTGTTTTGGCAGATGAACCTACTGGCTCACTTGACAAGAAAAATAGAGATATTGTTATGAGGTTATTGCACGAACTCAATGAAGAAGGTAAAACGGTTATCATTGTTACCCACGATCAGGGTATTATTGAAGATGAACCTTATGTTGTGAAAATCTGAGAGTACCTCTTAGAAATGTCTTGATCTACATTTTATATAATTTGGGTCAGAAGAAAATCCCTTTAGGAACTAAAGGGCGCACTTCTATACTCTCCTATCGGGAGTATGTGCGTCCTGCGGAGCTTCATTCTCTGTCAGCAGAAGAAAACTGCCCGACCGAGAAAGTTGCGTCACTTCGTTCCGTCAAGGTGGCTACACCCCCTTGCGCCGCTAAAGCGGCTATCCCTTGTGGACTTGCCGTCCGCAAACAGCATAAAATGCTGTTCGCCGCCAGCAAGTTTGAAAAAACTGAATACCGAAAAACTGACCGTTGACCTGCGCCCTCTGCGCACAAAGTCGGCGGTCTTTTTTTATCCCCATTTTCAAAAAAGGAGGTCAATTCCAATGACAAAACCGAAAACCATTGACCAGCTTCGAGCCGAAAAGGAACGAGCCGAGACACAACTTTTACAGGAACAGCACAAGCTGGAGCGTCTGGAGAACAGAAAGAAATATCTGGAGAAAGGCGAACGCACCAAGCGCACCCACCGCCTTTGCAATCTGGGCGGCACGGTTGAGAGCCTTGCCCCGGAGGTCAAAGATCTCACACGCACCGAAATGACGGAACTCATGGAACACATCTTTTCTCTGTCCGAAGTCCAGCGAGCCGTCCGTCACATGGCGATTACCCATATCAGCCAAGCAAACAGGGAAAAGGAGTTGAAAGCCGATGGCACTATTTCATCTAAGCGTCACGCAGACTAAGCGAAGCGCAGGACAGTCCGCTATCGCTTCTGCCGCCTACCGTGCCGGGGAGCGATTGTATAGCGAGTATTACGGCGAATACAGCGACTACACCCGCAAGGGCGGCGTGATCTGCTCCGATATTTTCCTGCCGTCCCATGCACCGCCAGAATACGCAGACCGCCAGACCCTATGGAACGCCGTGGAAAAAGCCGAGCGTGGAAAGAACGCCCAGCTTGCATACAGCTTTGACATTGCCTTGCAGAATGAATTTTCCCTTGAGGAAAACATCGCTCTTGCAAGGCAATTTTTGTTGGAGAACTTTGTGAGCCGTGGCATGGTGGTTGACTTCGCCGTACACCAGCCAGACAGGGAGGACGGCGGCATACCAAACCCGCATTTTCATGTGCTTTGCCCCATCCGCCCCATCGAGCAGAACGGCAAATGGGGACTAAAGCAACGCCGGGTGTATGAGCTGGACGAGGACGGCAACCGTATCCGAGACGCAGACGGAAAGTTTGTGTTCAACGCCGTTCCCACTACCGACTGGGGCAGTCCCGAAACGCTGGAACATTGGCGGCAGACATGGGCGGAACTATGCAACGCCAAGTTTGCGGAGAAAGGGCTTGATGTTCGTATCGACCACCGAAGCTATGAGCGTCAGGGCGTGGAGCTTCTTCCCACTGTCCATGAGGGCGCAACCGTCCGGGCAATGGAGAAGAAAGGCATACGCACCGAGAAAGGCGAGTTCAACCGCTGGATCAAAGCCACCAATGCCGTTATCCGGGACATTAAGAAGAAAATCGCTCTCCTGTTCGATTGGATTGCCGAAGCAAAAGCAGAGCTTGCCAAGCCGCAGGCACCCAACCTTGTTTCTCTGCTGAACGCCTATTACACCAGCCGCAGAGCCGGGGCATATTCGCAGAAAGGTAAGGTCAGCAACCTAAAGGAGATGAACGAGACTTTCAATTATCTCCGGGCAAACGGCATTTACTCCCTTGAAGATTTGGAACACCGTGTCAGCGAACACAGTGCTGCCACAGAGAGCTTGAAGAAAACGCTGGACGAACAGACCGCCCGAATGAAAGCAATTAAGCAGCTCTATGACAGCTCCGCTGCTTTCCAGAACTTGAAGCCTGTCTATGACGGCTTGCAGAAAATCAAGTTTGAGAAGCCCAGAGCCAAGTACAAGGCAGAGCATGAAGCGGAACTGATACAGTTCTACGCCGCCAGACGAAAGCTGACCGGGGAGTTCCCAGACGGCAAGGTGGATATGAAAAAGCTGTCCGACGAGTATGACGAGCTGGAACAGGCGCACGAAACCACCTATGGCGAGTTTAAGACCGTCAGAGACGATTTACACCGTCTTTGGAAGGTCAAGTCATGTGTAGATACTGCCGCCCGATTTAACGAGCGCACAGAGGAACAAATGCTCCAAAATCGACCCCAAACACGACACAAAAAGGAGGAACTATCCCGATGAATTATACCCAAGCACAGATTGACCGGGCAAACGCCGTCAGTCTGGAAGATTTTCTCCGTACACAGGGAGAGACGCTTATCAAAAGCGGACGAGAATACCGCTGGAAAGAACATGACAGCCTGACCATTCGTGGAAACAAATGGTTTCGCCACAGCCAGAGCAAGGGCGGCTATCCCATTGATTTTGTCATGGAGTTTTACGGAAAATCCTTTCCCGAAGCCGTCCAGCTCCTGACCGGCGAAAGCGGCGAGGGGCAGACCGAAGCCACCACAGCACCGCCCACAGCGTTCCACTTGCCCTTGCACAACAGAACAGCCGACAGAGCAATTCAATATCTTTGCGAAAGCCGAGGTCTCAACAAAACGCTTGTTGAGGCTTTTCTTCTTTCCGGGGATATTTACGAGGACGCAAAGCGGCACAATGTTGTGTTTGTCGGCAGAGACCGAAACGGCACACCGAGATACGCCCATGTGCGAGGAACGGCAGACCCATTCAGACAGGACATTGCCGGGTCTGACAAGTCCTATCCGTTCCGATATGAGGGCAACAGCAACCAGCTCTTTGTCTTTGAAGCTCCGATAGACCTTTTGTCCTTTATCTGCCTTTATCCGCAGGATTGGCAGACAAGGAGCTATCTTGCCCTGGGCGGCGTTTCTGGCAAAGCCCTTGACCGTTTTCTTTCTGAACGCAAGGACACCCGAAAAGTGTTCCTCTGCCTTGACAGCGACACCGCTGGAAATGAAGCCTGCACCCGACTGGCACAGTCCATTTCCGGTGAGATCGCCGTCATTCGCCTTGTCCCGGCAAGGAAAGATTGGAACGATGTTCTCCGCCAGCAAGGGGACATTCCCAGCCGCAAATTCATAGCCGAGACAATCACGCTGCGAGAGCTGCCCACCGCCCAGCCTGTCCCCATGCTCCGCATGGCAGATGTGGAGCTGACGAGCGTGGATTGGCTATGGTTTCCCTATATCCCCTTTGGAAAGCTGACGATTATACAGGGCAACCCCGGCGAGGGCAAGACCTACTTTGCCATGCGTCTTGCGGCGGCTTGCACCAACCGAAAGCCTTTACCCGGTATGGAGACCCTTGAGCCTTTCAACATCATCTACCAGACCGCAGAGGACGGTCTGGGCGATACCGTCAAGCCCCGACTGATGGAAGCGGAAGCAGACCTTGAAAGAGTGCTTGTCATTGACGATAGGGACACACCGCTGACCCTTGCCGATGAGCGCATAGCAAGAGCAATCCGTGAGAACAACGCAAGGCTGGTTATCATTGACCCGGTGCAGGCGTTTATGGGCGCAGATGTGGATATGAACCGGGCAAATGAAGTCCGTCCCATCTTCCGCAGTCTGGGAGACATTGCACAGGCTACAGGGTGCGCTATCGTGCTGATCGGACACCTCAACAAAGCCGCAGGAACGCAAAGCACCTACCGGGGATTGGGGTCTATCGACATTACGGCGGCAGTCCGCAGTCTGCTGTTTATTGGCAAGCTGAAGGACAGCCCCACAACGAGGGTGCTTATCCATGAGAAAAGCTCCCTTGCGCCGCCCGGACAGTCCCTTGCCTTTTCTCTGGGAGACGAGAAAGGCTTTGAGTGGATAGGGGCTTATGACATTACCGCTGACGAGCTTCTTGCCGGGACAGACACCGCAAAGACCGAGAGCAAGACCGCACAGGCGCAAATGCTCATTCTGGAACTGCTTGCAGACGGAAAGCGTATGCCGAGCGCAGAGCTGGAAAAGGCAGTCAATGAGCGTGGGATTTCCTCACGCACCATGAGAACGGCAAAGAGCCGTATCGGGGACAGACTTGTGACCGAGAAAGACGGCACAGCATGGGTCTGCTATCTCCGAGACTGAC
>NZ_JAFREI010000037.1:0-7709 GCF_017377595.1 Faecalibacterium sp. Marseille-Q0746 | reverse complement strand
GCCCCAGTCGGCTGAGGTCTTTCGTGATGACAAGGTTGATTTGCCTGCGCTCAATGGCTCTCAACATTCTCTGTAAATCAGGACGCTCCATATTAAGACCTGTGAAGCCATCGTCCTGATAGACTGCCACAACCTCCCATCCCTGCTTTTCGCAGTATTTTTCCAGCATATCACGCTGGTTTGCGATACTGGCACTTTCGCCTTGCAGGTCATCGTCCTTTGACAGTCTGCAATAGACCGCTGCACGATAACCCCCGGCAAGTGCCGAACCGATTGTTCTGTATTCCATTTCGTTCATCATAGCCATTTACCCACACAATCCAGACGGTATCTGGCTCTTTTGAACCTCATCTTCATTATAGCCTATATCTTTCTTTTTAGCAAGATATTCTTTTGTATTTGTTTTACCGTATTTCTGGGAAATCAGACTGACGAACACATCGGTTGCGTCCAGTTCCCCGTCAAATACAGTGGTCACATGAATCTCTGTTTTGTTTTTTGCCATAGGCAGTTATCCTCCATACATGAAAATAGCCAGACAGAGGGTGTCGGCAACGAAGTCCGGCAACGGGCTTCAAAAGACCTTGCAAACAATCTCAATCTGGCGATGGTTACTATTTATACTTTTCTTTTATTTTTCTGTTGTTTTGGTTGTTATAAGGGAGAAAAGCCCGGAAATAAGGGGTTTTCCCCGGCAACCGGCTCGGCAACGGGATAGCAACAGGGGGTGCAACGGGCGGTCATTTTCAGAATGGAAGCTCCATCTGTTCTGTGACCTCCACAAAACCATCCATCGTTTTTTCAGACGGGTTGCCGGAGTCCGTTGCCGGGTTTTCACGCTCCCAGCCCTTTTGTCTGCCATATTCTGAAAACATTCTTGGGTTCGGGAAGTACCGCCAGCCGGAAATGCACTGGTTCATAATCTCGTTGATTTCCCGGATTTCCCATTGCTTCGGCTCGTCAAAGGCATGGTTTAAGGCTTCCTTGTAGAGCTGCTTGGAACAGACCATGCTCCCGGTGTACTTATCAAGATACGCCTGTATCATCCCGGCTTTGGTGTCCTCCGGCATAAAATCCCGCTGGTGTTCTTTGAGATACCGCTGCATGGCGGGGCTGAAAGCCAGCTTGAACCTGCCGCTTCGGTAAATCTCCATCGCTTCTGCCCACATTTGTTCGATATAGGCTCTGGAAGCGGCTTCGTCCTCCAAAATGTGAACCTCAGCTTGCTCCGGGTACACCATGACCGGGATAAAGCGGCGGTTGCCGGAACGGTCAAGGGGCAGGAAGTCAAGGGCATTGGAAGTGCCGCCAAACACGCACTGACGGGGGCGGTCTGCCGGGTGGGTTTCATAGGGTATCTTGTAAACCTCTTTCTGCCGGCTTAAAAATGACTTGATTTCCTCAATGCTCTTGGCGTTTGCGGTTGCCATCATTTCCGACATTTCGATAATCCAGTGACCTTGCAGCTTGCGATACACATTGTCATCGTCCAGCTTCCGCAAATCATCGGAGAACCACTCGTCCCGGACTGCCAGCAGACGGAAGAAGGTGGACTTGCCAGCCCCCTGACCACCTACCAGACAGAGCATGATTTCAAACTTGCACCCCGGCTGAAAGGCTCGTGAGATTGCACCCAGCAGGAACAGCTTCAACGCTTCATAGGTGTAATCGTCTGCGTCAGCCCCCAGAAAGTGCCGCAGGCAGAAACGGATTCGTTCTGTCCCGTCCCACACAAGGGTATTGAGATAGTCCCGGATGGGATGGTACTTGTTTTCATTCGCCACAATCCCGATGGCGTTATCAATCTTTTTCTCATTGGTAAGCCCATAGGTTTCTTCCAGATAAAGAAGCAGATACTTCATGTCCGTATCGTTCAGGGCGGTGCTTTCCCTGTGAAAACCGATGGGCTTTATGATGTCCTTGCGGTCGGTCAGAATGTTGTATGCGATAGCCCCGGAAAGCAGCGGGTCACGCTGGAATACGGTCAGGCAGTTCCGTATGCTCTGACGGACACCGCCTTTCTCGGTAGTTTCCAGCCCCGCCTTGATTTCCTCAATGCTCTGGGGCGGCTGCATAGCGTTCATGGTGTTTTTTAGTTCTTGCTGCGTCTGCGGCTGCAAGCTCTGCCATTCGTTGTTCAAGCTGTATCACATCCTTTCCGTAGTCCGTAATCAAAGCCGCTTTTTCCTCTGTCTCCCCGAACAGCAGCACATCCAGCAGATATTCCACTTGGGCTTGCTTCTGTAAGGCTTCCACAAACCGGGGATGAACGGCTTCCTCCGGGGAGTGCGGGACATAATCCTTTCTCCATGCCCTAAGCAGGTGGAGATAATCGGCAAGGATACGGAAGCAGCGGCTCTTTGCTTCCTGAAACTGTTCCTCCGGGGATTTCTGCCGGGGCTTGGGCTTTTTTACCTTTCCCGGCGGTTTCCAGTCCTCATAGGAAATTCCAAAGTCCTGTGCCAGTTGTACGGCGGCTTCTTTCTTTCCCAGCCCATACAGGACGGCGGTAAAATCAATCACATCCCCATCCGCACCGCAGCCGAAGCAGTGGTAACGCCGATCCAGCTTCATGCTTGGGGTTTTATCGTTATGGAACGGGCAACAAGCCATCCCGTTCCGACCTACACGGATTCCATAATGCTCCGCAGCCTGTCTTGTCGTAACGGACTGCTTCACAGCTTCAAATACATTCAAATCAATTCCTCCTTGTAAAAAAGAAAAGGCACTTATCATTCTCAATCTGAAAATGGCAAGTGCCTGTTAAAGTTCCATATCCTGTTGTTTGTGTTTCGTCTGTGCCGGGACAGTTCTTTGTGCTTTTTTCTCGTTCGCCTTATCCTGCAAGACTTCTTTGAGGGACTGCTTCTTGGACGGCTCTTTGCTTTCTTCTGTGCCGGGTGTGGCTTTCCGTACCCAGTAGCGGATGTCCCGCAGCTTCTTCAAATCTTCCTGCACCTCGGTCAACGGTACTTTCAAGTCTGCGATTTCGCCCACAAGCTTCGCCTGTTCCTGCAAAAGCTCCTTTTTCGTGCTGTCCTTATCATCCGGGTGCTTGGCAAGGTAGGCACTGGCTTTCTCAAACCGGGCAACCTCCGGGTGTTCCAGCTTGAATTTTTCCTTAGTTTTCTTGAAAAATATCTTCTGGTATTTCTCATAAACGGGCTTACATTCCTTACAGTCCGTCCGGGCGGCAAGGATAGCGTCAATCACGTTGCTGCGGGTTTCCTTTGGCTTCATCTGCTTTCGGTAGTCGGCGGCAGATTTCCCGGACGTTTCTATAAAGTTTTCCAAATCCTCCACGGTGGAAAGTCCCTTTCTCTGAAGATAGGACAGGGCTTCGCTGACTGCCTTTAAGTCTTTGGAAGTTCCACGGTTTTGTCCCGCCCGTGTCCAGTCGCTCCGTTCTGCCTTTCGTACCTCCATGTACTTCATCAACAGATTGGGAAGAAATACCGCTTCCTCCGCAGCTTTTTCCGCAAGCAGTTCTTTTCGTTTTTCACTAAGCTCGATAATCCAGCCTTTGAGATTTTTAATAAGCTGCCGGATAGACTTCATCAGGCTGTTGGCGGCTTTGATTTCCCGGTTCAGATTTCCGATGTTGGTCTGAATCCCTCGCTTTTCCATCTGCCGGACAGCAGCACCCTCATGGACGGTAGGGATAATATCAAGCCCCTGTCTTTCATAAGAACGGAGATCCACCCGCTCCGGGCGGTTGTTGGCTTCCAGATAGCGGTTCTGGATGATCTCCCATTCATGCCGCCAGATTTCACAATACTTGCGGTCGTTCCAGTCAACCGTATCTTCCTTGTGACTTTTCCATCTGCCGGACGGAAGTTTTATCCGTTCCCCGTTCTCGTCAAGGTCATAAACCTTGCGGCTCTTGGGAAGCCATTTCCCATGTTCATCCATTGCCCGCATAGTCAGCATGACATGAGCGTGAGGGTTTCCGTCCCCTTTGTCATGGATGGCAAAATCCACGCACATTCCTTTGGAAACAAACTGCTGATTGCAGAAATCCCGGACAAGGGCGGCGTACTGGTCGGGCGGTATCTCTCTGGGGATGGTAAGCACCCACCGCCTTGCAAGCTGGGAATTCCATTGCTTCTCCACCGCTTCGGCGGCGTTCCATAAAGTATTGCGGTCTGCATACGACCGTGGGGCATTTGCCGGAAGCAAGATTTCATTGTGGACGATACCACGCTTTTCCGGGTAGTGCTTCACTTCCTGATCGTATCCACAGAACAGCTTTTCGCCGCTCTGGTAGGCAGCGGCGGCAACCGCAGACTGCTGTTGGCTTCGCTGCACAATCGAGATTTCGTTGTGTGGACAGGGCATTTCGTGTCCCTCCTTTCGGTAATTGGTGGATGGGGTGGCGTTTTACCACCTCATTTGGGGCAGAAAAAAAGCAGGAGACCTTTTCAGATTTCCTGCTCGGTGGTGCCGCCGGTGGGCGGCTGGTATTCAGTTTTGAAAGTTCGGGTCAGGGTGGCCCGATGATGAAATAAAATATCTGCATGAAGATTATTCAACTTCTTTTAGTAATTCTTCAACAGAAATACCGTAAAGTTTTGCAAGTGCAAAAAGATTTGATGTGGAAGGGTCGGATGTTCCATTTTCCCATTTTGAAACAGCCTGCCTGCTAACACCAATCGTTTCAGCAACAAATTCCTGCGTCATTTTGCACTGTGTTCTGTGTACTTTGAGTGCTTCACCCAACGATTTCCTCACTACGGATTTTTCCTGCCGTACATCTTTTGAATGGATATATTTGAGTAATGCACGAACAATAAGGGTAAGCAAACCAACAAAGATACATAAGAAAATTATTCCAACGATTATCATAAATACGGTTACTTTCATTTGACCACCTCCTAATGTTGCTGTTGGCTTCATTTCTCTGTACGGATATATTTAAGCAATGCACGAATAACAAGGATAAGCAAGCCGACAAAGATACATGAGAAAACTATTCCGACTACAATCATAATGATGTTTACTAACATTTGGATGACCTCCTTTCTTTGTTGGCTTTATTCTATCTGAATTACCGTGTTGCTACCACCAACTATCAAGCAATTATCAGTTGCATATCGGTTGCACAATGATAGCGTTCTGTTTTTTGACCTTATTATACTAAATTACCGTAGATAAGGATAGCTCGACTGATAAAACTTGCTGGACGGGAACAGCTTGCAGCGCAAGGTGTTTCCGGGCGGCAAGTCCACAAAAGGGTAGCTGGCGACAGCCAGCGCAGGGGAAGCGTAGCGTCCCCTGTATGATTTGGAGCAGACCATGACTGCGGAAAATCACAGCCCTCCGGCGAGGAGCCTTCGGAGAACGCAATGCACCAACCTTTGGGTGGTGTATAATTGCGCCCTTAGTAAACTAAGGGGGTTCCGGCATCTCCCGTTCCAGCAGTTTTTTCAATAGTTCCTGCGTGTCCTGTCTGTGAAAAATGAGTTTCAACAACAGCATGACATCATCATCTGTCAGGCGTTCCGGCTCTTGCAGAAAACTTTCCAGCATACCGCCACGGGTACAGAGCCGGTGCGTCCGTTCCTTTCGGGTAAGCTGTTTCAACTGGTGCTGCAATGCCTTTTCATCATTGATGGCTTTCCGCAGTTTCTTTTCGCTTTTTTCCAACTCCCGATTGAGTTTTTCCAGCTTTGAGGTATCAGGCAAGGGCAGCATCCTCCTTTCCCGGTATCAGCACATAAATTCGGTTTGGTTCTCCAATGCCCTGACGCACCCGCATGATAAGTCCGGCAGTTTCCAGTTCATTCAGAGAACGCTTGACCGTCATGGAGCTGCGGGACAGGACTGCGGCAATGGCTGTGACAGGGAAGCAGACAAAGAGGATTCCGTTCTCGTCCTCCTGCCCTTTGGAGAGCATAGCGTCCAGCATCCGGCAGTACATGACCTTTGCGGTGCTGCTGACTGGAAATCCTGTCAACGCTCTGGGAAAAGGCATACAGGGCGGCAATGGTGTGTCTATCGTCATAAATTCAAAATTCATTCTGTGTGTTCCTCCTTTTTCTTTGCTCGTTTGGATAAATAACAGGGGCAGTCAATCACAACCGCCCGGAAGCTCTGCTTGCACCCATGCTGGCATTTCCGGCATAATTCGTTGTAAGTGACACGCCCCCGGTCATTGAGGTAAAAGGAAAGCTCATACTTCCTCTTTTTGCTCATTCTCGGCATATTGCGCTTCCTCCCGTTTTAGTGTATGGTTTCGGGGCGATTTTCGGTAAAATTACAGCCATAGAGCCGCTTAAAATCTCCCGAAGTATCAGCGATAGGGTAGACTGCCCCCCTATCAGATTGTTGTGTTTCGGTATCATTTCGGTGTCAGTTCGCCAGTTCTCCCCGGTGTCGTTCCTCCCCTGAATCTCACAGCGGCGTATCGCTCCCTTTGGTACGCTCGTTTTGGTCAGGGTTCCTCCATATCCCTGCCAAAATTCATGGCGCTACATCGCCGGGGAAGCATATCCCACACAGGCTGGTCATTCGATTGGAATAATCCATCGATGAACTACCTGTATCATAGAACATTTTTGTGCCCTGTGCCGTATGTCCACAAAGTAGGAATTAAGGGTAAAAATCAGAAATTTCCACGATTACGGAAAGTGTGATATAATCCAGATAAGCGGCAGCAATGAAACCGTTGGAAAGGAGCGTGTGCCCATGAAAGGAGCAACAAGCATACAGGAACGCCTTTGGGAACTCCGCAAGGACAAAGGCTTAAATCTGGAAGAACTATCAAAACTAACGGGTATTTCTAAATCAGCCCTTGGCAGTTATGAAAAAGAAGATTTTAAGGAAATCAATCATGGCAACCTTATCACGCTGGCAGACTTCTATGGGGTTTCCGTCGATTATCTGCTGTGCCGGACAGAGAACAGGGAGCAGATCAACACGCCACTGACGGAGCTGCATTTGAACGATGAAATGGTTGCACTTCTGAAAAGCGGTCGGATCAACAACCGTCTGCTCTGCGAACTTGCCACCCATAAGGACTTTATCAAGTTTCTTGCGGACATTGAGATTTATGTGGATGGGATTGCCACCATGCAGATTCAAAACCTCAACACCCTTGTCGATACTGTCCGACATGAAATCATAGAACGGTATCGCCCTGGCGAAGATGACCCACATTTGAAAGTGCTGCAAGCCGCCCATATCAGTGATGATGAATATTTCAGCCACATGGTTCTGGATGACCTAAACCTGATTATCCGGGATATTCGGGAAACCCATAAAAAGGATAGTGAGAGTGCGCCCCAGACCACTGTTGCCAATGAACTGAAAGAAAATCTGGAAGCGGTCGAAAATTTCAAGGGCAGCCGTTTGGAAAAACTGGCAGTGCTTTACTGCAAGCAGCTCGGTATCAACTATAAAAATCTGTCAGATGAAGAATTTCGCTGGCTTATTCGGATTCTCCAAAAATCAAAGAAAACGGGAACGCCTATCAACCAGAGGAAAAAACGGTAAAGGAAAACCGCTGTTGCATGGTTTGTTGGATTCCATGTAGCAGCGGTTTTTGCTGGGATTATTCAGTTGAATTTTTAGAACGACAAACTTGAATTTGTATGGCTCAACTCCTTATCGACCGGCCATAGCTCGTTTATAAAGTAGACCTCCTTTTATAAGTAACAACAGAAAAGCCACTGTTACTGCATATGGTTCTCTCGCAATCGCCAGATACA
>NZ_JAFREI010000036.1:0-8168 GCF_017377595.1 Faecalibacterium sp. Marseille-Q0746 | reverse complement strand
TCAAATATGACCCAAAAGCCCCGCAGCCCACCCATTGGCTGCGGTTTCTGTTCGACCTGCTCTACCCGGAGGACATTCCCACCGTGCAGGAGTTCATCGGCTACTGCCTGATCCCCAGTAACAAGGGCCAGCGCATGATGGTCATCAAGGGCAACGGCGGCGAGGGAAAATCGCAGATCGGTGTGGTGCTGTCCCGGCTATTCGGCTGCAACATGAAGGATGGCAGCATCGGCAAGATCTCGGAGAACCGCTTTGCCCGTGCCGATTTGGAGCACACCCTGCTCTGCGTGGACGATGATATGCGGATGGAAGCCCTGCGTCAGACCAACTATGTCAAGTCCATCGTGACCGCACAGGGGCAGATGGATTTGGAGCGCAAGGGCAAGCAGAGCTATCAGGGCTGGATGTACGCTCGCCTGCTGGCGTTCAGCAACGGCGATTTGCAGGCATTGTATGACCGCTCGGATGGCTTCTACCGCCGCCAGCTCATTCTGACCACCAAGGACAAGCCCCTGTCCCGTGTGGACGACCCGGATATTGCCGAGAAGATGGCGGCAGAAGTCGAGGGCATCCTGCTGTGGGCATTTGAGGGCTTACAGCAGCTGGTGAAGAACGGTTTTCAGTTCACCGAGAGTGAACGTGCCAAGCGCAACCGGGAGCTGGTGAAGCGGGACAACAACAACGTGTTCGATTTCCTCGAATCCGAGGGCTACATCCGCCTGAAGGCGGATGCCTGCACCAGCTCGAAAGAGCTGTATGAGGTCTACAAGATGTGGTGCGAGGAGAACAGCCTGAATGCGATCAAGGCACGAGGGTTCAGCGATGCGCTGATCGCCAACCAGCGCAGGTATAATCTGGAATCCACCAACAACATCGTCAACTCGTCCGGGCGGCGTGTCCGGGGCTTTGTGGGCATCGAAGCCCTTGTGCAGCCCGACCTCACCCCCAATAGCTGGCGGGCATGACCCGCTTTTGATCCCCCTATATGGTGCGTTTTCGGTCTTTCGCTGCGTACGTGCGTACAGAGAAAGCCGCCTGTTGCGTACACACGTACGCAGCAAAACGCCAAAGTTCTCCTTTATAGGGGGGGCAAAGTGTCAGGTTGACAGTTTGCCAAGAGTGGTAAGTGACGGGAAACGGTACTTACCAGCTCCTACCCAATTCCCCAAAATGGGAATCAGGGTGGGATGGCCGTTATCAGACCGTCTATCTGCCTGTTACCATTTTGGGAACAGGCAAAATCAGTTGGTCAATTTGGCCAACTGAAAAAGCCGGACGAGCTGCGGGCAGGGATTCGCAAATCTTTGACCGCCAGCTTGCCAAAATCAACGGGCCAAAATGGCCCGTTGAAGGGAGTCAAGGGGGAACGCCTTGCCCAGTGATATGATGCTGTGCGTCATATCCTACTGGGTATTATCTGGCGCAAAACGGCGGCAGATCCAGCAGCTCCGCTGCTGCATTCTCCCACGCCAAGAAGTCGAAATGGAGGGATGCTTATCTGAAATTAACACGACACAACGGACGAGCAGGGGCCCACGGCACCTATAACCCCAAGCACAATGACCGAAGTTTCAACCTTGCCAACAGTGAACACATCGACCCGGAACGAGCCAAGGTCAACATCTACTGGGACTGCTTCCATGGCTTCCGTTCGGCTCTCGACCCACAAGACCCGAATGATCTGGCGGCAACCTTCTCGGATGTGGAACGGCAGTTTTACGAGATCCGGTACACAACCTTCATCGAAGGTCAGAACGAGCGCAACGCCAAAATCCGGCACACTGAACGTAACCGCTCCATTCCTGACCTGCTGTCCAGCCGCAAGACCTGCCCGGAAGAAACTATCTACCAGCTTGGAACGCTGGATGAACACGCTTCCGCAGAGGATTTGCTGAACATCGTCACGGAGTTCATCGAGGAATTCAAGGCAAAGTTTGGCAACCACGTTCATGTGCTGGACTGGGCGTTGCATCTGGACGAAAGCACGCCCCACATCCACGAACGCCATGTGTTCGACTGCGAGAACAAGTACGGCGAGGTAGCTCCCCAGCAGGAAAAGGCACTGGAAGCGTTGGGTTTTGATCTGCCCGACCCGGCTAAATCCCTCAGTCGCCGCAACAACCGCAAGATCACTTTCGATGCCGCCTGCCGGGAAATGTTGTTTGAGATCGCCAAGCGGCATGGGCTGGAATTGGAGGAAGAAGCGGAGTACGGCAGCCGCAAATATCTGGAAAAGCAGGACTTTATCCTTGCCAAGCAGAAGGAGCAGCTTTCCGCCCAGCAGAACAGGCTGGACGAACTGACCCTGAAAGTTTCGGATATGGAGACCCTGCTGGAAGATGTTTCGGCTGCGGCCTACGACAAGGCGGTGGAGGTCGTGACGGATGTAGTACGCACCGAAACCCGGAAGGAAGATATGCGGATGATCGAGGACACGAAGAAGTGGGTGCTGTCCCCAGAACGCAAGGCTCCCAAAGCCACGAGGGAATATGCCGCCCACCGTCTGGACACCGTGCTGGACAAGTTTCTCAAAACCATGCAAACCACCGCTGCACGTCTGCAGGAGAAGCTGCTGAAGCCGGAAGTCCGGCAGAAAGGCAAGGAGCAGGTCAAGGAGAAAGCACGGGATTCCGTTCTGCAACTGCTGAACCGCTTGCAGGCAGAACAGGCACAAAACAAACCAGCGGCACAACCCCGCACACAGGAGGGGCACTCGGAAATCTGAACCTCATCGGGAGCGTTTGGGGCAGAAAGCTGGCACTTTCTGCCCCGGCACCCGGTTACAAGGAATTGGAGGTGCAAGTGAAAGAAGTTTGCGTTTGCGAAGCAATGAAGTCCCCAGTGGGGACTTTAAGCAACGGAACGGTCTTGCGTCAGCAAGATGGAGGGACTAGGTCCCGACAAGTTCCGATTTGGCAAAAGAGTAATCTGACCTTGGAGGAAGCGGCGGCTTACTCTGGGATCGGTATCAATAAACTGCGGTCAATGACCGATAGCGATGAATGCAAGTTCGTCCTTTGGAACGGAACCAAACGGCTGATCAAACGCCGTAAGCTGGACGAATATCTGGACAAGGCATTCTCGATCTGATGCGGTTCAAAAATTGACCGTTTGATGTTGCAGGGAGTCTTGCGTCATGGTATACTCATGGCGTAAGGCTCCTTTTCAACATTCTGTGAATGAAAAGGAGAGTTTATATGCAAAGACGTAAAGATCATAAAGGCCGTGTTTTGAAAGATGGCGAGGTCTACCGCAAGAGCGACGGGCTGTATATGTACCGTTGGACTGCAAAAAACGGAAAACGCCATACCATCTATGATGCAACTTTGGAGGGGCTGCGCGAAAAGGAAGAGAAGATCCAGCACGACTTGGCAGAAGGTATCCGTATCCCGGAGTGCAGTCTGACCCTGAATGACCTGTTTGAACTGTGGCGTAAGAACAAGGTGGGCTTGAAAGAGCATACCTTCGCCAATTACGTTTATATGTATAATCGGTTTGTCCGGGATGAGATCGGCATGATGAAGCTCAAGGACATTCGCAAGTCGGATATCCGCAGCTACTACAATGGCATCGTCCGCAACGGCAAGATGGCGTTGAACACGCTGGAAACCATCCAGAATGTTCTTCATCAGGTCTTTGCGGTGGCGGTGGACGATGAGTACATCCGTGTGAATCCCACGGATGGTGTCCTGACGGCTATAAAAGCCGCCCACCAGTACGAAACGCCCAAACGACACGCTCTGACCCTGCCCCAGCAGCAGGCGTTTCTGAATTTCATCAAGAAAACGCCGAAGTTCCAGCACTGGCTCCCGATGTTTACCTTCATGCTGGGTACCGGATGCCGCATCTCGGAAACGGTTGGTCTGTGCTGGGGCGACATCGACTTTGAGAGTGGGTTTATCACCATCCAGCACAATCTGGTGTACCATGACCACGAGGTGGGCGGCTGCTACTTCACTATGTCCACACCCAAGACTGCCGCAGGTAAGCGGGCAATTCCGATCTTGCCCGAAGTGCGGAAGGCACTGGAACAGGAACGCGCCAACCAGCAGGAGCTGGAACTGGTATGCGAATATGAGATCGACGGAATCTCAGACTTCGTATTCCTGAACCGCTTCGGCCAGCCGCAGAACCCGCAGACGGTCAACCGCGCCATCAAGCGCATCAGCGTGGCATACAACGAAGCCGAACTGGAAAAGGCCGAAAAGGAAAAACGGGAGCCGCAGCTGCTGCCGCCTTTCTCCTGCCATAATCTCCGGCACACGTTCTGCACCCGGCTGTGCGAAAATGAGACCAACCTGAAGATCATTCAGGACATCATGGGACACCGGGACATCAGCACCACGATGGAGATTTACGCAGAAGCCACCAAGGAAGCCAAAGCCCATTCCTTTGCAAATCTGAACGGTAAACTGGGCATTTCGGTCTGAAATCCACTACACCAACTACTACACCACTTTTACACCAAATTGCCGGTAAGTTGTGGAGAGTTGCGTAGGGTGACGTACGGGAGCAGGAAAAAGGAAGCCGCATGGATAGGCTTATAAAGGAAAATAAAGCCATTTGTGAGCCTTCCTTGACCTGTCCCCACGATGCGCCCTGAATCTAACTGAGCTACGTGGTAATCTTTGTGTCTCCGACAATGAAATACATCGCGGATTCCGACACAGAAAATGTCAGAAAGCTGACATCCTTGACGGATTTCCGCATGGAGTGACGGAGATGCAGAAAAATCCCCATTAGGACAGACGGATTCTCACATTCTGGCTACCAGCAGAGAACTGTAAACGAGAAAACAGCCAAGAGGACATTTCACCATCAGCAAACGCTGACCGTGAGATGTCCTCTTTTTATATCCTGATAACGCAAGTATACCACTACCCTTGACAAAGGAGAAGACTGTCATGGAACATACGCCTGCTTCGTTTGAAGTTCCCGAACTGGAAAAAATTCTAGCCAAGAAGAAAAAGAGATACGTTGGCTACGAGGAAGGAATGGCTCTCTATTCAATGAGAAAGATTTCGTTCCGAAAGCTGGCACAGGAAGCTCACGCACTCCTCCGCATAAAAAAGATGGCGATCGTCGATCTGGATATTCTGGATGATTATCTGGAACAGCATCGCAGCAACAACTGAATCAGAGTTTTCTTACATAGCGCACTTTTCATCCGAAGGTGCGCTTTTTCTTGAATTTGTATGATTTTTTTCAAAAGTGAGATTTTTTTGATTGAATTTCTTTCAAAAGTGTGATACTCTATCATTGGAGGGTTGTAATATGCTGATAGAATTTCGGTTTAAAAATTATCGTTCATTTCGCGATGAAGCAATAATGTCTATGGAGGCAATGGGCTTAGGCAGTAAAAAAGATTGTCTGATTCATTATAAAAGTCAAAAAATTCTACCAACTGTAGCGATTTATGGAAAAAATGGCGGTGGAAAGAGTAATGTTATCCGTGCTTTTTGGCTAGCCGTTCAGTTTATAAAAAATGCACAGCGAACACAACATGAAAAATCCGAGATTCCAGTTCATTCATTTGCGTTAAATGATTATTCTGCAGAACAACCGACAGAATTTGAGTTTATTTATACCAAAAACAGTATAAAGTACTGGTATGGATTTTCTGCGACACGGCAGAAGATTTTAGAAGAACACCTATTTCATGCACCAAAAGGGCAAAGGGCAACTGTTTTTCATCGAGAAGGACAAAATTTTAGCTTCACAGAGGATAAAGCTCTTCGAAAGCTGATTGGTAAAATGGTATCAGAAAATCAACTGTTTTTCTCCGTTGCGTGTACAATGAATGATGCCGATTGTGTCAAAGCGATGCAATGGTTTAGAGAGGATGTTCGTTTTTCGAGGGATTATGCAGATATTCCAGATCAACTAATTAACTACACTGATGATCCACTCATGCTAAAAGCAATTTCAAACTATGCAAAAGCCGCAGATCTCGGCATTGAGGATGTCCAATTTGATGTTAATAATCAAGAAATCGACAGCAGTGATAAATTCCCCGAAAATATGCCAGATGAACTAAAAAGGGCATTATCGCAATTTGCACAGGCATTGGCATCTAGCCCCCACGTGAAAATGCAACAAATGCGGGTTGACCAAGTTGACGCTAAAACAACGCACAAAGGAAAAAACAAAGATGGCTCGAAAGGGCTTTACAAATTGGACTTGGACGATGAATCAGATGGTACACGTAGATTAATGTCAATTGCTCCTGGAATTGAATCAGCTTTGCGAACGGGTGGACTCCTTCTGATTGATGAAATCAATCGGGAGCTACATCCAATTTTGGTAGCATATATCGTTGCAAAATTCCAGAACAAGAGTACAAATCCAAACGGTGCACAGCTTGTTTTCACAACTCATAATACAGAACTTATGGGTATGGATTTGCTAAGGAAAGATCAATTCTATTTTGTGGATAAGCGCAATGCGGATGGTGTTTCTGAGCTTTATAGTGTTAGTGAACTTGGAACACGAACGACGGAAAACATCCAGAAAAATTATATTCTTGGCAAGTACGGCGCAATTCCGAATGTTGAAATTGAGGAGGTAGAGTAATGCCTCGTCAAGTAAAACGTATTAAGCCTTTAATTTATGTATTTTATGAAGGAGAGAGCGAGCAACAGTATATTGATTATTTAAAGAGTTGTTTCTCTGATGTGGCTGTAATTAAACGATGTTCAAAGAGGGCTTCTACAAATTTATTTGCAGATACAAAAAGTAGATTTGAAAAGGATAAAAAATATAGAGATGTAGCTGAAGCAACAGATGAAATATGGTTCTTTTTCGATGTCGAATCAAAGGATAGGGCAGATGAAATATGGAGTGAACGATTAAAAACCATTAATTACCTTCGCAAACTACGAAAAAAGCCTAATATCCGTGTTCGGCTTTTGATGACTTCTGGCTGTGTTGAGTATTGGTTTATGCTTCATTTTAAGGACTGCGCTCCTCCCACTCAAACTGATGCGGACAAAAAGAAACTCGTAGAAGATGTTAAAAAGATTATCCCAACTTACAAGAAAGGCGACAAAGACTCCATTTGGAAAATTGCTCCTAATTATCCAACGGCAATAAAGTATGCTCAAAAGCGTTTGCAAAGCATTAAGGAAATTCCTTGTATTGAAGATACCGATGAACGAAATCATTGGCTCTGTAAAAATTGTTTAACTTTTTCAACTGTATTTGAAGCACTTGATTTTCTGGAAAGTCTTAACTCTATGGTCTAAAGATTGCTCACTATCAGGGGAATTTTATTGTAAAATGATAATTTTCCTTTGTCTTTTCTTCGGGCACCAAGGATACGAATGAAGCACGATGGATACCAATAGAGTCTTTGCTTGCATTTTCCCCACGATGAAGCCGATTGAGCAGTAAAAGAAGGCTGCCGGGGCTCCGCCGGCGCAAAGCTGTACGAAGCTGCCGGAAGCGTCCCCGGAGCGTCCGGAACCTAGAATCAATATAAAAGAGCCGCTGCACCTGTGTGATATGAACCCCAAAAGTTAGACAAAAATCAAATTAAGCGACCCCAACGGTCTGAATCCTGTACTGCACAGGGCTCAGGCCGTTTAGTTTTAATTTAATTCGGCGATTGTTGTAATAGTCGATGTAATCGACAATAGCCTTTTCAAGCTGGTCAATGGAATCAAATTTTTCCAGATAGAACAGTTCCGTCTTGAGCAGTCCGAAGAAGTTCTCGACAACAGCATTGTCCAGACAAGTGGCTTTCCGAGACATACTTTGCGTAATTCCTTTTGCTTTCAGCAGATTTTGGTAGGATTTCATCTGATACTGCCAGCCCTGATCCGAATGCAGAATCAGATTGTCAACCTTATTTGGCAGCTTCTGAAAAGCGCCCTCCAGCATATCCGTGATCTGTTTGAAATTTGGATGGCGGCTCAGGTTATAGCTGACAACTTCGCCATTGAACAGATCGAGAATTGGAGACAGATAGAGTTTTTGGTCGTTTACTTTGAATTCAGTAACATCTGTGACCCATTTTCGATTTGGCTGGTTTGTCTTGAAGTGCCGTTCCAGCAAGTTTGGCGCAACTTCTCCGACTTCACCCTTGTAGGAGTTGTACTTTCTTTTTGCGCGAACCTGACAGACTAAGCCCAGCTGCTTCATGAGTTTCTGAACCGTCTTGTGATTCA
>NZ_JAFREI010000035.1:0-9500 GCF_017377595.1 Faecalibacterium sp. Marseille-Q0746 | reverse complement strand
AAGACGGCACAGCATGGGTCTGCTATCTCCGAGACTGACAACAGGAACACGGCAAGCGTGGCAAAGACGGCAAGGTTTTTATAGATACCTTAATGTTGCCGCCTTGCCTTGTTCCCTCATACCGACACCGCCCGATGATGAACAGTCACCGGGCATTTTTCATTTACAGGAGGATTTTGAATGAACAATACCGCAACCAACAGCACCCCTTGCCCGACTGTCAGAAAGCAGATCGGCAAGACCACCTATATCGTCCGTGTCCATTTCAGCGAGACCGCCAAGGAGACGATGGAGGACAAAATCAAGCGTATGCTTCGTGAAGAAGTCCGCAAAATGTGACTTCTTTTTGAATTTGATGAAAAAGTCCTTGACTTTTCGTCTCTGGCAAGACCGCAAAAAGCATACTTATCTCATGCGGCGCGAGGTTAGCCCCATTCGACATTAAGGAGCTGCGGGAGCTTATGGAAACCGACGAAATGGAGCTTGACACCATAGGCGACAGAAAGACAGCCCTTTTCGTGATTATCAGCGACACCGACGACACCTTTAACTTTGTCGTGAGTATTCTCTACACACAGTTATTCAACCTTTTATGCGACAAAGCAGATGATGAATATGGCGGGCGGCTTCCCGTCCATGTTAGGTGCTTACTTGATGAATTTGCGAATATCGGGCAGATACCAAAGTTTGAAAAGCTCATTGCAACGATACGGAGCCGGGAAATCTCCGCGTCAATCATCTTGCAGAGCCAGTCACAGCTAAAGGCAATCTACAAGGACAACGCCGATACCATAGTCGGCAACTGCGACACCACGCTTTTCTTGGGCGGCAAGGAGAAAACCACCCTCAAAGAAATATCGGAGATTTTAGGCAAGGAAACGATAGACAGCTTCAACACTTCCGAAACCAGAGGGCGGGAGCTTTCGCATGGGCTGAACTATCAGAAATTGGGAAAGCAGCTTATGACGGAAGATGAAATCGCAGTCATGGACGGAGGGAAATGTATCTTGCAGCTACGCGGGGTGCGCCCGTTCTTTTCGGACAAATTCGACATAACGAAACACCCGAAATACAAGTACCTATCCGACGCAGACCCGAAGAACGCCTTTGACATGGAAAAGCACCTTAAACGCCGCCCCGCCATTGTCAAGCCCGACGAGGTTTTTGACTATTACGAGATTGACGCAGCAGACTTACAGGAGGACGCAGACCATGAGGAAACGTAGCGCAGAGGAAAAACAAAAGCAGCTTGAACGGTTTTTAATGAATGTTGCGGAAGCCGCCGACGCTGCATTATGGGAGTATTGGCGGGAAAAGGAAGCGGAACACCGCCGTTTTGCAACGGAGTATGTCACGCGCCGGGGGCTTATCCCGCAACAGTGACAGCATGGCAGACCGCCGGGGGACAGGGGAAGCTACACTTCCCCTACGCTGCCTTGCGGCAGCTACCCCTTTGTGAACTTGCGGGAAGCGAACACCTTGCTACGCAAGCTATTCACTTCCCGCAAGTCTGAAAAAAACGTCCGGCAGCACAGCGGGACACAGAAAGGAGCGATTGAAGCAATCACATCTATCCATACCGGCTACATGATACGCGCCCCCACTTTCCGGCGCAGTACACAGCGGCAGGAGCCGCACCCCTTACAACTGAATACCGCCGCGCCGCAGGACTTACGCAGCGCGGGGACAGCCGCCTTTACCAGAGGGCGGTTTTTTTATGCGGCGGCGACCATACGCTGACCGCCTTTTGTCCGCTTGCCGGACAGCCGCAGACGCGGCAGAAAGGATATATTTATGGCATTTTTCAATAGCGCAGTAGACGTTTTGCAGACCCTTGTTGTAGCACTTGGAGCCGGGCTTGGTATCTGGGGCGTGATTAACCTCATGGAAGGCTACGGCAACGACAATCCGGGCGCGAATGCTTAAGTGTCATAAAGTAGCATATAAAAAATTGATATGCAGCCCTACTATTCCAAACAAACATTGTTAAAAATGACGAAATTTTTTGAGGTTTTACATATCATATCGTGAATAACGCTTGATTTATCGGCATTTTCATGGTAACATTATCCTAAGATATAGTGTGGGAATGTATACAAGGATACTTCGTTGAAAGGAGGGAAAATTGGTGGACTATTTATGGGTGTTGGTATTATTGATTTTGGGAGTTTGTATGGTCTGTTATCCTAAAATATTATGGAAAATAGAAAATTTATTCACAGTAAAAAATGGTGAACCAACCGAACTATATTTAGTATTAATGCGGATTGGTGGTGTATTTTTTATTATTTGTTCAGTTGGTATGATTATATATCTAATTATAAAATGAAACACCCTTATAGTTCTTAAATTGTATCCTATTATTCAAATTCAAGATTTTAACCATGACTGAATTAAATAATCAATTTATTAACCCTGCCGACGGCGAAGCTGTTGATTATCTAAAAGACTATACAACAATATTATATTTGAAAGTCTTGATTACTTTGAAGAAGCATTTTCACATGAAGATGGAGGAAAATATCCTGATATAAATAATTATAGATAATTTTTGGCTTTTCCTCTGACAGTCACACAGAAACAACCCTATCATAAGATAATGTTTCATTTTAAAATTGAATAATCGCCACCCCGCAGCGGCACACAAAGCAGTAAATCCGAAAAAGATTTGCTGCTTTTTTTGCGCCCATTTTTGGCAAATTTCCAAATGTTCCGTATTAGACAGTGAAGCTAAAAAAGATTGCCGTTTTTTTCATACAGCGGGCAAAACACAGCTTCCGAAACGCCTTATTGTCGGGAAAGACCGAACCGCCGGAAAAGTTCTTGCCGGAAAGTCCGTCTATTCTGCTCTTTTGTGGTTTGTAGGGAGTAAGGGGGAGAATGCCAGCCCGCAGCCTTTTATGAAAAAAGCTGGTTATAGATTTCCCGAAAAAGTGGCAGTAGCAAGTGAGGGCAATCCGGCAGCCTTTTATAAAAAAGTTGGTTGCGATTTTTTGAAAAAGTGGCAGTAGGAAGTGAACGGCAGTCCGGCAGTTTCTTAGAGCAAGATTCTACCGCAGTACCAAAATTCGCTTTTCGCTCATTTTGCCCCTGCGGGAATCTTGTTGGGGAGTGCCTTCCCCAAACCCTGCCATGCGGCTTATGCCGCTTAAAAATCCCTCAAAATATTTTTCGGATTTTTCAAAAACAGTTCCGCTTCACACCCTGTTTTTCTCCTATTAGTGAGAGGACACCACGCACAGCCGAAAGGAGGTTTTTACCATGCGAAAACGATACAACACACCGCACCGCAGCCGGGTAGTCAAAACACGCATGACCGAGGAAGAATACGCCGAGTTTGCGGAAAGGTTTTCTGCTTACAACATGAGCCAAGCCGAGTTTATCCGGCAAGCCATAACCGGGGCAGCCATACGCCCCATCATAACCGTTTCCCCCGTCAACGACGAGCTGCTTGCCGCCGTCGGGAAGCTGACCGCCGAATACGGAAAAATAGGCGGAAACTTAAACCAGATAGCCCGGACGCTGAACGAGTGGCACAGCCCCTACCCGCAGCTTGCCGGGGAGGTACGGGCGGCGGTTTCCGACCTTGCTGCCCTAAAGTTTGAAGTCTTGCAGAAAGTGGGTGACGCTGTTGGCAACATTCAAACATATCAGCTCTAAAAATGCCGACTATGGCGCAGCGGAAGCCTACCTCACATTTGAGCATGACGAGTTTACCATGAAGCCCACCCTTGATGAAAACGGGCGGCTGATACCGAGGGAGGATTACCGCATTTCTTCCCTCAACTGCGGGGACGAGGATTTCGCCGTTGCCTGTATGCGAGCCAATCTCCACTATGGGAAAAACCAAAAACGGGAAGATGTGAAAAGCCACCACTATATCATCAGCTTTGACCCACGGGACGGGACAGACAACGGCTTGACCGTAGACCGGGCGCAGGAGCTGGGCGAGCAGTTCTGCAAGGAGCATTTCCCCGGACACCAAGCCCTAATCTGCACCCACCCGGACGGGCATAACCACAGCGGCAATATCCATGTGCATATCGTCATCAACTCCCTGCGGATTTATGAAGTCCCGCTTCTGCCCTACATGGACAGACCAGCCGATACACGGGAGGGCTGCAAGCACCGCTGCACCAATGCCGCTATGGAATATTTCAAGAGCGAAGTCATGGAGATGTGCCACCAGGAGGGGCTTTACCAAATCGACCTCTTGAACGGCAGCAAGGAACGGATAACAGAACGGGAATACTGGGCGGCAAAGAAAGGGCAGCTTGCCCTTGATAAAGAGAACGCTGCCAGAGAAGCCGCAGGACAGCCGACCAAGCCCACCAAGTTTGAAACGGACAAGGCGAAGCTGCGCCGGACGATACGGCAGGCACTTTCCCAAGCCGCCAGCTTTGACGAGTTTTCTTCCCTTTTGCTGCGGGAGGGTGTGACCGTCAAGGAGAGCCGGGGGCGGCTTTCCTACCTCACGCCGGACAGGACAAAGCCTATCACAGCCCGGAAGCTGGGGGACGATTTTGACAAGGCTGCTGTCTTTGCCCTGCTCACGCAGAACGCCCACAGAGCCGCCGAACAGACCAAAGCCATACCCGAATACCCTGCCGCAGTTAAAAAGCCGTTACAAGGGGAAAAAGCTGCAAAAACCACCCCGGCAGACAACACCTTGCAGCGCATGGTTGACCGGGAAGCAAAGCGAGCCGAGGGCAAGGGCGTGGGCTATGACCGTTGGGCGGCAAAACACAATCTAAAGCAAATGGCAGCTACCGTTACCGCCTATCAGCAGTACGGCTTTTCTTCCCCGGAGGAACTGGACGAAGCCTGTTCTGCCGCCTATACCGCCATGCGGGAAAGCCTTACGGAGCTGAAGCAGGTGGAAAAGACGCTGGACGGGAAAAAGGAGCTGCAACGGCAGGTGCTTGCCTATTCCAAGACCCGCCCTGTCCGGGACGGGCTGAAACAGCAGAAAAACGCCAAAGCAAAAGCAGCCTACCGTCAGAAGCACGAAAGCGACTTTATCATAGCAGACGCAGCCGCCCGCTATTTCAAAGAAAACGGCATTTCCAAGCTGCCGGGCTATAAAGCCCTGCAAGCCGAGATTGAAAGCCTTATCCAAGAGAAAAACAGCGGCTACAACGATTACCGGGCAAAACGGGAGGAATACCGCCGCTTACAGACTGTCAAGGGCAATATCGACCAGATTTTACGCCGGAGCGAGCCGCAACGCAGAAAGGAGCAGAGCCATGAACGGTAATATCCCCCGCATGGACTACCGCCAGTACCGGGCAGCCCGCCGCCTTGTGCATGAGTGCTGCAACTATGACAGCGGGAACTGTCTGCTGTTGGAGGACGGCGAGCCTTGCGTGTGTGTACAGAGTATCAGCTATTCGCTGCTCTGCCGCTGGTTTACTGCCGCTGTCCTGCCCCTTGATGAAGCGCTGGAAGCCGCCCTCATGCACCGGGGAAGCCGGAAACGCTGCGCTGTCTGCGGGGCGTTCTTTGCCCCCAAATCCAACCGGGGAAAATACTGTCCGGACTGCGCCGGACGCATGAAGCGGATAAACGCCGCCAAACGGAAGCGGAAACAAAGGGAGAAATGTCACGCTTTAGGGCATTTCAAACCCGCATAAATCAAGGCTTTTTGGGAGGGTGTCAAAGGGTGTGTGATACATTTATCCTTTTCCCTTAAAAACGCCCTCTAAAAGCGTAACAGAACCCACAGACAGACACCACAAGGAGGTGAACCCTATCGCTGATTATATGACCGCAGAAACGGAGCTACCCGCTTACCTGCCTTACCCCCGTTTCCTGCTGAAAATGGACATATCCCACACCGCCAAGCTGCTGTATGCGCTGCTGTTAGACCGTTCCACCCTTTCGCAGAAGAACGGCTGGCAGGACAGCGAGGGGCGGACATACATTGTCTACCCCATAGCAGAGATAGCGGAAATGCTGGATAAAGGCTGTACCACCATAAAGGGCGCACTGAACGAACTGGACGCTGCCGGGCTGCTGGAACGCAGACGGGCGGGCTTTTCTTGTGCCAACCGCCTGTATGTAAAAGTGCCGGATATTCCAGTGGTACAGTTTTCCGACCAACTGACGGACGGAAAACCGCCCCTCATAAGGGCAGGAAACCGACCTACTGACAGCCGGAAAACTGACCTTATGACGGTCGGAAAACCGTCCCCTAACCAAACTAATATAAACAACCTAATAGAGAGCCAAACAAAAAGAGCGAGTGAGGGGCAGCCCCCTGCCGCTTATGGCAGATATAAAAATGTATTCCTTTCTGACGCAGAACTTTTGGAACTGGAACAGGACTTCCCCGGCAAGTGGGAGTATTACCTTGACCGGCTTTCCTGCCATATCGCTTCCACCGGGAAGCAGTACCAGAGCCATGCAGCCACCATTTACAAGTGGGCGCAGGAGGACGCTGCCAAAGGCAAGGCTGCCCCGAAACAGGGCATACCCGATTACTCATGCAAGGAGGGCGAGAGCTTATGAAAAACGAGATTGAAGCTATGATTACGGACATTACAACCACTACCGCCGAAGCGGAGGACTACACAGGCGAGGACGGGCTTTTATACTGCGGCAAGTGCCATACGCCCAAAGAAGCCTACTTTGCAGAGGGAAAGACCTGTTTCGGGCGTGACCGCCACCCAACAGACTGCGACTGCCAACGGGCAGCCCGTGAAAAGCAGCAAGCCGCCGAAAGCCGACAGAAGCACCTTGAAACAGTGGAGGACTTGAAACGCCGGGGCTTTACCGACCCCGCTATGCGGAACTGGACATTTGAGCATGACAACGGCAGAAACCCACAGACCGAAACCGCCCGCTTTTATGTGGATAGCTGGGAAACCATGCAGGCTGAAAATATCGGCTACCTGTTTTGGGGCGGCGTGGGGACAGGAAAAAGCTACCTTGCCGCCTGTATCGCCAACGCCCTTATGGAAAAAGAGGTTGCCGTTCGCATGACAAACTTTGCAACGATACTGGGTGACCTTGCCGCCAGCTTTGAGGGCAGGAACGAATATATTTCCCGCCTTTGCAGCTACCCCTTGCTGATACTTGATGATTTTGGCATGGAGCGAGGGACAGAATACGGGCTGGAACAGGTTTACAGCGTGATTGACAGCCGTTACCGAAGCGGCAAGCCGCTGATCGCCACGACCAACCTCACGCTGGAGGAATTGCAGCACCCGCAGGACACGCCCCACGCCCGTATCTATGACAGGCTGACTTCCATGTGCGCCCCCGTCCGCTTCACGGGCAGCAACTTCCGAAAGGAAACCGCACAGGAAAAGCTGGAACGCTTAAAGCAACTGATGAAGCAGCGAAAGGAGAGCCTATGACAGAAACCAAACAGACAAGCACCACCAAAACAGACCGCCGCCCGGACTGTGTGACGGAAATCCGCATGGGCAACTCCGTCCTTACCGTTTCCGGCTTCTTCAAGCAGGGTGCAACCGACACCGCAGCCGACAAGATGATGAAAGTGCTGAAAGCGGAAGCTGCTACACAAAAAACGGCGATTTGACCGACCATAAAGAAGCAGATTTAACGCTTTTGCCGCTATACAGACAGCCGCCCCATGTGGTACAATCAAGGTACGGAATAGTGGGGCTGGCTGTCGGAAACGGAGGATTTTATGTTAAGACAGACCAACCAACAACCAATTACCGCCCTTTACCCAAGACTTTCCCATGAGGACGAGCTGCAAGGCGAGAGCAATTCCATTTCCAATCAGAAGCGTATCCTTGAAACCTATGCAAAGCAGAACGGCTTTTCCAATCTGCGCTGGTACACGGACGACGGTTATTCTGGTGCGAACTTTCAAAGACCCGGTTTTCAAGCCATGCTTGCGGACATTGAAGCCGGGAAAGTCGGGACAGTTATCGTCAAGGATATGTCGAGGTTAGGGCGAAACTACCTGCAAGTGGGAATGTACACGGAAATGATTTTCCCACAGAAAGGCGTCCGCTTTATCGCTATCAATGACGGAGTGGACAGCGCACAGGGCGACAATGACTTTGCCCCGCTGCGGAATATTTTTAACGAATGGCTGGTGAGAGATACGAGCAAGAAAATACGGGCGGTAAAACGCTCAAAAGGTATGAGTGGCAAGCCTATCACAAGCAAGCCCGTGTATGGCTACCTCATGGACGAGGACGAAAATTTCATTATTGACGAGGAAGCCGCACCCGTAGTCAAGCAGATATACAACCTCTGCCTTGCCGGGAATGGTCCGACCAAGATAGCCCGTATGCTGACCGAGCAGCAAATCCCCACGCCGGGAACGCTGGAATACCGCAGGACGGGACACACCCACCGTTACCACCCCGGCTATGAGTGCAAGTGGGCGACCAATACCGTTGTGCATATCCTTGAAAACCGGGAATACACGGGCTGTCTGGTAAACTTCAAGACTACCACGCAATCCTACAAGTGCAGCAAAATCATTTACAATGACGAGGATAAGCAGGCAATCTTTGAAAACCACCACGAGCCTATCATAGACACTCAGACATGGGAACGGGTGCAGGAGCTACGCAAGCAGCGCAAACGCCCCAACCGCTATGATGAAGTGGGCTTGTTCTCCGGTATACTGTTCTGTGCAGACTGCGGCAGCGTCATGTATCAGCAGCGATACCAGACGGACAAGCGCAAGCAGGACTGTTATATCTGCGGCAACTACAAGAAACGCACCCATGACTGTACGGCGCACTTTATCCGCACCGACCTCTTGACCGCTGGTGTACTCTCCAATCTGCGGAAAGTGACAAGCTATGCGGCAAAGCATGAAGCCCGGTTTATGAAGCTCTTGATTGAGCAGAACGAGGACGGGGGCAAACGCAGGAACGCCGCCAAGAAAAAGGAACTGGAAGCCGCCGAGAAACGCATAGCCGAGTTATCCGCTATCTTCAAGCGGCTGTATGAGGACAGCGTGACCGGGCGCATATCAGACGAGCGTTTCACAGAACTGTCGGCAGACTATGAAGCAGAACAACGGGAGCTAAAAGAAAGAGCCGCCGCTATCCAAGCGGAGCTTTCCAAAGCACAGGAAGCCACCGTGAACGCAGAAAAGTTTATGAATGTTGTCCGGCGGCATACCAGCTTTGAAGAACTTACCCCTACTCTGCTGCGGGAGTTTGTAGAGAAAATCGTTGTGCATGAGTGCAGCTATGACGAGAACAAGACCCGCAGACAGGACATTGAGATTTATTATTCTTTTGTTGGCAAGGTGGACTTGCCGGAATAACCGCCCGACCTATCCGACACAAGAGCTAAGTGCCGGATAGGAACGGCAAAATTTTTTACACTTCTATTACTTCTTTATCACACATCAGCAAAAAGCCAGGGCATGAAGCAGTTTATGGCTAATTAAAGGGAACAAAAAGAAAGGAAAAGCACAATCCAGACGGTATCAGCGGCAGGATACAAGAATAAATTGTGATTACACAAGATTGGTGTTATAATAAGAGAAAAGTTCC
>NZ_JAFREI010000034.1:0-10014 GCF_017377595.1 Faecalibacterium sp. Marseille-Q0746 | reverse complement strand
CACCCTGCTGAAAACCGCCTTTTCCTATGCGGTGGAATGGGACTTGATCCACAAGATTCCCCTGCCCCGTGATGCCCCCAAGGTCAATATCGAGGAACGCACCATCTGGGACGAGAAAACCATGCTGGCAGCGTTGCAGACCATCGAGAACCCTGCCCTGCATCTAGCGGTGCACATGAGCATGATCCTTTCGCTCCGTGAGGGCGAAATCCTCGGCCTACAGCCGAGTGATCTGGACTTTGATGCAGCCGATGGGCGTGGCACTATCTCGGTCAATAAGACCATGCAGCGAGCCAACAAGGACGCTCTGGAAAAGCTCGACCCCAAGCAGGTCTACTACACGTTCCCGGACAGGCGTGAGGGTAGCAAATCCTCTCTCATCCTGAAAAAGCCCAAGACCAAGAAGTCAAATCGTATCCTGTATATGACCAAGCCTCTGAAAGAGGAACTTCAAGCATGGCTTGAAAAGCTCAAGCAGGACGAGCAGAGCGCCCCGGAGAAGTACAGCAACTGCGGACAGCTGTTCCGGCTCCCGGACGGTCTGCCCATCGCACCGGAGCTGCTGACGAAATGGTACCGTCTGTGGAGAGTGGAGCACCCGGAGTTTGAACAGATCGTGTTCCATGGTCTGCGGCACTCCAGTGCCACCTATCAGCTCTTGCAGCCGGACGGCGACTTCAAGTCGGTGCAGGGCAATACAGGTCACGCCACCGCATCTGTCCTGATGGACACCTACGCCCACACGCAGGACAAGCCCCGGCTGGAACTGACCGAGAAGATCGAAGCGAACTTCTATTCCCAAGACCTGCCCCCGGCAGCACCCCAGCCCCGGCAAAATGAAAAGCCGGCGGCAACAAAAATCTCCGGCAAGGAGATCCTTGAAGCCATCCGGCTGATGGACGCAGACGAACGCAGAGAATTGACGAGAGCCTTGTTCGCCTAAAATTTCTTCTTTTTATGCAAAGGAAAGCAGGCTGTGCAAACCTTGCGCAGAAAAGCCCCTGATTTAGGCAAATGTGCAAACGGTGTGCAGAAAGTGTGCAGCCGCTTTCCTACATAAAGAAAGAACGCCAAATCTTACGATTTGACGTTCAATATCTGGTGCACCTCCAGGGACTCGAACCCTGGGCCCACTGATTAAGAGAGCAAGCCGCCGGTTCGTCTCAATTTATGGAAGTTTCGAGTTATCGTTATTTTTAATCAAGGCAACGTGATTTTTCACCTGGTAATTTCTGCACTCTTTGTCGGATTTTGCAGCGAAAAGTACCCTTTGCACGTTTTGAAACCGTGCAAAATCCGTGCAGAAACCGTGCACTTACTCTCTGACAAACAAAATCGACCTATCCCCCATCGACTTGACGGCATTGGTTTGAGTGGCCGCACACCAAAAATCAAGTCTAGGAGGACACTACTATGATGAAACTACTTTCCTGCCGCTACAATATGGACACCAACCGGGTGGAAGCCCGGTTTGAGGATGGCACTGTCCTTTCCCTTGACTGCATCGCCATTGAGGACGAGTACGGCAACACCCCGGCACAGCGGGCAGAACTGGATTGGCTGCTCTACAATAAGCCATTGGAGTACGCCCAGCTTGTGCTGAGTGGTGAGATTGAACACTACCTTTCACTTGGCTGCGACCATGGCAGACTGGAAGATTGACCTTTAATTAAAATATCCAAGGCAAAACAACAGCCCTCTACTTGCAGTCGTTGCAAATAGAGGGCTCATGATTAGTTAGTAGTTCAACCTATTATGGTAACCATCTGAAAATACTGATACTGGTATTCATCTTCTAATACCGCCTGCATTTCTTCCATGTATAGCGGGTCTTTCAACAGTTTGGGATGAAATGCTCGCTCTCTCCAGAGTCGGACTCCAATTTCGGGAAAAAAATATTCCGTTCCCAGTTGCAAGTCCTTTTCGTTGCAAATAACGTTGTCCTTTTTCATTAAGCTATCAATAATACACTCGGCGGCTGTATTAAACATATCCATCCCGAACAATTTTATTGATGCCACTTTAGACAAATCACGCTGGATGCCGATTTCAGCAGCTTTTCCGTTCCGATACTGCACAAGAAAGAACGAATCATTATCCATATATCGTCCGGTTATCAAATTAGGGTCATCGGTTTCCGCACAACATTCCATTTGCATTGCTTCATCAGAAGAATTCGACCACTGTTTCTTCATTTGTAGAAGAGCATTTTCTAATTCATCTGATGTCATGCCTAATTTTAATTGTCCAATTCCAATATGTGGTTCAATAATTATCTCTTTCATAACAAAACCTTATACCAAAAAGTGAGCCATACAAATGCAGCAGTTGCACATATCATCAGAACCAGTAGTATCGTACTTGCAAGTTTTTTCTCAATGGAAACTTTCTGATTTTCGCACAAGACAATTTGCTGAAGATTGTGAAATTCGGCTTCGCTGACATTTCCATTTAACGCTTTCCATGTATTGCGGCGTTCTGTAACCAGCAAGAAATCAGACAGCATTTCCATAAAAATGACAGCGAAAAATGCCAAAGAAAGAAACACATACTGCTCCATTGGCTTGCCGTCAAAGTATCTCGGAGTGCTGCCGGTTTCAAGGACTGTACCGCAATGACATAAAGTACGGTACTTTGTTCACAGTTGTTCTCCTTAATCTGCTGGCACCTATACACCGTTATTCCCATCATGTCTAAAAGCGAATTGATTTTGCAATTTCCAATGCCTGGCTTTCCGACACAGAACTTGCTTCAAGTTCAATTGCAACAAAGCATTCTTTCTCGTTATCATAAGCGAGAACGCCTAAATTGTTTACTGGTTCTGAATTTGCACCATCTTGAAAAATTACCGTTGTAAGTGCAGTCGTTCCGCGTTCCGTGGTTTGTATCACATCGTATTTATTATCCGTGTCAAACCTGTAAACCGATCCTAGCCGAAGTGCAGAGTAAACAATCTGCACGGAATCTCTATCACCTTCATATGGTTCATAGGTACTGTATCCAACCGCGCCAACCAACACATGATTTTTGTCATAAATATCATATACTGGATAAGACGGATTCAGGCTTGCAAGAGCAAGTGGTTTATTTTCAGCACGTTGCGTTTGTTCTCTCTTTTGAATTTTCCACCCTTGCGGAAGTTCGATTGAAATAACACTGCTCGCTTGTCCTAATTCTTCAGTTTGAAATTCAATTTGCCGATTTGGTTTCTCCTTGTTTTCAGCTTGTTCTCCTAAAATATCTGATGCGATTTGTCCATATTCTTTATCAGTAGTGATGGATTCCAGATACTGATAAAGCGTATTTCTTTCTTCATCCGATCCTCTATAGGGAAGCTCTGTTTTTATGCCGGATAAAACAAGCTGCTGAAAGTCTTTATCATTCATCAGTTTGTCATATTTCAACACATACAGTGTGTCTTGAGGGAATTTGATAAGACGATTTGTCAACACCGAAAAGCAATCTTCTGTATACCCACCATCCGATTCTTTAAGCTTTTGCAGTACTTGGCTTGTGCTGGCATTTTCAAGATTAGATAAAAATTCCTGCTCGCTTGTCACCGATGTCGATATAGGAGAGTTCATAGAAGTTGAAGAGGATACTTTTGTTGAGCAAGCTGACAATCCTATGATTGTCGCAACCGAAATTGCAATGAAGCTCCTTTTCATATAGAACATACACCTCCCGTTTGTTTCCATCAGAAGCTTTTACTTAGACAACGCAGCAACCAACACATTTGTTGCAGGATTTTCCAAATTTGTTTACTTAAACAAAAATCCATCCTCACATTTGTGCTCATCTGAACTTTGAGCATTATTTCCACAGCCAATCAATGTAAGTACCAGCGCAAGGCAAAGAACTATTATAGCCCTCTTTTTCATACGGTTTCCTCCTTCTATGTTTTTTCTTCACATTTATCGGACTTTTCCACAGTTTTTGCAAAAACGTTCAGAAGAAGCATTTAATGTTCCGCAGTCCGGGCAATACCATCTTCCGTCTGGCATCGGTTCAACAGGCGAGGGCGTTTGGTGTGCTTTTGCTGGAGTTTGAACGGGTGATGCAGTAAACAGCGGCGCAATATTCACATCTCTACGGCCAACACCAGCAAGGCTTCTAAAATCCAACGATTTAACTTCTTGTGCCAATGTCCGTTTTGGTTCAATATACTGACCGCACCGTTGGCAATATCGAACACCCAACTTGTTTTCATAACCACAATTTTTACAAGTCATCAAAGCTCCCTCCTTGCTTTTTGTTTAGATAACGAAATTTAAGCCTGATTTATTTCGTTTGTCCACAAAATTTTTCAAAATCGTATAGCTGCACATAAATTTCCAGAAAACTTGTAGCACAATCACGATTTTTTCTTTTTATTCAAAGAAACCACCACGGCAGTTCCAGCCACAAATTATCCATGACCTGTTCCTCCGTCTTTTTTGCGCGGCCTTTTGTCAGGTGAAAGTATATCGCCGTGCCGATCAGCGGATGTTCCTCGCCATCGGTGAAGCCATAGCGGTACAGCAGATAGGTCTGCTCCCGTTGGGTCAGCCGTTTCAGGCCATCGTACAGTTCCCGGCGCGATTCCTGCTCTTCCATAATACTCTGCGGCTGCATGGCATAAGGGTCGGCTATGGCTTCGATACGCCGCAGCTGCTCTTCTCCCGGCAGAACCTCATCCAGCGAAACGCGCTGGTAGCAGACGCCGTCCTTGTCTTCCGTCACCATCCGCTGCTCAAAAGCGGCAAAGGCATCCCGCACCATGTCCATCATGGCGTTGCGGATGGCCGGAGCTGCGTAGGTCAGGAACTTCATGCCGCGCGCCGCATCGAACTTCGGCACAGCTTTCCATAAGCCCAGATTGCCCGCTTGTTTCAAATCGTTCGTGTCAAGGTTCAGGCCAGACTGTGCCAGATTCATGCTGCGGAAGAGGTCATTTGCCACCTTGCCAATAAAGGACTTGTTGTTTTCAATCAGGCTGTCCAGTGCGGCGGCATCGCCTTTCTGTGCCAGCGCACAAAGCCGTTCATTCGTCTGCTTCATGGGCGTTTTCCTGCTCTGCGGCAGACTGCAAGATTTCCAGCAGACCGTTCCGCAGCTGTTCCAGTGCTTCCGGCGTAGCTCCCTCCATGCCCGAAACACTGTCCAACATTGCATCCGTCAGCTGCTCTGCCGTAATCGTTGGGTGCTGCACATCCTGCCCCTTGGTCAGTTCATTGAACATCTTCTCGGCCACTTTCTTGCTCATGGCTTCCTGTTCGGCGTAATGGCTCCCGATGCCCTTTTTGATTTCCTTGACCGCTGCCATGAAGTACATCTCAATGTCATCAAGGTCACCTTGGTATACTGGCTTTCTCCGAAGGCTGATGTCCTTTGCGGCTTTGGCTGCTTCCGGGGTCTTGACCTTCGTGCGAAGCAGATTGCTCAGGGTGGAAAGCATGGCATTCTGTGCTGCGATACCAGACGCAAAAGTATCATCAAAATACTGCGATATGCGGTAAGTAAGTTCTGCGAAGCGAGCGTTTTCCAGCAGCAGGTTGACCACCTCTGCATTGATGCGCCCTGTGTAGAGGTTCTTTGCGGCTTCTACGGACAAGCCCAGTTCGGCAATGTCGTAATTTTTGCGGTCGGGGATGTTGGTTTCTCCCAGCAGGAAATCCGTGGACACTTTGAACAGCCTTGCAATCTTTAGCACCTGCTCATGGGTCAGGGTTCCTTTCGCACCACTAATAAAACGGCTGATGGTGCTCTTGGAGCAGCCGATTTCCTTGGCGAGTTCTGGTTGGCTGATGTTGTGCTCTTTCATCAAGTCCGCAAGACGGATGTTGGATGGTGCGGGCAGATATTCCTGTGCCATGTGGTCGGCCCTCCTTTTTGATCTTTTTCCTCATTATAATACGCTCTGCCGTTTTGTTCAATATACGGTTACCTCTCCGCCCTTGCTGTTGCAGTCCTGCAACCAGTAAGGGCTTTTTTCTTTTTCCGTTGCAGTTTTGCCGCTTTTTTGCTCTTTCTGCAAAATTTTCCGTATATTCAGGCAGGAAACAAAAAACACCAGAGTTCCCACGCTAGGGACTCTGGTGCAGTACATAACATCGCCCTGCCCAGTGGCCGCAGGGTGCGGGGCTTTGTGGGCATCGAGCCGCTTGTCCACCCCTGTCCATAAAAAGTGCATTTTTTCACGGAAGAAGTTCGTACAACCTGTACGGTCTGTACTTGTACGCACCCGTACGGCAAATCGAGATAAATTAAGGCGTGTTATCGTTTATATTTCGGGTTTCCGTACACCGTACGAACCGTACAGGTTATTTGAACTCCGTACGCGATTTTTTCGGATGCGTACGGAGCAATCAAGTTCGCATTGTGCGAACTTGATTGTAACTCTCCCGCAGGAGACGTTCCCCCTCGGAGAGTCCTCGAAGAGCCCACTACACTTTGCAGCCCATAGGGATGAAAGTGTTATAGTGGGTTATTACACTTCCGAAGAAGTGCATCTTCGTTCCCCGTCACCTCTCGATGAACCTTGAAAGGAGGGATGCCCTTTGGCAAGAAACGATGGCGTTGACCGCACCAGTGTCCGAAATCTCGCCGTTTCGGACAAGGCCGTTGGCAACACCCAGCAGCACAATGAGCGTGAAAAGGATAGCTATCGGAACCCCGATATTATCCCCCAGCGCGCTGCATGGAACGTCCACTTCAAAAAGCCAACCGCCAGCTACACTGACCTGTTCGCCCAACTGGAAACCGCTGGTACGATTTCAACGCGCGGCCTGAAGCCGGATGCCACCCATTATTGCGAGCTCGTCTTTGATGTCAACTCGGCCTATTTTGACAATCACGGCGGCTATGAGTTCGCCAAGCAGTTCTATGCAGATGCCTACAAAGCAGCCGTTCAAATCGTGGGCGGTGAGCAGTATATTCTCTCGGCTGTCATGCACGCCGATGAGATCAACCGTGCCATGACCGAAGCACTAGGCCGCGAAGTTTACCACTACCACCTCCATGTGGTCTATGTACCTGTTGTGGAAAAGCAGATCCTCTGGTCGAAACGCTGCAAGGATAAGGCACTGGTCGGCACAGTCAAGGAGACCGTCATGCAGGTCAGCCGGAGCAAGAAGTGGGCATCCAAGCCCTTGCTGGACGATGCCGGAAAGCCCGTCCTGCAAAAGAACGGCAAACAAGTCCTGAAGAAGTCGTACAGCATCTTGCAGGATGATTTCTTCAACTATATGCGCGCTGCCGGGTACACGGATGTGGAGCGCGGCGAGCGTGGCAGCACCGAAGAACACCTAACCGTCACCCAGTTCAAAGTCCAACGGGAGCAAGAGCGTCTGGGCAGCCTGACCGTCCAGATTGACCAGAAAGAGCAGCACCTCACCCAAACCAACAAAACCCTCTCCAAGACCGAAAAGGAACTTGCCGCTGTGCAGAAAAAGGTCACGCTCACAAAAGAAGCCCTCATTCATGCGCGCGATCTGGATTATATTGGTAAGCGCACCTTTCTCGGCAACTATTCGCTGACCGAAGAAGAGTTTTCCAAGCTGAAAAAGCAAGCTGACCACGGCTATATGATGGATGTGGAGAACCGCCGCCTGAAAGAAGAACTTTCCACCGCCAAGAAAGAGGCCGTTCGTTGGAGCAACAAGTACCACGACCTGTGGTACGACGTGAAACCCTATCTGGATGCTCTCCACCGTGCGCCCGAACTGGTGCGTGGCTTTCTGGAAAAGATTCTTGCCCCCAAGCAGGAGCACACCATGAATGTGCCGCAGCAAAACCGTAAGCGTGGGCAAGATGTAGAACTTTAAGCTGAATTTTTAGATGATATGACAATATAAGGAGCAATGCTTATGGATTTTGACCGTAATTCTATGACCGTCCCTGTGCAATCTTCCGATTATACGAAAAAGTTCTTGCAAAAGGACTCGAATCCCACTACAATGGAAGTGGTCACTCAAACCAATGCCGTCAGGTCTCCGACTGACAGCCCGGCAACCACGAAACTGGTGTACACGGTGGAAGAGATCGCACGAATGCTGGCCATCAGCCTGCGCTCTGCTTACAATCTGTGCAACAGCACTACCGAATTCCGTGTCCTGCGAGTAGGCGGAAGCATCCGTGTGCCGAAGGACAGCTTCGATGCGTGGCTCTACCGGGCAGCTTGATAAGGAGGCAAACAGTATGGCATATATTACGAAGCGCGGCAACTCTTACAGCGTCCGCTACACCTACGAAGATGAGCACGGCAAGAGCTGCGACAAATGGGAGAGCTTTCCCACAAAAGAGGAGGCAACGAACCGAAAAAAGCAAATCGAGCATGAACTGGCCGCTGGCACTTTCCTGATTCCGTCCTCGGTAACGGTGGCAGAGTTCCTGATGGACTGGCTGCCGAAACAGTGCAGCAAGCACAAGTGGGCACCCAAAACCTACGAATCCAACCTTTCCACCATTCAGAATCTCATTATCCCCTATATCGGCAGCATGGAGATGCAAAAACTCAAGCCCTACCACATGGAAAACCTCTACACGACCCTGAGCAAAACGCCCTGTGGTTCGTATATCGAGGGCAAGAAGCAGGAACTGACCGAAAAGCAGAAGCAGCGTTTCCTTTCCGGCACAACGATCCATGAGGTGCACCGGCTGCTGGGCACTGCCTTCCAGTATGCCGTAGAGTGGGGCATCCTTGTCAAAAGCCCTGTTCCCGTGGACAGTCCCAAGAAGTCCACACAGGAGCGCACCATCTGGACGGTAGAGGAAATGCGCGCGGCTCTAGACAGCATGGAGGACCCTATCCTGCATCTGGCAGTCCACCTCACATTGGTGGGCGCACTGCGAGAGGGCGAGATCGTGGGTCTGACCCCGGAAGATCTCGATTTTGATGCCGCAGATGGCATCGGAACCTTCCGTATCAACAAGTCCATGCAGCGGGTACGGAAGGAAGCCCTGAATCAGGTGGACGATGGCTGCATCATCAAGGTATTCCCGGACAAGCTGGAGCGCAGCACCACTTCTCTCATCCTGAAAAGCACCAAAACGGCGTCCTCCTGCCGCACCATCTTCATGACCTCTGCTCTGAAAGAAGAGCTGAAGAAGTGGCTGGGACAGATGGCAGCGGATGAATCGAAAGACCCGGAACGCTACCATGACAGCGGGATGCTGTTCCGTCTACCCAACGGTCTGGCGGTGGAGCCTGTGCTGATCCGCAAGAAGTTCCTCAAATGGCAGGATGCACACCCGGAATTCCCCCGCATTGTGTTCCACGGTCTGCGGCATTCCAGCGCAACCTATCAGCTGATGATCTCCGGCGGCGATGTGAAGGCCGTTCAGGGCACCACAGGGCACGCCACGGCGGATATGCTGGTGAACACCTACGCTCATATCCAGCAGTCCTCTCGTGTAGAACTGGGCAGGAAATTTGAGGAAGGGTTCTATGCTAAACAGGAAAGCCCCAGCCCGCAGGCTGTACCCGCCGAAGGCGAACCGACCATCTCCATGACCGCTCTGCTGGAACTTCTGAAGGACGCAGACCCCGAAGTAAAGGCGCAGCTCCGTCTGGCTCTGCTGGCCTGATGCAAAATTTACCACGCATTTCAAAGCAATTCCAGCCCATGCAGAGGATTCCCACGAAAACGCCGACCGTGCAAAAACCGTGCATTGACCGTGCAGACCCCGATTTTTCGGGGTTACATAACAAAAAAACGCCAAATCTTACGATTTGACGTTCAATATCTGGTGCACCTCCAGGGACTCGAACCCTGGGCCCACTGATTAAGAGTCAGTTGCTCTACCAACTGAGCTAGAGGTGCATATGGTGACCCGTACCGGAATCGAACCGATGTTAAAGGCGTGAGAGGCCTCTGTCTTAACCGCTTGACCAACGGGCCATATAAAAGTCGGCGACTACCTATTTTCACGCGCCGTTTCCAGCGAACTATCTTGGGCACGAGTGAGCTTAACTTCTGTGTTCGGAATGGGAACAGGTGGAACCTCACCGTCATCGTCACCGACCAATATGAC
>NZ_JAFREI010000033.1:0-13640 GCF_017377595.1 Faecalibacterium sp. Marseille-Q0746 | reverse complement strand
TGAGATTTGACTTGTTTTCTTTTTCAGCAATCAAAACCAACTGATCTCCGGATAACAGCTCATCAATGGACACAGAGAAATATCTGGATATTTCCTTTAATGAATCTATGCTCGGATATCCTCTTCCCGTTTCCCTTAATTAAAGATATTGTTGGGTAAAAAAAAGAAAGGTCAGTCGATTTTGCCGATGAAGCGGTAGTAGATTTCTACTTCCTGCTCACGACTTCCGTCCTCGCCCTTGACAGCTTCGTGGACGGTTATTTTTTCAATTAGAGTGTTCAGAAGTTCGGCGGTCAGCTCCACAGGGTTGACATACTGTTTCATTAGGGCAATCCACTTTTCAGCATCCGCTGCGGTCTGTACGGCGGCTTCCATCATTTCGTGAAGCTGTCTTATTTTTGTTTCAAGCTCCTTTTGCTCGTTCTGGTACTTCTCGGACAGCATATTGAAATTATACTCGGTTATGCGTCCGGCAGACCAGTCCTCATACATTTTAGCAAACAGCCCGTCAACCTCGGCTTTACGCTTTTCCGCCTTTTTCAGCTCCGCAGCCTGCTTTTTCTTCGCAGAGTTTCTTTCTCTGTCGCTGGCATTGAGCAGCCGTTTCAGCAGCTTGTCCTCGTCTTTCTGTGCCAACATAGACCAGTATTGCAGTCTTGCAAGCACATAGGCATACAGTACATCATAACGGATATAGTGCATGGAACACTGGCGTAATCCCTGTCCGTTCTTGCTGCAATGGTAGTACCCGTATGGGTTCTTATTCTGCTTGTTTTCCCCATAGGCTAAAGACCATCCGCAGTCTGCACATTTTATCAATCCTGCGAAAATCTGTGTTGTACCATTTCTGCGTTTCCTGCGTCTGCTTGCAATCAGCTCCTGAACTTTTTGGAACACTTCTTCGGAAATGATGGCTTCGTGGGTATTTTCCACACGATACCATTCTTCCTGCGGCTTCCGCACTTTTTTCTTGTTCTTGAATGAAATGTTGCTCTGCTTGTTGTGAACGCTGTGACCGATGTAAGTTTCCTCTTTCAAAATGCTCTTGACCTGTGCAATCGTCCACGCATAGGCTTTTTCTGCGGGCGCACCGGCGTAGATATTGGCGAAAGTCCCATATCTTTCATAGTTCAGCCAGCCGGGGGTAGGTACTTTTTCTTCCACCAGAATCCGTGTAATGCTGGCGGCACCCCTCCCGTGTACGGCAAGGTCAAAAATCTTTTCTACAATCCAGCGTGTTTCCGGGTCGATCAGAAGATGACCTTTTTTGTCCGGGTCTTTTACATAGCCCAGCGGTGCATAGGCTCCATAGTGTGCGCCATTGGCAAATCTTGTGTGCATGGCAGCCTTGACCTTTTTGCTGGTCTGTCGGGCGTGCATTTCATTCAGGATGTTTAAGAACGGTGCAAGCTCGCTTTCTCCGTTGATGGTGTCCACATTGTCATTGATGGCAATGTAGCGTACTCCCTTGCTGGGGAAATAGATTTCCGTGTACTGACCGGTCAGGATATAGTTTCTTCCCAGACGGGATAAGTCCTTTGTGACAACGCAGTTGATTTTCCCGTCCTCGATGTCATCAATCATCCTTTGGAAACTTGGACGCTCGAAATTTGTCCCACTCCATCCGTCGTCAATGTACTCGTCTACAACGGTCAGCCCATGCTCTGCGGCATACTGCCTAAGCATCATGCGCTGGGTCTGGATGCTGCCGCTTTCTCCCTGCAATTCATCGTCACGGCTCAATCTCAAATAAAGTGCGGTGTTATAAATCGTTGTATTGTATGGTTGTTTCACGGTTAAAAATCCTCCTTCTAAAAGAAACAACCCACGCTTATACAATACTCGCTGGTACAAGTATATCATAAGCGTGGGCTGATTGACAGTCGTCATTCCGTATTTTTTCAGGAAGCGGCGGCAGCGTGCTGGATCACATCTTCCAGCAGGCTGTCAAGCGGCTTCCCATCCTGTGCGAAATGCTCCGATACCTTGATACGGACTTTCCCCATGACAAAATACTGGGTGCCGTCTTTTTCGGTAAGCAGGGTGCCGCTGTTTTTGTTATTGCTCTCGTTTTTGCTTTTTGCCATAGGCAGTTACCTCCATAAATGAAATATGCCCGACAAGGGAATGTCAGGCAGGTGTACAGCCGCAGACTGTCTCCATGTCAACCGAACCGTGTCAACCGGCAGAAAAGACTTTGAAAACAATCCATAGGCGCTCTATGATTACTTTTTACTTTTTCTTTGATTTCTTGGTTGACATGGTTGACAAAGGAGAGAAATGCCCCAAATATCAGGCTTTTCCCCGTCAACCGGCTGTCAACCGAAGCGTCAACCAAACTGTTAACCGGCGGCTTTTCAGAATGGCAGTTCCATTTGCCGGGCTTCTTCTTCCGTGATTTCCTTAAAACCGTCCCCCTCCGGCGGGGCTTGGTTGACACGCTCCCAGCCTTTTTGAGAACCGTATTTCTTATACCGCTTCGGGCTTTTGTAGGCTGCCCAGCCCTGTATGATGCCGCCCGCAATGCCAGTATTCATAATCTCGCAGATTGCCCGTGTCTCCCAGTCTGCCGGGGAATTTAAGTTCCCCAGCGCTTCCTCATAAAGCTGCTTGGAGCATACCCTGTCGCCGGTGTAGTCCTCCAAATAGGCGTAGATCATGCCAGCTTGTGTGTCCTCCTGCATGAAGTCCTGCTGGTGGGCGTTCAGGTATCGGTTCATTTCTATGCTGAATGACAGCTTATACTTCCCACTGCGGTAAACCGTCATGGCTTCCGCCCACATCTGTTCGATATACGCCCTCGCCGCCGCTTCATCATCCAGTATGTGAACCTCCGCCCGTTCCGGGTACACCGTCACGGGGAGAAAGCGCCGGTTGCCGGTGCGGTCACGGGGTAAAAAGTCCTGCCGGTTGGTCGTCCCTCCGAATACACATTGCCGCAGCCGGTCTGCCGGGTGTGTCTCATACGGCACTTTGTAGGTTTCTTTCTGGCGGCTTAAGAATGACTTGATTTCCTCAATACTCTTGGCGTTGGCTGTGGCGATCATCTCCGACATCTCGATAATCCAATGCCCTTGCAGCTTGCGGTACACATTTTCATCGTCCAGCTTCTTCAAATCGTCTGAAAACCATTCGTCCCTGCCTGCCAGCAGCCGGAAAAAGGTAGATTTCCCGGCTCCCTGACCACCAACCAGACAGAGCATGACCTCAAACTTGCTCCCCGGTCTGAATACCCGCCGGATGGCTCCCATCAGGAACAGTTTCAAGGCTTCATAGGTGTATTCGTCCGTATCGGCTCCCAGAAAGTGATGCAGGGCGTAACGGATGCGCTCTGTGCCGTCCCATTGCAGGCTGTCCAGGTAATCCCTGACTGGATGGTAGCGGTTTTCATTGGCAACAATCTTGATGGCACTCTGCACCTTTTTCTCGCTGGTAAGCCCGTAGTTTTCTTCCAGATACAAAAGCAGGTAGTTCATGTCCATGTCGGTCAGCGTGGTACTGGTGCGCTCCCAGCCCAGTGGCTTCACAATGTCAATCTGCTCCGTCAAAAGGTTCAGGCGCAGCGCCCCGCGAAACAGAGGGTCACGCTGGAACACCGTCAGGCAGTTTCGGATGCTGTTCTTCACGCCGCCTTTCTGCGTCCCCTCTAATGTTTCCCGGATTTCTGCCGGTGTTTGCGCCGGTTCCATTGTGTCCATCGTCCTTTTGACCACTTCCTGCGTTTCCGGCGGCAAGCTCTGAAATTCGCTGTTCAAGCCGCAGCACCTCCTTTCCCTGTGCGGCGATCAATGCCGCTTTTTCTTCTATTTCTCCGTATAACAAAATATCCAAAAGGTATTCTGTGTAGCTTATCCTCTGCAACGCTTCCACAAAAAGAGGATGCCAGATGGCATCCTGCGGCTGTGGGGCGTATGCTGTTTTCCAATGCTCCAGCAGGCGCAGATAATCGCATAGCACCCGGAAACAATACCGTTCCGTTTCCTGAAATCTCTGCTCCGCTGATTTTTGTCGGGGCTGTGACCTGTTGTGACGCTTCCTATCTGGCGGCGCATTGCCGGGTTTCTCATAGGAAACGCCGAAGTCCTCCGCAAGCCTGACCGCAGCTTCCCGTTTCCCCAATCCATGCAGCAAAGCGGCAAAGTCGATCACATCCCCGGAAGCCCCGCAGCCGAAGCAGTAAAAGCGGCTGTCCACTTTCATGCTGGGCGTGCGGTCATTGTGGAATGGACAGCAGGCCATGCCGTTTCTCCCAACCCGGATTCCATAGAATGAAGCAGCCTGCCGGGTGGTAACAGACTGTTTCACCGCTTCAAATACATTCAAATGCTCCCTCCATAAAAATACCGGCAGCGGTAAAGCTGCCGGTTATGTCATAGCTCCATCTCGTGTTTCTTTCTCTGTACTTCCTGTGGCTGCTCTCTCCGGCGCAGTGCGGTATCCACGGCGTTCTGCACTTGCCGCAGCCGTATCACTTCCTCCCGGAGCGGCTTGTGCTGCGGAGACAGTTCGGCATACTCTGCTTTTAACTGTGCGTATTCCTGTTTCCATGCTTTCAGGGCAATGGGTTTTCCGTCCAGTTTTTCTTTCAGAATACGGCGGGCGGCATAAAACAGCCGTAACTCCGCATCGTGGGATGTTTCAAATTTCTCCCTCTGTTTCTTAAACTTGATATTGTTCAATTCCGTATGAACAGGTTTTAGCCGCTGGTAATTCTCGCCCTCCCGTATCAATTCCTGCAATTCCTTTATCCTGGCAGATTTCTTTTTCATGGAGCCGCTTAATGCTTCAAATTCTTCACTGACAGAGGAAAGACGCTCCTGCAAATCCTCTAATGTGAGCAGCTTGTTTTCCGTCAGATAATTGACGGCTTCGGCAAACTGCTTTAAGTTTCCGGTTCTGGCTTTATTGCTCCATGCCCCTGCGTTGCGCTGGTTGTAATAAGCGATCAGCAGGTCGGCAAGGCTCGGTGTCTGCGGTTTGGAAAGTTCTTCTTTTACCTCTGCCATCCAGACAAACAGGGCTTTGATCTTCTTCCTCACATCCTGCATGAGCCGGTTGGTGGCTTTAATCCAGCGGTTCAGTTCCCCTTTCTCGGTGCGGATGCCCTTTGCTTCCATCTGCCGGACATTAGCTCCCTCGTGGACAGTAGGTATCAGGTCAAGCCCCTGCCGCACATAGGAACGGTGGTCGATACGCACATCCAGCCCTTTTTCCTCAAATTTTGTATTAACGGCAGCCGCCCACTGCTCCCGCCAGTGTTCCAGCGTTTCCGGCTCATGCCAGTCTGTTGTATGGACAGCGTTAAACATATAATCGCCGTTTTTATCCCGGATTCGGTTTCCATCTTCATCAAGAAGATATTCCCGCCGCTGTTTTTGTCCCCATGTGCCATCCGGGTTCAAAGGGCGCATGGTTGTCATCACATGGAAATGCGGGTTAGGGATACCGCCGTCCTCTTTCTCCGGGCTGTGAAAAGCAAGGTCGGCAATCATGCCTTTTGCCACAAACTGCTCCTGCACGAACTTCCTCGCCAGTTCCATGTTTTCTTCCAGCGTCAATTCATTCTGCATGGCAATATCAAAGGAATAGGCAAGCTGTGCTTTTGGATGTTTCTCGCAGCTCTCCACAGCATTCCAGAGGGTCGCCCGGTCAAGATATATTTCCGGCGCATGGGGCGGCAGCATGATTTCCGAAGCGATCACGCCGCCCTTTTTGGTGTAATCGCTGACTTCTCCATAGTAGCTGCTGTAAAGACGCTCCCCGGCTCGGTAGGCTGCGCTGGCAATGGCGCTCTGACCGGCGCTGCGCTTTATCTGTGCGATTGAAAAATGATAAAGTGCTATCCTTAGTCACCGCCTTTCTCCTGCCCGGAAATACGGGCGTGGTTTTCTACGGCAGACCGGATGAAATGCTCCGCCTGCGGCAGATTCAAAATGCTTTCCATGAGGGAATAAAATTCCGCTTCGGATAGCTCCTTTGTCTGTGGTGCAATGCTCTCAATAGCTGCCCCACGGGTAATCAGCCGGTGCGTCCTCTGTTTCCGGGAACCGCTTTCCAGATACGCCTGCCGGTTTTTCAAACGCTGCATTTTCCGTTTTTCCCGTTCCAGCAGGACAGTGGTTTTTTCATATTCCTGCTTCAACTGTTCCAAAGATTTTTCCATGTTCTCACATCCTTTGCTGATAAGATAAAGAAAGACCATCCGCAGACAGTCTGTGTGTCAGTGCTTCTATAAAACCCGATGAAAAGGGAAAACCGCAGAGCGGATTTCTCTTTTCGGCGGATACACAGGGGATAGCCGCTTTAGCGGCGCAAGGGGGTGTAGCCACCTTGTCGGAGCGAAGCGAACGCAGACCTCGGATTGCTGATTTTATCAGCGGCAGAGGTAAGCTCCGCAGGACGCACGATACATGGTCTTTAGACTATGTATAGAAGTGCGCCCTTAGTTCCTAAGGGATTTTGCCGTTTCCGGCAGTTTTGTCCTTTTTCTTGGAACGCTTAGAAAGGTACTTCGGGCAGTCAACCACAACCGCCCGGAAGCTCTGTTTACATTCGTGCTGGCATTTCCGGCACAGTTCGTTGTAAGTGATACGGCTGCGGTCATTTAAGAAGAAAGACCATTCCAGCCGCCGCTTGTTGCTCATTCTTGCCATAACCGGCTCCTTTCTCCGTTTCTATCTGATGTACGCAGATAGGCTGTTTTGGTGTAGCGTTTCGGTATCATTTTTAAGTTTTTTTCCCTCTGTATACCCCTTTGTAAAGTGCGGCAGTATTGCAGTCAGGGAATGATAACTCACGCTTATTTGTCGCTTCTCGGTACGGTTTCGGAGCCTTTTGCCATCCATTCAAAGAAAGCAATTTTGCTGACCTTGATAAGCCTGCCCCTGCGGAACGCCGGAAAGCCGGGTGTGTGTACCAGCTCATAGGCGCTCGCTCTTGAAATTCCCATAATCTGCTGAATGTCCGCCACATCCAGAACCAGCGGTAAATCCTCGTAGCTGTTCAATCTCTTTTTATCGTTCATTCTGTTCCTCCCATAAATCAAATAGGTTAAAATGCTTCCTGTTGCCGTTTTCCCCAAAAGCCGTTTTCCTGCCCCATTCCTGCGGTGTTTCCCTGCATTGGTGCGCCGGATGCGTCACTTTTCCTGCCGGTCATATCCTTTTTGGACGGTCATTCACTTGTCAAAGTACTGTTTGGTACGAAATTACCAACTGCAATCATCATAGCGGACTATTCTTGACAAAACAATGCTTCTGCGATACCATGAGTGTAACGGATATAACTGAATTATATAATTACCATAATCAAAGGCAGGGGATAGGGATGGAGAATCAGTTTATACGGCATGAGCCATGTTTTGAGAGGATTTTGTTTGTCCTGACGCTGGACAGGAAGAAAATGAAAGAACGGATTTTGATTGGGGAAGAACAGCAGATCCGCTTCCGTCTGAACGGGAGCCAAAACGCAGAGGTGCTTTGTGATATGACACGCCCGCTGGGGACTTTTTTGATAAACTTTGAGCGTGACACGGACAGAGATTGGAACTTATACGGGCTTTCTCCGCTGCGGCAAGCCCTCCACTCCAACCGATGGAAACAGCCGGAGCTGGAGCAGGCGGCAAGCGAATTTCTCTGGGGAAAATATCTTAGCAATGACCCTCTGAAAATGTATGTGGCGTTCCGTATCTGGAACAGCTATCTGCTTTCCAGAGAACCCCGTGACCGTAACGCTGCCTGTGACCGCTTCATGGATAAAATGAGCAGCCTGACCGGGGTATTCCATAACGAAGCCATGAGCTTTGACAGGGAGACAGGAAAACCGAAACATTTTCAAGCTGGCAGCCTTTATTTCAAAGGCGCACCGTCAGAAGATACCCGGCTTGACCTCTGGTTCCCGGACAACCGTCGCACAGAAGAATGTGTGTCTGCCTATGCGTCTCTCTACCCGTTGATTACCTATTATCTGAACAGGCTGAATGACTGGGGGCTTTGCTTCCGGCAGTGCAAGGTCTGCGGGAAATATTTTCTGGCAAAGAGCCAGCGGTATGAGCTGTGCAGCGACAAGTGCCGAAAAGCACAGGCGCTTCAAAACAAGCGGGAATTTGACGAGAGGGCAAGAGAAAATAACTATGACCTGCTTTATAAAAATGAATGCCAGAACTGGCGCAACAAAATAAACCGGGTAAAAAATACCGCAGGCTTTCCGGCTGACCGTCTGGAAAAAATACAGGCTGCCTTTGCCGACTTTAAGAAAGAAGCCTTACAGAGAAAAAAGGCTGTAAAAACAGGAACAGCCAGCCCGAAAGAATTTACGGACTGGCTGTATCAGCAGAGTAATGTAATTGTGGAGCTGACCGAGATATGAAAAACTTTCTATCGTCAATTTCGCATTATTGCAATAACAGATTGCTTCTTCCATGAATGGTAATATTATCATCAAACTTTTGGAAGAACTATAAATGTCCGAGGTGCCTTTGATTTCGACAGAAAAACAGGCTGAATTGTTACAACGCTCGGACATTTCAAAAATTTCTTTGAGAAATGGGAGAAATGGCGGAAAAAGCGGGGCAGCACACGCCGCCCCGCCGATCCCAAAAGGTTATTCCATTGTCTTAATGCGGTCTACAAGAGATTGCTTATGGCAATAGCGAATGGCTAAAGTCGAATATATCAATGCAATTACTACGAGGACTGCAAAAAATAGAAGCACTTGCAAGAATGGGAAAGTATAATGCAATTTTCCGAACACTCCAACTTGATTAAATATCTGGCATAGAATATAACCTGCTGCTGTGCCGAAAACAAATGTTATTGCCATTGTCCCAAACACATAATACAAACATTCCATTCTCAACATCTTATATAATTGCTTGTTTGATAGACCGATAGATTGCAATACTCCAAATTCTTGTTGTCTGGATACAAGGTTCGTCATCAAGGTATTGCAAAGGTTGATAATACCGAAAATTGCAATAAAAACAATTAACCCGTAGATCGGAATCTGATACCCTGTCATGTGCATTTTTATGGAAGATAGTGCATCATCAAAGCTATTAAATTGAATATCAGGATTGTCACCGATTGCATTTAAGACAACATTTTCTGCCGCAGGAAGCTGGTTTACATCTGCATTTATAACAAATTCAGTATTAAAATTCTTCTTCTCTGGATATATCTCGGATAGTACATTTTCCGGGACAAAGAAATATGTTCCGTTGTAGTCCGTATCGCTCATATCAATAGTTCCGACGACAGATAATTCGATTTTCTTTCCAGAAGCAGATACTATTGTTACCACATCTCCTAAAGCAACACTATAATCTTCCCATGACTTTAGCATACCGGCTGTGTCATCAATTAAGATACCATTTTTCCCGACAAGTTCCTGGTAGCTTATTTCCTCTGATAGTAGGTTATTCGATAAGCCGGAAAATTCATCGTCCGACAATCCTATAATTTCACGGAACGAGGACGGTTCTTTTTTATCTGGAAGCAAAATGTCTGCGGAACATCCCTTTATAGATTTAACATCTGTGATATATGGAGAATCTGTCAAAAGATTCATCATGCTATCGTCCAGTGGATTATCTTTCAAGGAATTGCCGCTATATTCATCGGAAAGTGTAATCAAAAATTCCTTATCACCAAATGACTGTCGGGCCATATCTTCTTCATCAATAGAAGCCAGAAATGTTGCTGCACTCATTAGCAAAATTCCTGAAAATCCCAATGATATTAAAGTCAAAATCACTTTTTTGTGGTTTCGCATAAAACCGATTTTAGCCAAATTTTCAGGAGTTAGTTTTCTCCTTAATTTTTTGGTGTTTAACTTTTCGTTTTCAGTTGTCGTTGATATGCGTACAGCTTCAATGGGAGAAATGCTTGCTGCAATTTTAATCGGCTTGCGAATTGATAGAACAACCGATAATTCAGTCAATATGGAGATAACAACGATAATTGCCAATGTATTAAGCCAATTCCAGCCTTTGGGTACAAGCACATATCCTATTAAGCAGCCAACTACAATCCCTAATGGAATTGAAGTGCGGGATAATTGCCAGCTTTCTCTTTTTACCATGCGTTTAATCTGTTTTTGGGTCATGCCAATTACCCTTAAACGGCCATATTCTTTGACTTTCCCAACGACTGAAATATAAAATAGGCTGTATATAACGGTGGAGCAGGCAATCACAATTAGAATACTAATTGCCGCTACGCCCAGCATATCTCGGCTTGAGTTATCAACACTATCAAAGTAAGACGAACTATAAGCGATCTGTTCTTCTCTGATTCCATAAGGGGTCAAACAGGATTTAATCAAATTTTTCAATTCGTCCTCTTTGAATGATCCGCTTCCCATTATCCGTAGTGTAGCATTATAAGGGATGTGATCTTGAAAATACGATTGCAGAAAAGAATCAGATACCAATACTTGATACCGCCTATTTGCACCATCGTCATGTAAAAGACCGCATACAGTGAAATTTGCGTTTTTCCCATTTTGCAACGGTAATTCGATTTCTTGGTTCAATTCAACAGGACAGCCAATATGTTTCAAATAGGCTTCCGAAACTGCAACTTCATTTTCCTTATCAGGTAAGTTCCCAACAAATTCTGTGGAATACAAATACAGATTATTGCTGTCCCGAAAATTAACATTCAATGTATAATCATCAACACGGAAACTATCAACTAAAGCCTCTGTTCCTACCATTTCAATGTTGGAATCTTGCCTTAAATCATTGATTGTTTCCAAATCCACATCAATAACTGCCGCTTGGTAGCGCCCCTGTAAGAATGTTTTCAATTCATGTGATTTTCCGAATGTATAGAGCGCAAGAACGGTCATAAGGCAGGCAGCAAAAGCAATCGTTACAATAATAAAGATGTTTCTTCGCTTATCTGCTTTAATGCTTCTGTTTGCCAGCTTCTTTGTAATGGCGCTGGTATCATTTTCAAAAGGCCATGTCATATCTTGCCACCTCCTTATTCCACGATCTTGCCATCCTCAATGCGGACAATCCGATCTGCAAGGCGGGCTATGTCGTTGTTGTGGGTAATCATCACAACAGTTTGCCGGAACTCCGCACTGGTGCGCTTGATAAGCCCCAGCACCTCGGCGCTGGTCTTGCTATCAAGGTTGCCGGTCGGCTCGTCGGCCAGCACAATAGCCGGTTTGGTAATCAGGGCGCGGGCGATAGCCACACGCTGCTGCTGGCCGCCGGAAAGATTGTTCGGCATATTTTTCAGTTTATCTTCCAGCCCCAGCAGGCGAACGATCTCGTCCAAAAACTTCTGATCCACCGTGTCCCCGTCCAGCTCCACCGGCAGGACGATGTTCTCATACACATTCAAGATGGGAACAAGGTTATAGTTCTGAAAGATAAAACCGATGTTGCGGCGGCGGAAGATGGTGAGCTGTTCATCGTTCTTCTTTGCCAGTTCTTCGCCCCGGACGATCACGGTTCCGCTGGTGGGAGTGTCCAGCCCGCCCATCATGTGAAGCAGGGTGGACTTGCCGCTGCCGGAGGTTCCCACAACGGCCACAAACTCGCCGTCCTCCACGGAGAAGTTCACGCCGTCAAGGGCGCGGGTAATGTTCGGCTCTGTACCGTAATACTTTTTCAGGTCAATAGTCTGTAAAATGCTCATAAAATTCAATCCTTTCTTTGTTTGTTGTAAATGCGGAACGCTGCTGCGCCGGTGGCCGCCAACTGCACCAGAATCAGCACAGCGAACAGGCCGAAGCTCTCATAGTAGAACAGTTCATCCCAAAACAGGAGAACATCACAGAGAGCAGTCAAGGCAACCGTCCAGCGGATGTGCCGGGCCAGCCATTGCCGGAACACCAGCACAAGGACAACGGGCGGGACGATCAGCAGCGCCAGATTCAAAATCAATGTCGGGGTCAGTTCCATTGCGTCGCCTCCTCACTTTTGTTGATTTATAAATTGAAATTATATATACCTGAAAGCCGATTAACAGAATCAGCGTAATACTTTGGGGAGGACAGAAGCAACTGTCCTCCTGTTGGGAAGTGTTCAGCCTTATTCAAGGACTTGAGGGTTTTCTACATAAGAGCGAACTACTGTACCACAATTTTTGCAAATTACATGAATCAAATTTTCGCCTTTAAGTGTCAAGGCTTTATTTGGTTGAACTTTTGCATAAGTGGATTGAATCCCCTCAACAACATCTTTGCCACCACACCACGGACAAACATACTGTTTCTGCTCATTCATAGAACGCGCCTCCTTTCTTGTTGATAAGGCTATTGTAAACCCCAAATGTCCGCGAAATGTTACAGCGGCCAAAAAATTTTATTGAAAATCGGGGTGAAATGTTACAACGCTCGGACATTTCAAAAAAATTTACGGCGGGCAGCCGGAAATGGCCGTCCGCCGCGTTCTATTTTGTAGGCAGCATAATGGAAAATTCCGAACCCTTGCCCGGCTCCGAAACCACTTTGATATAGCCGCCCTGCCGCGTTACGATCTCGCGGGCCAGATACAGGCCAATGCCCACGCCCTGCTGTTCGTGTACTTCTTCCTCACGATAAAAGCGCCGGAAGATGGCGGCCTGATTGCTTTCGGAAATGCCTTTGCCGGTGTCGGTCACTTTGATCTCTACATACATTTCCCACAGCACCACCGACACAGCGATTTTCCCGCCTGCCGGGGTGTACTTCACCGCATTGTCCAGCAGGTTAAAGAGGGCTTCGGATGTCCACTTGCTGTCATGGGAAACGGCCAAATCCTCCGGGCAGTCCACGGACACGGCGATTTCCTTTTTCTCCGCTGCATACACGATCCCACTCATGGCCTGCGCCACGGTATCAAAGAGGCGGCCCGATTTCTTGTCCAACTGGATCACGCCCGTTTCCAGCCGGGAAGTTTTCACAAGGGCCTGAAAGAGAAAGTCCAGCTTATCCGTCTGGTTGCGGATTCCCCGGATAAAGTCGGTGCGCTCCGCCTCGGTCATAGGCTTTTCCAGCAGGGTGTCCGTCGCCATTTTCAGATTGCTCACCGGCGTTTTCACCTGATGGGAAATATCTGATACAAGGGTCTGTAACTCCTGCCGTTCCTCGTCCACCCGGCGGCGGTTCTCCTGCATGATCTGGTAAAGCCTTGCCAGCCGGTGTCCAATTCTGGCAAGCTGGGTTTCGCTGTCCTCCGGGCGCTGGGGCGCTTCATTCCCGGCGATCATGTGGTCTAAAGTCTGGCACAGGTCAGCGGTAAACTGCGACAGCCGCTTTCCAAAGGTCTGCGTTAATACGAAAATCCCCACAAGGGCGCACAACAGCAGCGCCCCGCCCGTCAGCAGCACCGCCGTCTGTTTCGTCGCAAAAAACAGGGCTATGGTGATCCCGGACATGGAGAGGACAATCCCCATTGCCACCCGGCCAAACAGCCGCTTTACCGAGAGGTTCTTAAACTTCATTTTGCCTCGCCTCCCGTCCATTGATAGCCCATGCCGTAAACGGTCTTGATGTAGGGCGCGCCGCCGTCGGATTCAATCTTGCTGCGAATCCGGCTGATGGAGGTTGTCAGGGTGTGTTCGTCCACAAACCTCTCGTCTATATCCCACAGCTTTTCCAAAAGCTGCCCACGGGTCAGCACTTGCCGGGGATTTTTGCGG
>NZ_JAFREI010000032.1:0-17309 GCF_017377595.1 Faecalibacterium sp. Marseille-Q0746 | reverse complement strand
TCGGGCTCCACGTTGGGGAGGGGGGCCAGGGCGGGGGCGGGGTGATAGCTGTACTCCACCTCACCGGACAGGTTGGTGTGGACATTGTGGGTGTGCATCCAGGTGCCCGGCTCGGCATCGGCGGTGGCATGGCCGATGGGGAACCCGTACTTGATGACATTTTCACCGTTCTTGATGGGCTTTACTGCCATCTTGTGGCCCTGAGGGATATCCTCCAGCGCGGTCACGGCAAGGCCGTCCACCTCCACCAGAGTGCCCTTGGCAATGGGGTGCAGTGCAACCACCACGTTGTCAAGGGGGCTGATATGAATCGCCTGCGGCATAGTTATTCTCCTTAATGACATTTACAAAGCACAAGGAGGCCGCTGCCCAAAGCAGCAGCCCCTTGTTGTGCAGGTGATGTTCCAGCTTACAGGCAGCTCTTGTAGGCAGCTTCGGCACCCTGGGTGCGGATCAGCTCCAGATCAGCCAGAACAGCGGCCTCCAGGCCCTCAATCCTGGTCAGATCCTGATCCCACATCTGGGTGTTGGTCAGAACGGCGTGCACCAGCTGAGCGTCGGTGTCGTCCTTGTGCGCATAGTAGAAGTCCAGTGCCCATGCGTCATCCTGGATCTTGTAGGTGTTGCCTGCGGGGCGCTTGCAGATCAGGCCGTCGGCAGTGCGCTCCTGGATATCATTGGAGTAGAAGGCAATGTAAGCAGCCAGGCTCATGGTCAGGCACTTGGGCAGCTGCTTCTGCTCCTCGATGTAAGCCAGGAAGGAAGGCATGTTGCGGGCCTTCCACTTGGAGGTGGAGTTCAGGGAGATGCTCATCAGCTCGTGGTTGACGAAGGGGTTGTTGAAGCGGTCCTCAACGGCGGAAGCGAACTCTTCCAGATCCTTCTTGTCCAGAGGCAGGGTGGGGATGATCTCCTCATGCAGCATCTTATTCATAAAGCCGCGGACGGTATCGTTGTGCATGCAGTCACGGACGATGTCGAAGCCAGCCAGATATGCGCCCAGAACGAAACCGGTGTGTGCACCATTCAGGATGCGGACCTTGCGCTTCTTGTAGGGGGTAACATCAGGCACGACCATAACGTTGACACCGGCCTTCTTGAACGGCAGCTTGTCCTCCAGACCTGCGGGGCCCTCGATGACCCACACGCCGAAGACTTCGCCGACATCCAGCACCTGATCATGGTAGCCGTTGGCCTCTTCCATGGCAGCCAGCTCCTTGGGGTCACGGATGCGGCCCGGAACGATGCGGTCCACCAGAGTGGAGCAGAAGGTGTTGGCGTTGTTCATCCAGTCGATGAATTCAGCTTCCAGATTCCAATCCTTGGCGTAGTTGTTGCAGCACTTCTTCAGCTCTTTGCCGTTGTTGTCGATCAGCTCGCAGCTCAGGATGACCAGACCCTTATCCGCAGCGCCGTTGAATGCCTTGTAGCGCTCGTACAGCACGCGGGTCAGCTTTGCGGGGAAGCTGTTGGGAGGAACCTGATCGAAGGCGCTGTCGCCCTGGGTGTAAGCGATACCGGCCTCGGTGGTGTTGGATACAACCGTTTCCAGATCCTCAGAGCGGGCCAGAGCCAGCACTTCCTCCCACTTGCCATCGATGTAGGGGCAGACACAGTCAGACACGCAGGAGATCACGCGCTTTGCATCCACCTTCTGGCCCTTCTCGCTGCCGCGCAGATACAGGGTGTACAGGCCCTCCTGCTCGTTGATCCAGTCAGCCATCTGGGGGAAGTTGCCGATGGGCTGCACCAGCTTGACTTTGCCGTTGTAGCCGGCCTTCTCGTTGGCGATATCATAGAAATAGTCCACGAATGCGCGCAGGAAGTTCCCCTCGCCAAACTGCATGACCTTGACAGGGGCATCCTTGAGGATGTAGCCGTTGTAGCCGGTCTCAGACAGAACCTTGTAATTCAAAGTTTCCATATCACGTGCTCTCCTTTTAGCTTGCTTTGCTTCTCTCCGGGGCATCCATTTGTGCCCCGCACTCTGTCTCTATTGTATGCTGTTGTATACAAATAAGTCAAGTGCTTTTTGCCAGATTTTTGGCCCAAAACAGGCTATTTTTATAAATTCCAGCGTTTTTTACAAGGAAAAGTCTGAAAATTTGTCAGTTTTTCAGTTGTATACATTATCGTTTTCCGCTATACTAAAGATAGGCTTAACGCGCCCTGCGCGGGCGCTGTTAAAGGTACCCCATAGTGATATATTAGTACATTAGAATGAAAAGGAGTTTTCGACCCATGAAAGCATTTATGGACAAGGAATTCATGCTCCAGTCTCCTGTGGCTCAGCATCTGTATCACACCTACGCTGCTGATATGCCCATCTGCGACTATCACTGCCATATCTCCCCGAAGGAGATCTACGAGAACCGCCGCTTTGAGAACATCGCTCAGGTCTGGCTGGGCGGCCGTCAGCCCGACGGCTCTCTGGCAGGCGACCACTACAAGTGGCGCGTGATGCGTTCCAACGGTGTGCCTGAGGAGTACATCACCGGCACCAAGCCCGACCGTGAGCGTTTCCAGAAGTTTGCCGAGGCTCTGCCCATGTGCGTTGGCAACCCCATGTACCACTGGTGCCACCTGGAGCTGCGCAAGTACTTCGGCTATCAGGGTGTGCTGAACGGCGACACCGCTGAGGAAGTCTGGAACCTGTGCAACGACAAGCTGCAGCACGACGACAGCATGACTGTCCGCGGCCTGATCGAGCAGTCCAATGTTGCTTTCATCGGCACCACCGACGACCCCATCGACGATCTGGCATGGCACAAGAAGATCAAGGAAGATCCTTCCATCAAGTTCACCGTTGCTCCCTCCTTCCGCCCCGACAAGGCCCTCAACATCCAGAAGCCCGGCTTCGTGGAGTACATGGGCAAGCTGGCTCAGGCCGTTGGCAAGGAAAAGCTGGAGTGCATCAACTGCGTCACCGACGCTCTGACCCAGCGCATCGAGTTCTTTGCCGAGATGGGCTGCCGCGCATCTGACCACGGCCTGGACTATGTGCCCTACCGTGAGGCCACCAAGGAAGAGGTCAACGCCATCTACCAGAAGGCTATGGCCGGTGAGGCCGTGACCGCTGAAGAGACTGAGAAGTACCAGACCTACATCCTGATCCACCTGGGCAAGCAGTATCACCGCCTGAACATCGCCATGCAGATGCACTACAACTGCCTGCGCGGTGTCAACCGTAAGATGAACGCCCTGCTGGGACCCGATACCGGTTTCGACATGATCAACACTGCCAAGTGCGGCGGCGAGATCGCTGCTCTGCTGAGTGCCCTGAACGACACTGATGAGTGCCCCAAGACCATCATCTACAGCCTGAACCCCGCTGACAACGAGCAGATCGGCACCATTCTGGGCTGCTTCCAGAATGATGAGATCCCCGGCAAGATCCAGCACGGCTCCGGCTGGTGGTTCAACGATCAGAAGATCGGCATGGAGAACCAGATGAAGAGCCTGGCAAACCTGGGCCTGCTGGGTAACTTTGTTGGTATGCTGACCGACAGCCGCAGCTTCCTGAGCTACACCCGCCACGACTACTTCCGCCGCATCCTGTGCAACCTGATCGGCCAGTGGGTCGAGGATGGCGAGTATCCCAACGATGAGAAGGCTCTGGAGAAGATCGTCAAGGGCATCTGCTTCGACAACGCAAAGCGTTACTTCGCTCTGTAAGCAGCGCCTCTGCATCCCCTTTCCATAACTTGTAAAAGCGCTCTGCCGGTTTGCCCCGGCAGGGCGCTTTTTTCTTGTACGGCCGTATTCACAAAAATGTAACTTGCATTCTGCCGTCAAATCGGGTAGGATAACGTTGAATCAAAACCGAAGGGGAACGTGAAGATGCTGAAACGTTTTGTAAAGCGACTGCTCAGTTGCCTGCTGCTGGCGGCGCTATTTGTATTGGTGGTCATTGGCGGAACACTGGGCGTGCAGGGCTGGCGGCTCTACCGCGCCACAGCGGCGCAAAAGCCCATTGCCGGCCTCTATGATGAGATCAGCTCCCGGCCCGGCTTTGCCAGCTGTGACCAGCTGCCCCAGACCTATATCGACGCAGTCATTTCCGTGGAGGACAGCCGGTTTGAAAGGCACCACGGCATCGACCCGGCAGCCATTGTCCGGGCGCTCTGGGCCGACCTGCGCACCCGCTCTCTGGCCGAGGGCGGCAGCACCCTGACCCAGCAGCTGGCCAAGAACGAGCTGTTCACCCAGGAAAAGCAGATGGCCCGCAAGGCAGCGGAAATGTTTGCCGCCAGGGACATCGAGGATTACTACTCCAAACAGCAGATCTTTGAGATGTACGCAGGCAGCTGCTACTTCGGCAACCAGTGGTCCGGCGTGGCACAGGCTGCGCAGGGCTACTTTGGCAAACCCACCCGGGAGCTGACCCGCGCCGAATGTGTGGTGCTGGCCGGCCTGCCCAACGCGCCCTCGGTCTACGCCGCCAACGGGGAGCTGGCCCGCAGGCGCGCTCTTGTGGTGGTGGAGCGGATGGAGCGCGCCAAAAAGCTGACCCACACCCAGGCACTGGAGCTCCGAGATGAAGTCAGTGCCCTGCCCCTTTGGTGAGAAAAAACAGAATTCATCCGGGTTTTCCATAAAAACACCCCTCTCCGCTGTGCTGATGCACGGATGGAGAGGGGTGTTTTTATGCGATCAATCAATAAGGTTCACGAACACCGGGCAGAGCACTGCGGTCAGCACACCGGCCACGGCGATGGACAGGCCGCTCATGGCACCTTCCACCTCGCCCATCTGCAGGGCCTTGCTGGTGCCCACGGCATGGGCCGAGGTGCCAATGCCCACACCTTTGGCAATGGGGTCGGTGATGTGAAACGCCTTGCAGACCGTCTCGGCCAGCAGGTTGCCCACGATGCCCGTCAGGATGACGATGGCACCGGTCAGGGCCGCAATGCCGCCCAGCTCTGCAGCTACATCCATGCTGATGGCAGTGGTCACGGATTTGGGCAGCAGGGTGGCGTACTGCTCCTGGGTCAGGTGCAGCGCCAGTGCCAGTGCCAGCGCGCTGCCCAGGCTGACCAGCGTGCCCACCGAGATGCCCGCAATGATGGCCGCGGCGTTTGCCTTGAGCAGGTCGAGCTTTTCATACAGCGGAATGGCCAGCGCCACGGTGGCGGGCAGCAGCAGGTAGTTCACCGGGGCGGCGCTGACCTTGTAGTCGGCATAGGGGATGCCGCATACCGACAGGAAAACGATCACAAAGATCGCACCCAGCAGCAGCGGGTTAAAAAATGCCTTTCCGGTCACTCTGTTCACAAGGGCTCCCAGTGCAAAGGCGGCCAGTGTCAGCAGCACACCCCAGGCAACAGAGCCCGAAAGGAACTCATTCAGCAATTCCATCATCGGCAGCAGTCTCCTTGTTCTTTTTGCGGCTGGTCAGAGCCTGGGTGGTCTTTCCGGCGGTCACCATGACCAGAACCGTGACCGGGATGATGGCGATGATGATGGGCAGCAGCATCTCCCCCATCTCCGCCCACAGCTCCATCACGCCTGCGGCGGCGGGCACAAAGAGCAGCGGGAAGATACCGGTGAGAAACACGCCCACCTCTTTTACATCCTCCAGCCGGATCAGCCGGAAGTTCAGGGCCAGCAGCAGCAGCACAAGCCCGTACACACTGGCCGGAACCGGCAGCGGCAGTACGGCATGACATACTTCCCCCAGAAAGCAAAACGCGAGGATACGCGCAAATTGAAACAGATAATTCGTAAAAAATCCCCCTTGTCTAACAGCTAAGTCAAAATTATAGTCCAAAACCTCTGGGGGCGCAACAGCAATATCTGACAAGGATTGTTATATTTTGCCGGAAAAACTGTGGAAAAGAAAAGGGCCCGGCAGAAAGCGCACACCCACGTGCCGCGATCTGCCGGGCCGATGCACCGCAAAGCGGTGTTTTTCTGTGTTTCCCGCACGCTCCCTCAGTTCCGCAAAACAGCTTCGATCCGTTCCTTGTCCAGCCCTTCGCCGATGACGATGAGCACCTCCTGCCCTGCCGGAATGGGGGCCGCAGTCAGGCCGTCGGCGGTAGCATTCAGCTCCACCCAGCCGGCAGCATCCTGCACAAAGCCCTTGACCCGCAGCACCCGGCCGCAGGCGGCATCCGTGAACAGGCTGGGAATGCGTGCTTCCAGCTGCTGCCGGGGCAGGCCCAGCTCGAGGAAATACGCCGAACCGAATGCATCGTGCGGATCAAAGCAGAGCTTTTCGCAGTCAGCATGCTGATAGCCGCAGGCATCCAGCGCCGCAAGATCCGCATCCTCCAGGTCGGCCCAGTCCTTGATCAGAAAATCTTCTTCCTTCAGGGTACGGCTGCACTTGCAGGCCGCAAGGGCACGTTTCAGGTGGTCGATGGCGCTTTCCCGCTGGGCCTGGGTGGCCAGCTGACTGCGGGAGAGCAGGATGCGTCCGGCGCTGGCGGCTTCCGATGCCAGAATGTACTCTGCCTGCGGGGAAAGCTTCTCGGGCAGCAGGGCATCCACAACGGCAAACACATTGCCCAGTGTATACCACCGATCCAGCGGCTCATCCCGCAGGACATCAAAAAACTCGTCCACATCAAAAATGCCGCTGGGCTCCACCACCACCCGGTCGAACCCGCGCATGGCCATTGAGATGAGCTTGGTGCGCATCCGGCGCTGGTGGGTATCACAATCACACCCGCCGCTGATGGTCTCGATCTCGCAGCGTTCTCCCAGCAGATCCTGCACCAGCATGGCATCCACGTTCACAGCGCCAAAGTCATTTTCCAGAATGCAGACATGATGCCCCTGTGCGGTCAGATACGCAACATATCTGCGCAGGAACGTTGTCTTGCCCGCACCCAGAAAACCGGTGATGAGATCGACCTGTACCATACGTTCCTCCTTATGCGTGATTGAAGCCCTTGCCGAACACCTCGGTGGTGCTCAGCATGGACATGAAGGCGTTCAAGTGCTGTTTGTGGATAAAATCCTGCAGCTGGTCGGCCTCGCGGCGGGTCAGGGTGGTGTAGATGATGTAGTGGGGCTTATCGGTATACGCGCCGAAGCAGGGCGTATAGGTTGCGCCGCGCACCAGCTTGCGCATGACAAAATCACAGATCGGCTTCCTGTCGTCGCAGACGATGAGGATGGCCTTGCACATCTTGATCTTTTCCAACACGGCATCAATGACCAGCGATTTCACGGTCAGACCCACGAAGGAATAGAGGGCGGTGTACAGGTCGAACACAAAGCAGGCCGCAATGACCATGAACAGGTCAGTCAGGAACAGCGCCACCGCCACGTTGTGGATGTGGGTATACTTTTCCACAATGAGGGCAATGACATCCGTGCCGCCGGAGGAAGCGCCCACATTGAACAGCAGAGCCGACGCAATGGCCGGCAGGGCAATGGCAAACAGCAGGTCGAGCATGGGCTGGTCGCTCAAGGGGCCGCGCAGGGGGCAGATCTTTTCCAGCGCCATCAGCTCCAGCGACATGACCACAGTGGCATAGCCGGTGGTCATGGCAAACTTTTTGCCCAGAAAGATCAGGCCCACCCCCAGCAGGATCATGTTGGCCGCCGAGGAAAAGGCCGAAGCCGACAGCGGGGTGAGCTTGGCCGCCAGCGCCGCCATACCGGTCACACCGCCAAAGACGAAGTTGTTGGGGAATTTGAAAAAGTACACACCCACCGACATGATGGAAATGCTCAACGTGATCATTGCATACTGCTTGACATATTCAATGACCTTGTTCTGCATGGGAGATTCCGCGTTCGTATCCATAAAATTTACCGTTCAATACTCCTTTTTTGTGTTCCGCAGCCCAAACAGACAGGCTGTACCGGAAATATTGTAACACGGAACGCCCCGGGGTCAAGGGCAAATTCCACACACGCCGTCTTTTACGGGTGAAAACTGTCAACTCCACCAAAATTCTCCCTCAAATTTCAGCGGTTCTCCCATCGGGAACTGTTCCTTCTTTTCTTGACGCACCTCCCACCGTCCATTACAATAAAATCAGAATGGTATGGTATTTTTCTCCAAAACCGAAAGAGCGCGCCATGGCTCTCATTCCGCATTGTTCGTTTCCATGAAAGGAGGGAACGGTATGAAAAGCTGCTCTCACATCTTTGCTCTCATCACTGCCTGTGTGTTCCTGTTTTGTGGCTGTTCCAACTACCTTTCGCTTTCCAAAGCGTCCTCTGTTCCCTACCCGCAGACAGAATACGATACTGCCTTGAAGGCATACCGTGATTCTCTGGAAATGCCCCTCTCTCCGGTAGATGCCGAGCACGGTGAGGACGCTCCCATTGTCTGGGAAGATACCGGAATGGAGGCCGCTGTCCGGCTCCTGTTGAACCGCCCGGAGGGCACCACCAGCCGCAGCGATGTCTGGGATCTCAGCACACTGACCATCACCGAACGCACCATGTTTGAGGGCGATTCGGGCACGACCACCATCGTGACCGTGACCGCCCAGCAGGGAGATGCCACACTGGAACAGGAAATATCGGCAGTCGGAAAAGAAAGTCCGCTTCCTGCACTGGCCTCTCTGCACGATCTGCAGTATTTCGACGGCCTGCAAGCCTTTTCCTATTCTACCTCGCCGACGGCCAATCAGGCATTCACTGATTTTTCTGGGATTGAAACCATGTCCCATCTCGAACGCTTCAGCGTGAACGGGGCACGGCCCGAAACGTTGGAACCGCTTTCTCACCTGTCCCAGCTGAAACAACTCTCCTTGACCGAATGCGGCACCCTCGACCTTGCTCCATTGGAAGGTCTGCCCAAATTGAGGGTTCTGACGCTTTCCTCTAACGATGGCATCGTTTCGCTGGAACCGGCTGCGTCACTCCCGGCACTGCGTTATCTCTCCCTCAGTTCCGGCACAGCAGTTCCCAGTCTGGAACCGCTGGCTCAGACCCATCTTGCCGTTCTCGATCTCGGTCTCGGTGTCGGACAGAGTAAGCTCTACAAAAACATCGACTACACGCCCCTGACCCAGCTGCCTGACCTGGTCTGCCTGAACCTGACAAATCACACCAGGGTCACCACAAAGCTCTGCAAACAGATCCTTGCCCATTCTCCTGACCTGCGTTTTCTGAACATTCAGAACACCCCTGCTTCGGAGGGTAGTGCGCTGGATGTGGAATACCTGCGGGCTTACACGGAAGCAGATCTGCTGAAACGGCTTGTCAACAAGCTGCGCAATGCCTTTGGCTGACACACAAACGCGGCCCCGGAGAGTTTTCCTTCTCTCCGGGGCCGCGTTCTGTTCCGGCTTAGCCGAACAGCTTTTTTGTGTTGTGGGTGTAGACCGAGAGCACCAGGCCCACACAGATGTACAGCATCAGCACCGAGCTGCCGCCCGCCGAATAGAACGGCAGGGTGACACCGATCACGGGCAGGACGCGCAGGTTCATGCCCACGTTCACGGCGATCTGGGCCATCAGAGCGCCGCCGATGCCGGCGCAGATGAAGGTACCCAGCAAATCCTCGCTGCGGGCACCGGTGAGGAAGGTCTTGATGACCAGTGCGAAGAGCACGCCCAACACCACACAGCAGCCCACAAAGCCCGCCGCGTTGCCGATCCAGCTCAGGATGAAATCGTTGTGGGCGTTGGGCACGCTGTAATAACTGCCGCCAAACAGGCCGTTACCAAAGATGCCGCCCGAGCCCAGCGCGATCTCGCCGCGCTGCTGCTGGTAGATGATGTTCTTCCAGATGGTCTCGCTGGGGGCCCAGCCGGTCTTGTTATCGGGATCGATGACAGCAAGGATGCGGTACCACTGGTATCCCTTGCCGATCTTATCGCTGAAAAAGGCGAACGCCGTCGCCATAGCCACTGCCGCCGCCGAAACCGCCCCCAGGATATACTTCCAGCTCAGGCCCGCCGCAAACATCATGCAGCAGCCGATGATGGCATAGATGATGGCGGTGCCGTCGTCGCCCTGAACATGGATGATGAGGATGGGCACTGCCAGATGCAGCAGCAGCTTGCCCAACTCCTTTGGCTCGTTGAGCCGGGTGCGCACATTGTTCAGGTGCATGGCAAAGGTCAGGATAAAGCTGATCTTTGCCAGCTCCGTGGGCTGCAGGGTAAAGCCCCCCAGCTTGTACCAGGAATAATTGTCGGTATCGCCTGCGTTGTAGCCGATGGTCAGCGGGCCGATGCTCACATTGCGCAGCACCAGCGTGGGCAGCACCATGCCCCAGGTCAGGGCTACGTGCACCGGCCACACCTTTACCAGGCTGCGGTAATCAATATTGGACAGCAGCACCGCAATGACCAACCCGATGAGGGCTGCACCCGCCTGCACCGCAGCCCGGCGGTAATCGCCCAGACCGGTGATCTGGCCTGTGATCTCATCCACGGCAAAGCCATTGCCCTGCTTGGCTGCCCAGCTCGAAAGCGCTGTCACAGCCATCACGCTGCTGAAGATGCACAGCAGCAGGTAAGTTTTATCGGTGCGCTTGAAGTAGCGCCGAATGTTTTCCAAACGAAAACACCTCTTTCTTTCATTGGATCGCTCGCTCAGGTCTGCTTCGCTCGTCCGCAATGCCAGAGAGGGCGTATACTGCTCCATTATGTAATATAAGTATACCGCACCACCCATTTTTGCGCAAGATTGCGGAAGTTTTTTCCACAGATCTTTTCATCCTGTGACAACTCTGCAAAATATTTGCCGCAGCCTTGACAAAGCCCCCTCCACCTTCTAAAATGGAAGCTGGAGACCTGCTTTTTCGGCAGGATTTTTCCGGAGGAACTTCCAAGATGAAAACAAACTCTCATCGCTTTCTGTGCGCGCTCTGCGCACTGACTGTTTTTATTTCCGCGCTCTTCCCTGCTTCTGCCTTTGCCGCACAGGCAGCCGACACCGTGGCCCAGACCACGCTGACCACTGCCGATGCTCAGGAGATGCAGCAGGCCGACAGTGCTGTGACTGCCCTGACCGGCAGCGACGCTTACGCTGAGATGACCCGTGCCCAGCGGCTGGATGCCGCCGTGGCACAGCTGCAGCAGCTGGCCGAGGAAGGGCTTGTTTCGGCGCGCTCTCTCCATGTGGACAAAGAAAACGGCATGGTCAGCTTTGCCTACAGCTGCGGCGCGCTGGGCGGCGTTCTGGTGGAGGACCCGGACGAAGAGAATACTCCCTTCGCCCCTTCCGAACTGCCCGCTGTGGATCTGCACGAAATGTCCAACGCCCCGCAGGGTGATCTGGGCAGCGCCATGATCTACTACGCCTTTGACAACACCGTGAACAGCTCCCGCTACCCGTACTACTCCTATATGAAGGGCTTCTGGACCGCGATGGGCCTGCACACCCGAATCGATCCCACAGTCACCGTCTCTGACCTGAAACGGATGAACGATTACGGGCTGTGCATCCTCAGCGCCCACGGCTCATACTACACCTACACCTCCGGTTTTCTGTTCAAGCAGACCCGTACCGAGCCGGTCATCCTGCTGACAGAGGAATCGGATTTCTACAAAGACCTCTACTACGGCATCGATCTGCTGACCCACCGGATCATCAAGATCAACGGCCTGTACTGCATCACGCCCAGCTTTTTCCAGGCGGCATACCGGGGCGGCCAGCTCAAGGACACCGTAGTGCTCTCCGAGACCTGTGAGTTCCTTGGCGTGAGCGGCAGTCTGGATACCTCCATGGCCGATGCCCTGCTGGCCGGTGGTGCCAAAGCAGTGGCAGGCTATGTGAACAACGTCTACACCGTGTATTCCCGCAGTATGCTGTGGGATACCGTCAACCACCTGATCCTGGGCCAGACCCTGCAGGAATCCGTTCAGCACTCCATGGATACCTATGGCGCGGATGATCTGGTCTGGTACAACGCGCAGGGCGGCAAGCGCCCCCATGCGGCGGCAGCTTACCCGCTGCTGTTCGGCGATGTTGGGGTCCGGCTGATCGAACCGAACGCGGCACCGGTCCCACAGGATGTACAGCAGGCCGCTTGAGCGTTGCACTTTTGCTCGATTTATATTATACTGGGGGATGGCAGAAGCTTCTGTCATCCCTTTTGATTTACCTCTCAGTCTGCTTCGCAGACAGCTGGCAAAACGGGAAAGTTCAAGCTTCAAGATGAAGGAGCATTGTATGGCTGAATATATTACACATTCCAGAGAAGAGACCGTTGCGCTGGGCCGGAAGCTGGCGGCAGTGCTGCCGGACGGGGCCTTGATCGCCTTCACCGGCGGTCTGGGCGCGGGCAAGACCGCCTTTTGTGAGGGCCTGGCCGAGGGGCTGGGCTGCACCGACCCGGTCAGCAGCCCCACCTTTGCCATCGTCAACTATTACCGCGGCCCTCGCCCGCTGGCCCACTTCGACCTCTACCGCATCTCTACCGAGAACGACCTGTGTGCCGCCGGTTTCTACGATTATCTGGATCAGGGTGCCATTGTGGCCGCTGAGTGGAGCGAAAACTTCGCCGACCTGCTGGCCCCGGAAAACCCGATTCACATCAACATTGACCGGGTGGATGACACCACCCGCCGCATCACCATCGAGGGGGTCAGCGTATGAATATCTTAGCCGTAGACACCGCCGGTAAAACACTGGGCGTGGCCCTGCTGCAGGACGACCGCCTGAAGTACGAGTGCTATCTGGACGGCGGCATGACCCACAGCGAGACCCTGATGCCGCTGGTGGATCACTGTCTGAAGCTGTGCGGCCTGACCTGTGCAGACATCGACCTGTTCGGTGTGAACGCAGGCCCCGGCAGCTTTACCGGCCTGCGCATCGGGCTGGCCGCCGTCAAGGGGCTGGCTTTCCCCCGCGAGACCCTCTGTGCCCCGGTCTCCACGCTGGAAGCGCTGGCCGCTGCCCACACCGGCAAGGGCACCGTGCTCTGCGCACTGGATGCCCGCCGTGCTCAGGTGTACAGCGCTGCTTTTGACCTGGCCACCCACACCCGCCTGCTGGATGACGATGCCCGGGCTGTGGCTGACCTTGCCCAATTTGTAGAAAATTGCAAAAAGCCCCTGTTTTTTGTTGGTGATGGCGCATCTCTGTGCTATAATAAATACAGCAATGTTCCGGGCGTGCTCACTGTTCCGCCGGAGCTGCGGGGCGGCCGGGCCGCTGCCGTGGCCCTGGTGGCCAAGCAGATGGCCCAGCGGGGCGAGGCCGTTCTGCCTGAGGCCCTGCTGCCGGATTATCACCGCCTGAGCCAGGCCGAGCGGGAACGCGCCGAGCGCCTTGCTGCCGAGGCCGCTGCCCGGAACAACGATACGGAAAACGGAAAGGATTGAAATTTCTCATGGCAAAACCCATTGCGCTTGCCGCCGATCATGGCGGTTTTGAACTGAAGGAAGCCGTCAAGGCTCACCTGGACGAGCTGGGGCTGGAGTATATCGACTTTGGCACCCACAGCACTGCCAGCGTGGATTACCCCGATATGGCGCTGCCTGCCTGTGACGCTGTGGTCAGCGGTCAGTGCGACAAAGCCCTGCTGTTCTGCGGCACCGGTGTCGGCATCAGCATGGCCGCCAACAAGGTCAAGGGCATCCGCGCCTGCTGCTGCTCCGACAGCTTCAGCTGCGAGTACACCCGCCGCCACAACGATGCCAACGCCCTGTGCATGGGCGGCCGTGTTGTCGGCCCCGGCCTTGCCTGCCAGCTGGTGGATCTGTTCCTGAACACCCCGTTTGAGGGCGGCCGCCACGAAAAGCGCATTGCAAAACTGATGGCAATCGAAACCCGATAAACATAAAAAGGAGCGTGTATTTATGACCCCTATGATCGTTGAGCATCCCCTGCTGCAGCACAAGCTGAGCATCCTGCGCAACAAGCAGACCGGTACCAAGGAGTTCCGTGATCTGGTCGGCGAGATCGCAACCCTGCTGTGCTACGAGGCCACCCGTGACCTGCCCATGGAGGAGGTCGAGATCGAGACCCCCATCACCATGGCAAAGACCAAGGTGCTGGCAGGCCGCAAGCTGGCTCTGGTGCCTATCCTGCGTGCAGGCATGGGTATGCTGGACGGTATGCTGACCCTGCTGCCCGCTGCAAAGGTCGGCTTCATCGGCCTGTACCGCAACGAGGAGACCCTGCAGCCCGTGGAATACTTCTGCAAGCTGCCCCAGGATATCGCCGAGCGTGACGTTCTGGTTCTGGACCCCATGCTGGCAACCGGCGGCAGCGCCATTGATGCCATTACCCAGATCAAGAAGCACGGCGCAAAGCGCATCAAGTTCATCGGTCTGATCGCTGCTCCGGAAGGCATTGAGGCCCTGCACAAGGCTCATCCCGATGTTGACATCTACCTGGGCGCTAAGGACGACCACCTGAACGAGAACGGCTACATCGTTCCCGGCCTGGGCGATGCCGGCGACCGCATCTACGGCACGAAGTAAATCTGAATCAACAAAAAGTGGACGGTTCACACGAACCGCCCACTTTTTGTTTACTCAGATATTACCGCCCGCGGCCACCGCCGCCGCCATGGAAGGAGCCGCCGCCTGCGTGGAAGCTGCCGCCCCCGCCAAAGCTGCCGCCGGAGCGTCCGCCGCCCATGCCGCCAAAGGAACCACCGCCGAAGCCGCCGCCCCCACGGGGAGGACGCGGCCCGCCGCCGCGGGGCGGTCTGGGCCCGCGCGGGCCACGGGGGCCGCCGGGGCCCCAATCATCATACGGAGGTCTGCGCCGCCGTCTGCTGCCCAGGCCGTAGCCCAGCCCGAAACCGAAGAGGGGGCCAAACCCGCCGCCGCCAAAGCCGCGCCGGATGCCGCCGAAGATGGAGGTCAGGGCAAACACCACGATCACCACTGCCAGAAGGGTGAGGAAAGGCGATTGATAGGATGCTGCCGGGGCCTCATAGTAATCATTTCCGTTGTTATAACCATCCGTATTGCCGTTACTGACCGTGCCGGTGGTCCCGCTCAGGGTCACACCGTAGAGATCGGCAATGGTGCTGGCCACATTGTTGGCACAGGTGGTCACAGCCGCGTCATAATCGCCCGCCGCGAAAGAATCCTCCATGGTCTGGGCAATGGCGCTGGCCTGCTTTTCCAGCGTGGTATTGCGGAAGCCGTCACCGGTGGCAAGGTAATAGTCGCCATCGGCGTACTGCTGGGACTGCATGACCAGCAGGATCAGCACACCGTTGTTTTTGCTGGAGCTGCCCAGCCCCCAGGTGTTGGCGGCCTGCACGGCGTAATCCTCCGTGGATAAACTTCCCGTATAATCCACAGTCAATACGCCGATCTGTGCACCCTCGCACTGCTGGGTGAGCTGTGCATTCAGGTTCTCAATGGCCGTTTTGGTGCTGCTGCTCAGGATGTTGGCATCATCCACCACGCACTGACTGCTGGGCAGATCAGGCAGCTGGGCCTTGGTGGCCGCAAAGGCGGCGGGCATCAGAGCCGTCAGGCTGACAGTCAGCACCACGAACAGGGCGCAAATGCGGGCGGCAAATCGTTTCATCGTTTTCATGCGAAGGGTTCCACCTCCTGTACGCCGAACAGTCTGCCCAGCATACTGGCCGGGAAGCCGCCGACATCGTTCTGATACTCATACACTGCATCATTGTACTGCAGATTGCCGATGATGGTGTCTGCGCTGTTGAACTGGCCGTACTGGCCCTGCACCGCCCCCATCTTCATGGGGTCAGCGGCCTGCTCCTGCATTTTTGCGTAGAGCTGGTCGATCACAGTGCCCAAAGCCTCATTGGCCTGACAGAGGGCGTGCATGGCACTGCCCTGATAATAGGGCAGCGAGGTCAGGGACTGCTTTTTGCTGCCGTTCTGCACTGCTTCCAGGCAGGCAGAGAAATCATCCAGCGCTGCCTGTGCGGCCTGCACCTCGGCGCTGTCAGACCCCAGCGTGTTTGCGCCGGTGGTGATGATATTTGCCGCCGTGTTGGCACGGGTGGTCAGCTCCTCGCTCAGGGCATAACCGTTGTCGGCCGAAACGCCGGTGGTGAACCACTGGCGGGCCTCGTTATACTTCCCCCTGACCTTGGCACCGCCAAAGCCCACGAACGCCGCCAGCATCACCACCACGCTCAGCACAAGGGCTGTGCCCTGCTTTGCCAGTGCGGCGGGCAGCGCCTTTTCCAGCCCGGCCAGCTTCTGCTGCAAGGGGGTCAGGCGCACTGCCTCGGTGTCCGGGCGCTTTGCCTCGCGGTAGCTGCCGCTGTCAAAGCCGCCGGGCGTTTGATTCTGTTCTCTGGAAAAATCAGCGTTTGCCATTTCAGCTCCGGATCTCCATCATCTTTTGTTTCAGCTCGTCCTCGATGCGGGTCAGCTCCTGCTCGGCAGCCACACGCTTTGCGCGGCCCTCGGTCTGGATCTTGTTCAGCTCGTCCAGGGTCTCGATCAGGCTCTTGTTGGTCTGCTGCAGGGTCTCGATATCCACCACGCCGCGCTGGCTCTCCTTGGCGGTCTCGATGGTGCCCATCTTGAGGGCATCGGCATTCTTCTTGAGCAGGTCGTTGGTCATGTCGGTCACGGCACGCTCGGCCTGCATGGCCTTCTGAGTGTGGGCCAGACCCAGCGCCAGCACCATCTGGTTCTTCCACAGCGGGATGGTGTTGACGATGGTGGACTGGATCTTCTCAGCCATCATGGTGTTGTTGTTCTGCAGCAGGCGGATCTGGGGGCCCATCTGCAGGCTGATGTTCCGGGTCAGCTCCAGATCGTACAGCTTTTTCTCAAAGCGCTCGCACTGGTCTGCCAGGTCGCGGGCGGCCTGAGCATCCTCGGGCAGGCCGGACTGCTTGGCCTTGTCCATGGCCTGCTGCAGCTCGTTTGCACGGACCTCGGCCAGCTTTTTCTTGCCGGCCAGGATATACATGCTCAGCTCCTTGAAGTAGGCCATGTTCAGCTCATACATCTTATCCAGCATGGCGATGTCTTTCAGCAGCTGGACCTGATGGCCCTCCAGCATGGACTGGATGTTCTCCACGTTGGTCTCGGCCTTGTTGTACTTGGTCTTCAGGTTGTCCAGCTCATTGCCCTTCTTTTTGAAGAAGCCCAGAATGCCCTTCTGCTGCTCCTCATTGGCATCAAAGCTCTTCAGCTCCCCGATGAGATTGGTGATCATATCGCCCACCTCGCCCAGATCCTTGGTGGACACCTTGGCCAGAGCAGCCTCGGAGAAATCGCCGATCTTCTTCTGGCAGGCGGAGCCATACTGCAGCACCTGCTGGCTGTTGGTGATATCGATCTTTTCCGCAAAGGAATCCACCATTGCCTGCTCCTCAGGGGTCAGCTGCACCTCCGGCTGCTGGGCCGCCGGGGCGGGCTCAGGCTTTTTCTCCTCCGCGGCCTCCGGGGTGGGGTCCAGCGTCAGGGTGGGCACTGCAGGAG
>NZ_JAFREI010000031.1:0-21200 GCF_017377595.1 Faecalibacterium sp. Marseille-Q0746 | reverse complement strand
ATTGTGAAGCTGTTTGATGATTTCTACCTTTTGAGCTCCGTTGTACTTTCGTTGTCCCTTTGGCATACAAAAACACCCCATTTCCTAAACAGTATACCATACTGTCTAACAAATGGGGTGCAGTTCAATGACGGGCAGGGGCCTTTTTGTTTTTTGCCAGCTTTTCCTGCACCTTGTTGAACAGGTTCGCGTTTGCGCAGCGAAGCGGAGCAATGAAAGTCCCAGTGGGGCTTTTAAGCGACAGAACGGTCTTGCGTAGCAAGATGGAGGGGGCTTACCCCGACAAGTTCACCTGACACCAACGCCGAAATCGCATTGGGCTGTACCACATCCCGCAAACACAATTCGCCGATGTACCGGCGGCTGCTCAGCATCCGCTGAATCGTATTGTAGGACATCTCCCCGTCCATTGAATTTTTGATGTTGTGTGCCTTTAACCAATCCCGCAGGTCAGTCATGGTCGCACCGTCCGCATACTTCTGGAACGTCTGCTCCACATACGGGGCCAGCAGCGGGTCGGGCTGGTAATGCCGGGTCTCATCGATCATGTAGCCGAACGGAATCGTGCCACCATTATAAATACCCTTGAGAGCATTCTCGGTCATGCCACGCACGACCTTTTCAGACAGGTCAGCCGAGTAGTATTCCGCATAGCCCTCCAGAACAGACTCCAGAATGATGCCCTCCGGGCCAGCCGAAATGACGACTTCCGTAGCCGATACCAGCTTCACACCATTGCGTTTCAGCTGGGTCTTGTACCGTGCGCTGTCGTAGCGGTTCCGGGCGAAGCGATCTAGCTTCCAGACCAGAACGATGTCGAACAGCTTTTTGTCGCTATCTTTATAAAAGCCGCCCTCATTCTCAGATCGTCCAATTCCGGCTTGCCGACTGCAGATCCACCATGTGGGTGTACAGTCCTTTCCGGGCGTACAGCTCTGCCGGGCTGCCCTGCTCGGCCACGATGCCACCCGACAGCACCACCACCTGATCCGCACCAGCTACGGTGCGCATCCGGTGGGCGATGATGAGGACGGTTTTGTTTTTTATGAGCCGGGACAGTGCTTCCTGAATGGCAGTTTCGTTTTCCACATCCAAGCTGGCTGTGGCCTCGTCCAGCAGGATGATGGGCGCATCCTTCAGGAAGGCGCGGGCAATGGAAATGCGCTGACGCTCGCCGCCGGAAAGAGCACAGCCATTCTCGCCGATGTTCGTGTTCCATTTGTCCGGCAGCTTTTCGGCAAATTCCTCGCAGTTTGCCAGCTTTGCCGCTGCCAGAACCTCCTCGTCGGTGGCACCTTTGCGCCCCAGACGGATGTTTTCCAGGATCGTGTTGTCAAACAGGGTCACATCCTGAAAGACGATGGAATACAGGCTCATGAGCTTTTCCGGGTCGATTTGGGAAACCTCCATGCCGCCCACGGTGATGCTGCCCTTCTGGTAGTCCCAGAACCGTGCCGCCAGTCGGGAAACGGTGGTCTTGCCACCGCCGGAGGGTCCCACCAGTGCCGTGACCTCGCCCTGCTTTGCGGTAAAGGAAACATCCCGCAGAACCGTCTCGCCAGAGTTATAGGCAAAGCCCACATGGTCGAACACGATATCGCAGCCCTGATTGGTCAGCTGCTCGCTGCCGGTCTGCAGGGGAGCGTCCAGAATCTCATTCATCCGCCCCACATTGGTACGCATGGCGATGACCGCCGCCAGATTCTGCAAAGCGCCCTGCATGGGGTCGTACATCCGGGATGCCGCCATCAGGAACAGAAACAGGGTCAATACGTCGATGCTGCCCTGTACCAGCAACACCGAGCCAGTGAGCGCCACCGATGCAATGCCCAGCTTGAGCACCATGCCCGCAGAGGACACGAACAGCGCTGTTTCCAGCTCTGCCGCAACGGATTGTTTTTCCACCGCACGAATCTTTTTGGAAAGGCCGGACAGATAACGCTGCTCCGCATTGCTGGCTTTCAGGTCCCGGAGGGTCTCGATGTACTCCTGAATGCCGTCCGCACAGGCCATTTTCGCCGCCATGGTCCTGCCCTGCACCTTGTCCTGCACCCGGTAGCTGCCCACCACGATGGCAGCGGATACCGGGATGACCCACAGAGCTGCCAGTGCCATCCGCCAGTCGAACGCAAACAGGCTCAGCGCAATAATCACGGTGGAGATCAAGGAACCGAACAGGCCGGGAATAAAGTGAGAGCAGGTCTTTTCCAACACCTCGCAGTCCGCCATGATGGTGCTGGTCAGGTCGGCAAGGTCCCGCTTGCCGAAAAAGGACAGGGGCAGCTTGCGCAGCCGCTCCGCAAGGGTCAGGCGGCGGGTGCCGCTCTCTTTATAGGTCGTAAAATAGGTGCCGTTGTACTGGAACCATGTGGTCAGCAAGATCAGCGCAAAGCAGGCCGCACACCCCAGCAGATAAAAGGCGGTTCTCCCGCTCGCGGAGCCTGCCAGCAGATCTTTTACCAGGAGATACAGCAGCCCGGTGGGCAGCATGAACGCTATATTCTGGAACGCACAGGCCAGAACGCCCTTTACAAGCCCCTTTGCGCCCTCCGGGGAGCTGGCCGTGGCGTGTTGAATTTTTTCGATCATCCTTTACCCCTCCTTTGCGACCTTCCACTGCACCGAGGCCTGATAATCCTGCCACATCCGGGCAAACAGGCCGTTCTGCGCGCACAGTTCGTCCTTTGTGCCGGATTCTGCAATCTGCCCATCCTGCACCACATAGATGCAGTCGGCGTTGGCGACGGTGGACAGGCGGTGCGCGATCATCAGCACGGTTTTGCCCTTGGCAAGCCGGGCAAAGGCTGCCTGCACCTTAGCTTCATTGTCCGGGTCGGCAAAAGCGGTGGCCTCGTCCAGAATCAGGATGGGCGCATTTTTCAGCATGGCGCGGGCAATGGCAATGCGCTGCTGCTCGCCGCCGGACAGATACACGCCCTTGGTGCCAATAACAGTGTGGATACCCGCCGGGAACTTTTCTATAATATCCATGCACTGCGCTGCTTTCAACGCTGCCAGCACCTCAGCTTCGGTGGCCTGCGGTCTGCCCAGACGGACGTTATCCAGAATGCTGCCCTTGAGCAGACGGCTGTTTTGAAACACAAAGGAGATGGTATCCATCAGCTCTTCCTTGGGGATATCCCGCACATCCGCTCCGCCCACCCGGACGCTGCCGCTCTGCACATCAAAGAACCGGCAGACAAGGTTTGCCAGCGTGGATTTTCCGCCGCCGGAGGGGCCTACAAAAGCCACAGTCCGTCCCGGTTGGATCTCCAGCGAAACGCCCTTGATGACCTCGGTTTTTCCGTCATAGCTGAAATGCACGTCCTGCAGCGCGACAGATGCATCCTGTGGGTGCTGCGGAACAGCCTGAACCTGCATGGGTGCTGCCTCCAGCACCGAGTCGATGCGTGCCAGCGCATCCGCTACCACCATCTTGTTCTCGCTCATGTACATTATGCGGGTCAAAGTCAGGGAGATCACCGGCGTGATGATGATATAGAACAGCAGGTTCAGCAGAAATTCCGGGGTGACACCGTGGGTCGTGAACAGCAGCCCGCCCGCGATCAAAAAGGCGAACACGCCGTTGACGGCGGCGGTGTAGAACATCATGGGCAGGCGCAGGTCTTTGGTGTAGGAGATGACCCACTTTTCATACTCATCAATGGTGGTCTTGAACTTTTTGAAGGAAAATACCGATTGCCCGAAGGTCTTGACCACCGGGATGCCCCGGACGTACTCCACGGCCTCGTTGGACATAGCCTCCAAGGCGTTGCCGTACTGCCGCATTTTTTCAGCCATCCGCTTGCCGGTCATGGTCGTCATAATGAGGAAAGCCAGCACCACCGGCGCAAGGCTCAGCAGACCCAGCCGCCAGTCGAACGCCAACAGCAGAACCAGCAGCCCCACCGGGGTGGCGATGGCGTTGTACTGGTCGGGCAGCTGGTGGGCAAGATAGGTCTCGGCGGCTCCGGTGCTCTCGTGGATGATCTTGCGCAGCTTACCGCTGCCGAAGGTCTCGGCAAAGCCCAGCGGCAGCACCGCCAGATGCTCCGACACCGCCAGCCGCAGATTGGTCGCCACCCGGAACGCCGACAGGTGGGAGCACATCAGCGCTGCAATGTAAATAAGGTAAGACAGCACTGCAAACAACACTGCCATCCAGCCGTAATGGGGGATGTTCACCGCCTGCGCATAGTCCGGCGCGGCGTTCAGCACATCCCGCAGGATCTTCCAGATGTACACAAAAGGCACCAGCGCCACCAGCGCACTGACCGCAGACAGCACCCACGAAGCGTAGGTGAAATATCGGTAGTTCCCTGCATAGCCCATCAGCCGGGAAAAGTCCGATCGTTTTTTCAATCAAATCACATCCTTACCGCAATATTGCCATGCGCAACTGCCTGACATGATCGGGTGCGCATGTGCCGTTTATTCTGCCTCAGACAAATTTTCCGTGACGAAAAGTTCAATGACATTTTCCATAGTTGCCTGATCATAGTCCTCTGCGATGGCGGCAGCATTCCAATAAGCATAATTTCCTTCATACCAGCTCTGCAGGTCGTCGAGATCCTCTGCATAGCGGAATTCCAGATGATACGTCGTTTCCATCGTATCGGGCGCAAAGGCAAAGTAGGTAAACTCCCCGGAATCCGCATCCTCGCTCTGGTAGAAGAGGAAGCTGTTTTCATTGTCCACATCCAGTTTCTGGTAGGTGTGTGCAAACACTTCCTGTCCTTGCGCATCCAGACCGGTGATGGTGTCGCCATTCATCACGAATTTTTCCACGCCGCCCAGAAAATAGCAGTTGAACGCCGTGCTGTCCGGATCTGCTGCATATTTTTCAACAGCCTCCTCGCCATACGGCTCTGCCATGCACATTCCCAGCAGCATATCCGTAGCCGATTCCGCATTGTCCTCGCCTACCAGTGGAGTCGCAGCGTCGATCCACAAATTCCGGTATTCACTCTTTGCCATCTCCGGGAACAGTTCCACATAAGTCCCGCTGATACCAGACAGATAATCCTCCGCATCCATTACCTGACTTGCGGAAGCCGAAGAAGCCACCGAGGAGGAAACGCTGGATGCCGAAGACGCTGTGCTTGCGCTCTGCTGGCCGCAGCTGACAGCAGACAGCAGGCAGACCGCAGACAAGGCCACTGCAACAAATTTCTTTTTCATCATCATATGAAAGTACCTCCGGTTTTAAAGTAAGTTTATTCTAACCGCTCTGTACTTTAGCATATTTTTCGGCCGTGGACTACTCCATTCTGATTTCCCTGCTCCGTTTTGCGAGTCCATTTGCGTGGGTGCGGTACTGCGACGGGGTCGTTCCATATCGTTTCCGGAAAGCCTCCGAAAACTTGCTGGCGTTGTCATATCCTGCATTCTGTGCGATCTGCGTAATGGGTTTTGCGCTCCGGACAAGCTCTACGGCAGCCTGTTCCAGACGGTATTCCTTGATATAGTGGTATACTGGCACACCGTAGACCTGTTTGAACATTTTTTGCAGGTGCGAAACCGAGATCCCGTGTTCTTCTGCCAGCTGCGCAAGGGAGACATACCCCTCCCGGTTTGTCAGAAGGTGATCCCGGAGATGGTGTGCCAGTTCGGTCTGTTCGGTAGAACAGTACAAGTCCGTTCCTTCCTCCTGCGGAATGCGGCTCAGCAGCATCAACAGCTCCACCACCTTGAGCCGCAGGAACCGGAGATCCATGTAGGGCGCATTTTCGTACAATTCCCGGAAAACGTGCTCACAGCGGGGTCCTGCCGTACCGAACATGAACCATCGGTTTCCCAGAAGATTCTGCTTCAGTACCGCAAAATCCACCGAAAAGCCCGGTGCGTTCTTCTCAAGCCAGTTCTGAGCGGCTGCTGGATCAACTTCCAGACACAGCCCTTCGTAACAGCCCAGCGGGAACCGTGACTCTGAACGTGTTCCATGCCGTCCGTCGTAGCAGCTGACGGCCATATCCCCCGGCTTTAGCAGAACGCTATCACGCATGGAAAAGCTGGTTTCAAAACGGCCATTGATGCAGAAATTGATCTCTATCATACCGATCTGCGTGCGGATTTCCGTATAGGTCTCCATCTCCAGCCGCAGCAGCATGATCCCCACGCCATCAAACAGCCGGTAATAGTGAATTTCTCCACTTCCGGCCGCATTTTCAAAGCCGCCTGTTTGTCCGGGATTATAGGGAGTGACCCCCGTTTTGTCATGAAAAATGATATCAATCATACTGTTTATTCAATCCGATCTCCACAATCCGTCTTTTGCAGGGCTTGGAATGGCAGCTGTGGTCAACTGGCAGATCTCTGTCTTTCATGTTTTTCCTTTCTTCGCCCCTTGCATCGCAATTTTCTCAACCATGCGCTATCCCAGTGCCACATCCAGTACCATCATCACGCTGAAGCCTACCGCAAAAACACCGTGCCGACGTTAGAGTGCTGCCCCTGCGACATTTCTGGGATCAGCTCCTCCACCACCACATACAGCATGGCTCCGGCGGCAAAGCTGAGCAGATAGGACAAAGCGGGCACCACAATGCCTGCCGCCAGGATCGTCAGTACTGCCCCGATCGCACCGAGAATGTACCATCGAATCAGCTTTTTCGGTTTCTCCGTCTTCATCTTTTTTGCCTCCGATTGCAGTTCATGATTCTGCTTTTCATTTGGGCAATTTCCAACTTCTTAGAAGATCAAATGGACAATACCGCCGACAATTGCCGCTCCCGCAACCCAGATCAGCGCCAGTATGCTTCGCTTTTTCAGCACCTGCCTCCAGGTCTGCACGAACGGCGCATCTTCAAGCCCTGGCAGCACCCAAAACTGGCTGTGCCCGACCCATAGCTTGTCGATTACAACGCCGTCATAGATATTCATGACCTCAAGAAACAGCAGCGCCTGCCAATAGGCCTCACCAAAGGAGGAAGCCTCGTTCCACAAACCGATGATCAGCACAAGAGCAGCAAGCATCACGATAAAGAACGGTATCATAAAGCATTTTCGTTTCCGGTTCATCGTATTGCGGTCGATCAGTCCCAGTTCGATGGCGCGATCCTGCACCTCCTTGGGATAAAAGTACAGTCCATTGACAGCACCACCGATCACAGCGATTTTTACCATTGCGGTAAACAGCAGACAATAAAGCAGCAGTTGCAGTACGATCATTGTTTTTCTCCTCTCAGTCTGCGTGCGAATCGGGCATATGCTCTCATTTCCTTCGTCTTCCATCGTGGTTCATACAAAACAAGAAAGTATGCCAGAAATACCATGTACCGAATCATTTGATCTCCATGCCAATATGCCTCCCCGCTATTATCTGACCTTCATGCAAAAATCGCAACGGTCATTGCCGCGCCCCAGCGTTTTCGTTCGATGCCAAATCAGCTTCGGATGCAGCCCGGTATAGCTGATGTCATCACTGTCGCAAAAGCAGCGGCACAGCTCCGGGCAGCCGTATTCTGCACAGGTGTCATGATACGGGCATTTCATCATATCCACACGCCAGACGCCGTTGCCGGTCTGCAGTTCTTTTGGGGCAAAGCCCGCCGCCGGGCCGAAAACGCTCCGGGTGGATTTGACGAAAACGCCGGGAACAAGGCGGTAAAGCCCCGGTATGTACAGCAGGGCGGCAAGCTGTTTGTGGCTCGTTCTCGCCAAGCGCTCCACATAGCCGTGAACGGTTTGCAGTGCCTCCTCTTTCGGCATGACCCGCTGCAAGGTCTCGTAGGCCGCAATGCCCGGCAAGATCTGCCGCTTGAGGTGGTATTGCTTTTCCTTGCTTGCACCCACGTTTTCAGCCAGCAGCGCACTCAGGCGCATATCGAAAGCGGTGTTCAGTTCCTTTGCCTGCGCGGGAAAGCGCAGTGCCGCAGTCTCCCGAAAATCACGGGAGAGATAGGTTTCCTTCCTCTTCATCGTCCGTTACCCTTTCTTTTTGTACCCGCAGTCGCAGTAGGGTCCGCCGGAAGCAAGGGTATACTGCCGCATAAAATTTGTCACACCGCCTGCTTCGCTCATGGTGTAGTCCAGATGGCACAGGGCGGGGGTCAGGTCGTACAGACCCAGTTCCTTCATCAGCACGCAGATGCCGCATTTTGTAAAGCGTCCCTCGTAGCCGCTGCCGTCCGGGTATTCGTAAAACTCCATGTTCCACGAATAGGGATTGCGGTCGGCGGCTTTCAGAGCGGCGGTTGCCTTCATAGCGGCAATATCCTTTGGGGTAAATTTGCTTTTTCCGCTCTTGCGGCAGAACCACTTCATCAGCGGCGTCATCTGAGCGTTCTCATAGTATACCGTCAGCGCCTCTGTATCCGGCCGCTTCGGCATACAGAGAACGAACGCCCCCAGCATGGCGCAGCCAATGATGTTCAATTGGAAGCGGTCGGCCTTTTCAAACTCCGGCAGCCTGCGGATGATCTGCCGGTATTGCTGCTTTGCCTTTTTCGTGATGGCTTTTGCGGTAGCTGCATCATAGCCCAGTACCGCCGTCAGCTGCGTCTGAAACGATCTGGCAAACACCGCCCACATGGCCATGGGCATTCCCATCCAACGCATCTCACTTTGCTCCTTTCCATTCCGCTAACACCCGGCACATCCGTTTCTCGATGTCTATCCGGGTCTGGCGGCATTCCTTCGGATATTTTTTTGCTGCCTGAAACGCGAACTTCACAAATAGACCGGAGCCAACCGGCAGCATGATTTTCAGCATCCCCTCCGGGAAAACGAAGTGGGTGCCGTGGGCATAAACCATCGTCTCGATCTCGCATTCATGCGGTTTTTCGGCAAGGCGCTTTTCCATCCGGCGGATATACTTTGCGGTGTCCCACAGCGCATCGTCCTCCGCGCCGATCAGCAGCAGCTTTCCCCGGATGTTTTCAACGGGAATGTATTCTTCCGGCTCGATCGGATGAGCTGTCTCGGAATCGTCAAACAGCTTGCGGGAGTTTACCATATCGCCGGTGCGTTTGCTCTCGGCGGCGATGCAGTGCCAATAGTCGGGATGCTGATAGCAAAACGGCATATAGGGCAGCGGCTTGCCCCGGTAGGAGAACAACGACTCGCCCTCGACCGGCCATTCCTTGCAGCCGTCCCTTTTGCCCTGCAGAAAGCCCTGCCACACGAAGTCGCTGGGTGTCATGGCAATGGTCAGGGTGATATCCGGGAACATGGCAGCCGCTGTCAGCGCAAGCGTTCCGGTGGTCGATGCACCGGCAACGCCGATCTTTCTGTTACCGTTAGCTTTCAGCCATGAAATTGCCGTCTCCACACGCTCAAGCGGGTAATTATGATGTCCGTAATCTTTTTTCGCGGGCGACATTGTGAGCACGTTTACACCGCACCCGCAAAGCCATTTCACTGCCGAGCGCGCAAGCCGATCCTCCGGATCATCCCCGATCATCGTGATGACCGCACAATCTGAACCGCCGGCACACGCCCAATACGCACCGTAAAAGCCATTGAGTTCCACATCAAAGTGCAGGTGTTTCATGCTCTCCCTCCAAATCCGATCTTCACGATCTGCATTTTCATCCCGCTGTCCCCAACCCTTGCGAGGAATCGGAAAAAGCAGCTGACCGATGGATCTTTCAGGTCGCTGTACCCCAGCATATAGCCACGGTTGGATATCTGCAGGCGGCTGTCCCATGGGGAAAGCTCACTTTTTGCATCCGAAACTGCAAAATATGCCCCCACATCCTTGATCTTTGCAGTCTTGAGCCATGTTTTTGCGATCATCTTCACCGCCGTGCGGTTGGCGGCATCAAAGACCAGCACCCCGCCGGGGAAAGCGTCCGCCATCCCCCGTACCAGTTCCCAAACCTGCTCCGTCAGGAAGTAATAGAACACCCCGGAGGCAAAAAACACCGCCCCGCCGGAGGCATCGATCTTGTCAAACCATGCGGGGTCTTTCAGGTCGCAGGGGATATTTTGCTCCCGCTCCCCGGCGGGCAGTAGCTGCTGCCGCAAGGCGATCACATCCGGGAAGTCCAGATTGTAAATTTTGCATCTGCCGTTGTCGCAGGCTCTGCCGGTGTTATCCAGCCCGCAGCCCAGGTTGACTACCGCCGCACAGGGGTGCGTTTTCAGGTACGCCTGCACCTCAAAGGTAAGGTCGTTCTGCCGCATGGCCACCTCCAGCGCACCGAACCGCTGCATCAGGCTGCGGGAGTTTTTCTCTGCCTCTGAAAAATCGTAGTCGATCTGGTCAATCAGATGCACCGCTGTTTCGTCTTGGTAAAGGTTCGGATACAGCTCGGTACACAGCTTCCGGGAATACAGCGGGAGGATCAGCGTCTCCTGCACGGTGTTTTTCTCGATTTTATATTTCATAGGCTCCTCCCTCAGTAAAGAAAAATAGTCATAATTGCCGCCAGCACCGCCGCTATGACTGCCATGCCCACCGTGCCGAACAGCCACTTTTTCTGCTTGTCTTTTGCGGTGATGTAGGGCTTCAGATCTTCTGTTCCGGGGATCGTCCATACGTTCGTGTGCCCCACCCAATAGCCGTCAACCAACAGGCGGTCCATGAGATTCATAACGGACAAGATAACGAGTAACTGCCAGAAACCCTGAACAAAGCCCTTTGCACCGTTTATCCCATAGACACAGACCAGCACATAGCCGATATAGCCGGGAATGCAGACTGCTTTGAACAGCAGGCTGTTGCGTCGGATGCGTTCCGGGCTTGTAAGCCCCAGTTTTACGCACCGCTGCTGCACCGCCGGGCTGTAAAGATGCACCATCCCAACAGCCCCTTTGCGGATGCCCGCAGCGCAGACCAGAACCAGCAGTGCCCCCAGCCCAAGACCTTCCAGAATCACCTGTAAAAGCATTACTTATTCCTCCTGTATCCGTTTTCATCCCGGTATTCGGGATGTTCCTTTACGTATGGATCCTTATCGCCGCAGATGGTATAGTCGCATCGGCAGCCGTCCACGCAGGTGGTCGTCCGCACGAGCTTGGCATGGAGCAGTTCCATGGACGCATAGTCCACATTGCACAGGGCGGGCATAATGTCCGCAAATCCAAACCGCTTGGCAAATTCCGCCGCCGGACACGCCGTAAATTCATAATAGATGGGCTTGCTGTTTTCGTAAGGCGCAACATCCATCTCGTAATCATGCCATGTGTCACAGTGCTTTTGGGCGGTGCTGAATGCCCGATACATCAGCTTTTTCCAGAATGGCTTGTTGATGTCAACGAATCGCAGCTTCCGGAAGGACGGCAGGATCAGATTTTCTTCTATCTCTTCCATTTCGCGGAATGTGACCACATCCCGGCACACATCGTAAAAGCACATGATGGCGATGCAGTCGTAGGTGCCGCCTACGCCGTTGTGAAAATTCTTTTTACCGCCGAGGTCGGTGCGCCACTTGGAAAGAAGCTCTTCGTATCTCAGCTGCACCTGCTCCCAGACCACCTCGCGCTCCACCTCCGGATAGTGCAGAGTGATTTTCGCCAGAATTTCCTTTTTGCAGGGTTTGGAATATAGCACATGGCAGTTACGGTCAATTTGTAATTCGCTGTCCTTCATCTTCCCACGCCTTTCAGAAAACCGCTCTTTGCATTTTCTTCGGTGTCGTCCGATTCGTCGTAGGCATCATAGGGTGCCGATGGGTCGTGGACTTTTTTCTTGAACGGTGAGCTCAACTCATTTCTGTGCGCAAAGGCAAACTCCATGTTGTCCGTCCAGCCGGTGTGTCCGGTAATGAACAGCGGATGCAGCCCACGTTTTTTCAGCTTTTTCTCCAGCAATGCCAAGGACTTCACCGCCAGCTTGTTGTCCTCTGCCAATGCGGAAATAAAGCTGTATCCACCGTCCGCGCCGAACCAGATGGTATCGCCGGTAAAGAGATATTTCCCGTCCACAAGGTATACCATGTGCCCCCATGTATGACCGGGAACGAGAAAACACTCGATTTTGATGCCGTCAATGTCAAGTACCCGCCCATCGTGCAGCAGTACCTTTTCGTTGTTGATCGTGACCTGCGGCAATTTATAGAGATGATAGATGACTTTTCGCCGCACCTCGCCGGTGAGATAGCGGTTCTCGATCTCGCCGATGTACAGCTTCGCATTCCGGAACAGCCCCGGACTGTCTGCTTCCACCGCACCCACATGGTCGGTGTCCTGATGGGTGATAAGGATATGGTGTATCGACTTCGGATCAATCTCAAGCCAGCCCATTTTTTCGGCAAGGCGGTCGTAGTTATATCCCGCATCGACCATAATGGTCGTATCGCCTTTGCGGTAGAAGAAGATGTTCGCCACCCATTCGCGCACGCAGGCAACATTCTCGTCGATCCAGCCAGTGTTCAAAGGCTTGAAGATTTCCTTGCCCCGGTACATCCAGCTCATTGCTTTTCTTTGAAATTCCGTTGCTTTTTTCGACATGATCGCACCTCATTTCTGTGCTGTGACGCACAGCCAGCCCTTTTTGTTTTTGTGGCTCTGAATCTTACAAAATCCTGCTTGCTCCAGATACGTTTTACCGTTCACAATGCAATGCTTTTTACCAGATGCGCCCACTGCTCCGGGTGACAGGCCAGCAATTCCTCGTGTTGCAAGTTCTGCTCATGGAGAACAGGATGTGCAAAATGCCGCTGATACCGGGCACGATATTTTGCGCCCATTTTCAGGGCGTAAAAAATATGGATCTCGGTACCGGGTACATGGATCTTATCCGGAAGTGGAGTGATAAGATCGGAGTAGAACTGATTTTTACAGCTCTGCATGGTCACATAAGGGCGGGCCTCACCAAACATTTTCAGAAAGGCTTTGACATAATCCCCCGACTCTTTAGCACACTTGTCCAGCCGCTTTTGGAGAAATTTCGCCTTGAACTTTCCGTCCCGCACCACAGGGTAGATCAATGGCAGCAGAAAATCCGTCTGCAAGCTTGCCGCCAGCGGCGACGCCTGATCCAGATCGGAGCTGCCCAGAATGCCGTAGTCCATGTGGATGTTCTGCCGCGCCGCCAGCAGCCCCACGAAGGAACCGCCCAGAGAACAGCCGTAGGCTGCCCGGATGTGACCGCCGCAGTGGGTCTTGAGGTAGGCCTCGATCTTTTCGGTCTCCTCCAGCATGGTGGGAAATTCGGTCTGTTCAGTCTCATCAAAGCCATCGTAGCTGACGCACAGCACCCGGAAGCTGTCAGCCAGAAGCGGGATCACGGCACCGAAATTGCTTTTCCAATGGCAACAGGTGCCCGGCAGCAGCAACAGCACCGGGGCATCCTCTGCACCAAAATGGTAGATCTTCATCCTGATCGCTCCTTCTCTACTTATTTTCCACCTGTAAATAGAAGAGATATATTTCTTCGTATAGGGCAGAGTTTTGAGTTAGACAATGCTAACTTTTCATTCTATAAAAAGCCGCTTCTCAGCGGTCCTTCTGCCAAAATAATACGCCCTGCCGTCTCCTCTGTCAAGAAGTTTAGGCATTTTCGGAGATTTTGAAAAAGATTTCGCTTTCGGGAACCCCCAACCGTCACCCCAGTGCCACATCCAGCACCATCATCACGCTGAAGCCCACCGCAAAAAACACCGTGCCGACGTTGGAGTGCTATCCCTGCGACATTTCTGGGATCAGTTCCTCCACCACAACATACAGCATGGCTCCGGCAAAAAGGTCAATGGCTTTGCGGTATAGCGGGTGCTGTCGGCACCTTTTGCCGAAAAATTAGCCTCTATAAACATCCCTGTTTTTTCTTGACAAGCCCCTGTATGCGTGCTATTTTAAATTTCGTCAAATTAGTTCAACCTAACCATCTGAGGGGCATTACCCCACAGATTTTTTTGCGCGAAATGTTAGGATCAACTAACTATGCGGCAGTGATTCTCTGCCTTTGCGATGAAAGGAGCATTTTTCATGAGAGCAAAGAAATTTCTTTCCCTGCTGCTGTCGGCAGCTATGGCGTTCACTCTGTTGACCGCTACCGCCTTTGCAGCAGCCCCCGCCGAGGAGGAAAACGACTTTTTCGATTTTCTGCTGGGCAAAAAGTACACCTACCTCTATGCTGCCCTGACTTGGGATGAGTACTGGGCAAGCGAGACGGTCTATGCTGCCGGCAACGCTGCCGCCTCTGCACAGCTGGACAGCCACGAGGAGCAGGATCTGGGCGCATTTGATGCCGTTTCCCGCGCTACCGTCAACCACGGTCTGCATCGTGGCAGCTTCCAGAGCACTGCTGTGATCTACGCCAAGGACGGCAGCAGCTACACCGTTTCCCACTGGTCGGAGGATGGCAAGACCATCTATCTGGCCGATGGCACCACCGTGGGCTGGAACCGGGGCACCATTACCAAGGCCGACGGCTCCACCGTGCAGATGGATCACTACGAGGTGCTGGGCACCAAGTATGTGCCGGTGCGCGTGGCCACCAGCGACCTTGCAGATTTCTGCTCCAAGTACACCGTCGTGGAAAACGGCGGTCAGCTGGTGGGCGGCTACTCTGAAAAGAACCTGACCGCCTATACCCTGACGGCTGCGGTGGACGAAAACACCAACGGCCTGAAGTACGCTACCAAGAGCGGCGATGGCTACACTTTCTCTGCCGCACATACTGGCACCGGTTCCGGCGTGGCAGAAGCCGCCCAGAAGGCTGCGGATGGTCTTACCGTGAACCTGCGCAGCGGCAGCGATGTAGGCAGCTTTGGCGAGTTCATCCGTCTGGACCTGAACGGCAACTACGGCGAGCTGGGCTCCCGGATGCAGTCTGTGGTGTGGACCTACTACGGCGATGACAGTACCTACACCCACGCCAAGGCCTCCTACGGCACCAAGTTTGCAGCCGACAACTGGATGCACAAGTCCATGGGCATCCAGCTGGGTCTGAGCGATTCCGCCCGCTGCCAGCTGCCGGAGGGCACCGATGGCACCGGCTACTGGACCATCACCATCCGCGCACTGGGCTATGCCGACACGGTGGTGAAGTTCCAGACCACTGCCGAGAACCTTGCCAAGCACGAGCTGGCAAGCGATGCAGACCGCGCCGCTCTGCAGGCTGTGGTCGCCACGGCACAGAGCAAGGCAAAGGCCGCTTACACCGCAGCCAGCTATGCTGATCTGGAGACTGAGCTCGCCGAAAGTGTGGAGCTGCTGAGCCGGGATACCCTGTATAAGGCTGCTGCACTGGAACAGGTGACCCACCTGACCGATGCTGTGCAGAACCTGAAGGCTGCCTGATCCGGCAAAAAAACAGAACACCCAAAAAGCAAGGTCGCTTTCAGCAGGCGGCCTTGCTTTTCCGTGTCAGGAGAAGATGGAATGAACAAAAAACAATGCAATGCGCTGCTGCCGCTGGTGCAGCTGCTCCCGGCGGTGGCGGCAGCGGCAGCCGTGCTTTTTGCCCTGCCCCGCACCGTGCCGGTGCTGGCCGCCGTGCCGGAAAGACTGACGGCTGTGGTGGAGCAGCCGGTGGAAGCCGCTTCCTCCGAAGCGGAGGAAGAAGTGCTGCCCAAACTGCCCTACGCCGACGGCGTTTACGTCGGCTCTTCCCGGGGCTACGGCGGTGCCGTCCGGGTACAGGTCACCATGGAAAACGGCAGCATCACGGAGGTCGAGATCCTGGGCGCTTCCCACGAGACCAAGCAGTTTCTGCGGCGCGCCAAGCGGCTTCTGACCACCGTGGTGGAAGCCCAGAGCTGGGAAGTGGATGCCGTTTCCGAGGCCACCTACACCAGCCGGGGCATTCTGGGCGCGGTGCACAACGCCCTGACCGGCGAGGTGGTCAACAATCCCCTGCCGCCGCAGCCAAAGCCCGCCGCACCGCTGGTGGTGGAGGAATTTACCGCACCCTCTACCTACCTGGACGGCATCTACACCGCCGAGGCCATGGGTTTTGAGGGCGAGATCACGGTGCAGGTCACGGTGGCAGAGGATAAGATCACCGATATCACTCTTCTGAGCGCCGAGGATGAGGAGGAATATCTTTCCATGGCAAAACAGGTCATCCCCGCCATTCTGGAAGGGCAGAACCCCAACGTGGATGCCGTTTCCGGCGCCACCTACTCCTCCACCGGCATCCTGAACGCGGTCAAGCTGGCACTGGCAAAGGCGGCTGTTGCCCCGGCAGAGGAAGCCGCCCCGGAGCAGGCAGCATCGGAAGAAGCGGCAGAAGAAGCCGCCGCACCGTCTGAAGCACCGGAACCTGAGGAAACGCCGGTCACTGCGCCAACCGTGGAGGTGGTGCAGCCGGAGGAAAAGAGCGCCGTTCCCGTGTGGCTCAAGGAAGTATGGCAGCAGCTTTTCCCGGCAGATGCACCGGCATCCTCTGAACCGGAACCGGCATCTTCTGAGGAAGTGCTGTCGGCATCCGAGTCGGCACTGCCGCCGGAAGAGACCGGGATTGAATCTGAAACGGAAGGAGCAGCAGAATGAAATACAAAAATTTTCTCCTCCGGGCGGTGAACCTGCTGCTAATTTTGGGGGTACTGTGGCAATACCAGCAGGTGGCGCTGATCCGGGCGGCAGCGGTAAGCCAGCGCAAGCAGGAAATTGCCGAAGTTGAAGCCTACAATGCTTCCGTTTTGCAGGCGCAGAGCGCAGCACAGGCAGAGCAGAGCGGCTACCGGGACGGCATCTATGAGGGCAGCGCCTATGGTTTTGGCGATGTCATTCGGGTGTCGGTGACTATCCAGAACGGAAAAATGACCGATATTGCGGTGCTGGATGCTTCCGGCGAGGATAAGCCCTACTATAAGCAGGCGCTGCCTTTGCTGGACGAGATGCTGGCAGTGCAGTCTGCTGAGGTGGATACCGTTTCCGGCGCTACCCTCACGGCAGAAGGTCTCATCGGTGCAGTCGAGGACGCATTGGGAAAGGCGGCAGGATGATGGAAAAAATGCAGACAAAGCCTTTGACGGCGGCGCAGCAGCGTCAGCGGGACCAAAAGCGCCGTACATGGCTGCGCACCGGGGTGCAGCTGTTCTTCTTTGTGTCCATGCCGGGCGCATTTGTGGCCGGTTTTTCCGGGGTAAAGCAGATCTTTCTGCACATCGGTGCGGGCGAGGTGCTCACAGCGGACAGCTTCACGCTTTCTCTGCTGGGGCTGTGCGGCTTCACTTTGCTGTTCGACCGGTTTTTCTGCGGATACGTCTGCGCCTTCGGCAGCTTGGGCGATGCCGTCTGGGCGCTGTCCGGGCTTGTCCAGAAAAAGCTGTTCCACCGCAAAAAGCAGTTCCGTCTGCCGGAGCGGGCGGTGCTTTGGGGGCAGAAGGTCAAATATCTGCTGCTGGCGGGGCTGGTGGCGCTGTATGTGACCCGGCAGGAAAAGCTGCTGACCGGCGCAAGCCCGTGGGAGGTGTTTTCCCGCCTGACGGCTCTGCGTCTGCCGCCGGAGGGCTTTGGTGTGGGCATCGGGCTTCTTGTGCTCATTTTGCTGGGTATGGCGGTGCAGCCCCGGTTCTTCTGTCAGTTCCTCTGCCCCATGGGAGCGGTGTTTGCCCTGCTGCCGGTGCTGCCATTTGCGCGGCTGCACCGGCAGAGCGACGACTGCATCCCGGGCTGCAATGCCTGTAAACAGCAGTGCCCGGTGTGCCTGAAGCTGGAGGAAAGCAGCCTGCGCAGCGGGGAGTGCATCGCCTGTGAAGCCTGCGTGGACACCTGCCCCAAGCAGAACATCCACCGGTGGGACACGGCCCTGTGCAAGCGCCCGTGGCTGCCGGTACTGGTGAAGGCACTGCTCTTCTTCCTGTTGGGCTGCTGGCTGGGTTTCTGCCGGTTTATCTAAACCAAAAAGGAGGCCGCCGCACGGTATTTGTGCAGCGGCCTCCTTTTGGTTGGGATGATTTATCATTTTTACAGGAAAGGCTTCTGCTCCAACAGGTCTGTCATGCTGCGCAGACTGATGCCAAGGGTGGAAAGGTTATGCAGCATCGCACTGGTAGCAGGGGGCAGGATGCTCAATGCGCCCAGAAGGATGAGCACTGAGTTGAAGCTGAGCACAAAGCGGTAATTGCCGCCCACCCGCTTTTACAGGGCGTTGGCAATGGATTTTAACATTGTTAGCTGCAGCTTGATACGGAGGATCATTTTGGTCATGCTCCCTTGCAGAAATTCGCAAACGCGGCCTGTAAAGGCAGCAGAAAGATTGAATGCGTCGTACTTTTTTCGATTTTGCATAACAAATTTTTCAAAATCCTCTTGACGCATTCTACATACCGTGGTATTTTTCTTGTAAATTCCACTGATTTTGTGGAGTAACCTGAATCTCTCCACAAGATGCGGTCGTGTTCATTTTGAACACGGCCTCTCCGTGGATTATCCCTGAAAGATCAACCGCCCCGCAACACACCCGATTCATTTTGCCGCCGATTCACCCGACAAAATCATCGCTGCGCTGCGTGGGCGGTATTTTTCTTTTCCGGGGAAGATTGCACCTTGAAAATTTCATGAGCCGTCCGAACGTGATACCGGCTTTCCAGTCAACGCCGCTGCAAAACAGGGGCAGGAACTTCGTTCGGAGCAAACGGTGACCCCATTACATGAGCAAAGTCCCTTTACTTATTTTTTACGCCTTAATAATTCGGAAACATTTGTCGAAAGTTGATTTTGAGCGAATCGGTAAAGGGCAAGAACCGTCCCGTGGCCACAAATTTTCAATTCTTGAAAATGTTGTGCTCCACTGGGACTTCACATCTGCAACTCTTGCGAGTTTTGATGTGATCTTGTTGGGGTAGCACTTGTCGGGGCAACGCCCCTCCATCTGCTGTCGCAGACCGCGCTGCCGCTTAAAAGCCCCACTGGGGCTTTCATTGCTGCGCTGCGCTTCGCAAACGCGGTCCCACCCCAAACCCTGCTCATGGTTCGCACCTGACGGTGCGAACAGCAACGGCGTGTCGTGCTTACATAACTTCACCGAGGAGTTATCGAACAGACAGGAGGTACAATGACCAAAACGAATGTTCAATCGTCCCCTAGCAATTCCCAGCACCACGACACGCCGAACAACAAAACAAGAATAGAGTAGACCGTTCTTCTTTCACACATCCCTCAAATAATTTTTCTGAATCCGCTTGACGAATATTACGGTTAGTGATATATTTATTACAGTAACCGTAATAAGGAGGTCAAACCATGCGAGATAATACAAAAGGTGGTGCGCTTACAGAAGTCACCTTTTATATTTTGCTCTCTCTTTATACGCCAAAACACGGATACGCCGTCATGCAATTTATTGAAGAAAAAACAGGCGGACGGCTTTCCCTAGGCGCAGGCACTTTATATGGAGCATTAAACTCTTTGCAGGACAAGAAGTGGATTGAACCTTATGGAGATAGTGAGGGAAGAAAAAAAGAATACCACATTACAGCACAGGGAAAAGAAATTGCAGAAAAAGAGCTTGCAAGACTAAACGAACTTGTACGCGTCGCAAGTGAAATTATTGGAGAGGTACAGTATGAGTAAAAAATGCTATCGCTTCTTTGGTGGATTGCTAAATGCACAGGCAAAATGGTTAAACAAAATGTCCGAAAAAGGCTATCGACTTGTCCGGACAGGAAGAATGCTCTATGAATTTGAAAAATGTAATCCCGATGAAGTGACCTATTGTGTAGAGTTTATCGGAGAAAAATCAAAAGAGAATGCAACAGACTATGCTGATTTTTTGGAGGATATGGGCTACAAGGTATTTTTCAAGAATATCAATCTAAACTATTCTATCGGAAAAGTTCGATTGCGTCCATGGGCAGAAATGGACGGTTGTATTGCAACAAACGCAACAACTTTTAACCGGGAACTATTGATTGTAGAAAAAGCAAACGACGGAAAGCCTTTTGAACTTCATACCTCTTATGCCGATAAAGAAAAATACTACCGCAATTTGCGTAACCCATGGCTATTCCTGCTGCTCCTATTTGCACTGTTTGCCATTATTAAGCATTCTATTGCCTTGGGTATTTTTTCATTGGTTTCAGCAATTCCCAGCATTCTGTACCAGCTCCAAATTATAAATGTCCGACAAAAAGCCAAAACGTGGGAAAAATAAATAACAATCAAGAGGGTGACAACAAAAGCTGTCGCCCTCTTGATTGTTATTTATAGGAATACAAAAAGATTGCTCTGCAGCCTTTGAGGAACAGCATCGTGCAGAGCTGACAGCGTACCGGAAGGCAGTATACAGTAACTACGCAGGAAACGGCTCAGGAGGAATTGTGTCAAATTGACACAATTCCTCCCACCTCTGCGGAAGCAAGCATCCGCAAGCAGATTGCAGAGCGGAACAACGTTAGCGAATCCTATGTTGTCCGCTCGGAAAAGTTCATGCGGGGCGTGGAGATCATGGAGCAGATGATGCCCGGTACGAAAGAGAAGATCCTGTCCGGGCAGTTCAAAGTCCGTGATACCGATATGCACCGTCTTGCCAAGGCAGATTTTCCGAATCGCAAGCAGATTGTGCACGAGATTCTGCACCCGGAGGACCGCTCTGCTCCGCAGAAACGAATCTACGGAATCAACTATTCTGCGCTGGAAGCTGCCGTCCGGCGAATCCAGCAGGATGTTGATTTCCTGATGAAGTATCTCCCCAAGGTGCCTGATGATGCCTATGTGAAAGTGGAGACCACGAAGATTCTCAAACAGCATAAGGCATATATGGCACAGTTTGAAGAACTGCTGAACGATGAAAAAATCGCATAACGACAGGCACTTGTAAGCCATCAACGAGCCACCAGCCGCAAGTGCAGGGCGGAAAGCATCCGCGCCCTTGCGCCTGATAAAAATTGGAACTTTGATTTTCTCGCTCAGCTTTGCCATGGTGGGACGATCAAAGGAGCGTGCGTTTGAACAAAAAGAAAAAGTCCACAAACACTTCCCCCTATCCCGATGAAGTCATCGACCGTCTGGCGCGGGCATTCTACCCGGCCATCCTTGCCTGCTGGAACAGCGAGGAGGGGCAACGGTCACTTGTCGGGGGCAAGGCCCCTCCATCTTGCTTGCGCAAGACCGTTCGGTCGCTTAAAAGCCCCACTGGGGCTTTCATTGCTCCGCTGCGCTGCGCAAACGCGAGCTTGCCGCGTGGCAGGCGGAACAGGCTCACATCTCCGGCAAAGAAAAACAGAGCGTTCCCGACTGCTGGGTATCCGTAAAACAGTTTTCGAAAAATGACACGGCAACTGCCTGTCAGGATTGGTTACGGAGTACCCGGCTAGGCCGAGGAAGCATCAAGTCCCATGTCCGCACCGTTAAGGTGTTGGGTA
>NZ_JAFREI010000030.1:0-22048 GCF_017377595.1 Faecalibacterium sp. Marseille-Q0746 | reverse complement strand
TTTTGGCGGTTCTTGAATCGTGAAAAACGCAGAACTATTCAACATTTGGAATTTTCACAAAGATGTGATTGGGCGAAGAAAACCGCGTTCGTCTGCGCTCAATCAATCCCGCAGCGTCCAATTCCTTGAGCGCACTGGAAACACTGACAGTGCTGCGCCCTAGCCGCTCAGCCAAAGAGCAAATCGTAAAAATGACAAACACGAAACCATGTTCATCTATCCAGAGTTTTTTCTGCGAGAGCGTGGCACGGTCGAGCAGCAGCACATAAGTCATTTTTGCAGTCTGGCTCAGGTCAAGTTCCAAAAGGAAGCGTGGGTATGGGAGAAACGGCGGCAGCAGAGTTTGCGTGGTAAGATATTCTGAAATGTTGATCACCTCCAGCTGAAGCAGAAATCAGGAACAAAGAGTATGTAACGAGAATTGGTGGGTTCCAATTCTCCAGTCGCAGAAAAGCACGAAACAAGTGCTCAACTGCGTTAATAAGTTAAGGTCTCCCATATTGGTCCTCGACTTCCCTAGGAGTGGGGAATCGTCCGGCGGCGGGCTTGCACCGCACCATTGGCATTTCAGCCACCCCGTCTTCGTTATGACCGGGCTGCGAGTTACAGAAGTACCTTTTGTGAAGTACCGGACGATTGAACTATTCTGTTTTCAAAGAACGGAGTTTTATAGAAAATCTTCGGAATTTAAGGCTTCCGAAAAATTGTCCCTCTACTTACGAGCCATCGAAAACGACCAAAAAATAGCCTGAAAAAGAAATTTGTCGAAAAGTTTTTGGAAAATATAGTTGAGGTGGCTGTTTGATTAAAATAACATTGACCCATGGGGCGACCGATGGAGGACGGAACTTTGCAACAATGGCAGTGCCTAAAGTTGAAAGTGGTCTTGAAAAAGATGCCCTACACTTGGTAGGCATCGAGAACGCCTGTTTCGTAGCATTGGTGAGGAACTTGTAATTGAATTGTAATTCTTGAGACCAAATCTCCGCTTTTGAAAAAATCCTCTCAATAGGTAGGCAACGAAAACAGCCCAAAGACAACCATCTTTTTGAGAATTAACAAAAAGGTCACAAATGACTAGCCTTCAAAGAAGCGTTTCTACTATTAACAGAAAAAGTGGCCTAAAATGGGGGGTGTTGGAGAAAATTTCCACCTTAAAAATGCGCCTTTACTCACTAGCCAACGAGAATAGCCAAAAGCCAACAAAAACGAATTATGTATTTCTGCCACTGATTGCAACAGCATATCGGTGACAGAAAGATCGTTTAGAGCGATTCTTCGCGGTTTGGGGTGGTGGAAATCGTTTTGTGGTTGGACTTTTTCTGCTCAAGCTGCTCCAGCTGTTTCAGCACCGATTCCTTTTCCGGGGTCTTGCCGCCCGGTGCGGAAAGCTGCTGCTTATTCAGCACCATGTCGATATATTTGCGGATGTTTTTCAGGGCGGAGATGTCCGGCTGCAAGATTTCCAGTTGGGTGCGCAGCTCTGCGCTTCTGGATTGCAGCGCAGAAAATTCGGCATCCAATGCCGAAAAATCCACCGCTGTGCGGCCGTTCAGCTTCATCAGGGTGCGGACAGCTTTATTAAAGGTGTCAAGTTCCTCCTTGTGCTGGGCGGCATAAGCGTCCTTGGTCAGCTTGAAGTTCTTCTTGATAAAGGTGTCATGGATGGGCTTCAGCTTGGCATGGACGGCGGCAGCGTCCTTGATCTGGGCGATTGCCCGCATACGGTTTTCGTTCTGCTTCAACTGCCTGCGGAGAGGGGCGGCAGTCTGGTTCAGGTTAGAAATTGCGGTGTCCAAATCCTCGATGGCGTTCAGAGAATGGGCTTTCAGGTAGTCCACCGCCCGTTTGACTTCCTCAAAGTCCCGGACAGTGCATTTCAGTTTTGCCTTGCCAGACCAATCACTGCGCTGCTCGTTGCGAAGGTTGAAATAATCCACCAGCAGGTCGGACAACGTGGGTTCCTTCGACTTTTCCAGAGCGTCCAGAAGAAGCTGCTTCTTTTCGTTCAGGTCTGCGATCCAGCGTTGCAGCCCACGGATGGCGCTGCGGATGGACTGCATCAGGCTGTTGGCGGCTCGAATATCACGATTCAGATTGCCGAGAAAAGTTTCGATGCCACGTTTTTCCATCTGGTGTGCAGCGGGACCGAGATGGACGGTCGGTATCTGCTGGATGCCCTGCCGCTCAAAGGAGCGCAGGTCAACACGTTCCGGGCGGCCAGCCGCTTCCAAATAGCGGTTGATGATGGTTTCCCAGCTATGCCGCCAGATCTCGGCGTACTTCTGGTCGTTCCAGTCCACCGTGTTTTCCTTGTGACACTTCCAGTTGCCGGAGGGGAGTTGGATGCGCTCGCCGTTCTCGTCAAGGTCGTAGACCTTTCGGGCTTTTGGAAGCCACCTGCCGTGTTCGTCCATTGCCCGGAGCGTTAGCAGAATGTGGGCGTGTGGGTTATCATCTCCCTTGTCGTGGATGGCAAAGTCGGCTATCATACCCTTGGCAACAAACTGCTCCTGACAAAATTCTTTTATCATGGAGAGATACTGTTCTTTCGGAACCTCCACTGGAAATGCCAGCACGATGCGCCGGGCAAGTTGGGAGTTCCACTGGTTCTCCACGGCTTCCACGGCGTTCCAGAGGGTTGCCCGGTCTGCAAATCCGGGCGGCGCATGGGACGGCAGCATGATCTCGGCGTGGACAAGCTCTTTCTTCTTGTTGTAGAATTTTGTTTTCTGGTCGTACTCGCTGAACAGCCGTTCGCCGCTTTGATAAGCGGTCCCGGCAACAGCGGACTGTCCTTGGCTGCGCTTGACGATGGTGATTTTGAAATGCGGACACGGAATAGGCATCACCTCCAAACAAAAAGACCGCCCAGCAAGATTGCTCTTGATGAACGGTCTGGAATCGTATTCGGTTTTGCTCGCCGCCTTGGAACGGAGTGCTGTGCGCTTCGCTCTCAGGCGGGAGCCGCAAAAGGATAGCTGCAAAGCAGCGCAAGGAAAATGCAGTTTTCCTTGGGATGGAATCGGGCTGGCGCACAAACGCCAGCTTCGATTTCATCGAGCCGTCTGCAAGACCGCAATTTCACCGGAACGGTGTATAATTGCGCCCTTTATTCTAAAGGGTTTGAAACGCTGCGGCGTTCCTGCAAGTCGTGAATCATCTTTGCAAGTGCCAGCGCAACTTCTGGTTGACGGAACGCAATTTTCAGCAGCTCCATCACCTGATCGTTGGTGAGTTCTTCCGGCGCAATCAGAAAACTTTCCAGCATTCCGGCACGGGTACACAGACGATGCACACGGGCTTTGCGGGTCAGCTCCGGTATCTGATGTTCCAGAATTTTCTCACGGTGCTTGTAGTAGCGTAGCTGCTGCTCCGCTTTGGCTTTTTCGCTGCGGAGATAGGCAAGGTCGGATTTGGGCTGGGTCATAGCATCACGCTCCTTTACAAAATAAAGAGCCAAACAATCAGTATAAAGGCTGATCATTTGGCTGTGGAAACATATTTAATTTTCGCAGTTCAAGCGAACTTGAACCGTAAATACACCGTCTTTCTTTTTCGTGTAGAAGTCACCATGGTTTTCCTGAACGATACGGTTTATATTTTTTAGCCCGTAACCATGATGTTCTCCGATGCGGATTCCGCGAGAAGTATCACTGTATGGGTTTTCCAGCCGATAGAAAAGGCTCCGATATTGTTTGCGCAGCTGTAAATGGATGGTTCGCTGTTCCGCTGGCAGACTGCAACAGGCTTCAATGGCATTGTCAAATGTATTTCCGAGGATGATGCTCAAAGACAGCGATGAGATCGTCAGAACTTCAGGAATCGTCACATCCAGTTTGACCTTGATGTTATTCTTCTCTGCGATGCGTAGGTAATAATTCAAAAGAGCATCAACAACAGGGTTTCCGACAGCAGAAACATTTGTGGAACGCTCAAAAATATCCGTGGCAGCTTGTGCAATCTTGTGAAGTTCTTCGGTATCGCCGTGTTCTGCAACTGCCTGCATCGCCAGAATGTATTTCTTCACATCATGCCGTAGAGAACGGACTTCTTCCTGACGTTCTTTGAGCTGCTGGTAGTATTCCATTTGAAGATTGTACTGCTGCTCGTTGAACTTGACTTTGAATTTTTCTAGCTCATTTTCCCGGAGAGCTTCCACATAGAACACAATCAGGATGTTTATAAGGAGAAGCACCGCCATAAGACCGACCATATAATCCGGGAAATACTCATCCGCAGCATGATACTGTGCCACATAACAGACAGCAATACTTGCGATTTGAATCGCAATGATCGGCAGCAGCCATAGGATGCGCAGAGCATTTCCTTTTCGGCTGAAAAAATGTGAGATCAGGACTACGAGTGGAATTTGAATCAGGTTTGAAAAAACAACATAGACCAACCGTGCTGCCCCAGCCTGCATCAGAATGTCGGTATCCGGGATGCGCAGCCCAATCAAAAGCATTGCAAACACTTCAACCAAAGCAGCCAGTGTAAAGAAGGCTCCGCTTGCGAAAACTGCCTGCCATGGGCGCACCTCATAGAACAGCAATGCAAGGAGAAATCCGCCAACTAAAAGATAGATCGTGCGCTGCGTTACCCAATCCGGGAATAAGCTCAAATCACATTGCCCCGCGACAAAAAGTACAACATATAGATAGAACCATCTTGAAACAGGTTCTTTTTTAGAAAACAGCCGACCGATAAAAAGCAGCAACAGGGCAATGTTGGCAAAGCTCCCTGCAAACTCAACGAAATAATATAGCATCATCTTCCCAAATAAGCGTTGAAGTTCTGATTGAACTCCTGACGCTTCCTCCTGCTGATCGGCAGCTGATGTCCGCTGGAAAGAAAAACAGCGGTTCCCGTAGCGTAAACAATGTGTTCCATGTTGACGAGATAACTTTTGTGTGGTGACACAAAGCACCGTTTTGGAAGCTGCTCCAAGGCTTCAGGAATGCTCATTCGCAATGTAAGGTCTTGCTCCTTGCAGTGAATCAGAACTTTATGTCCGTGGCTTTCCAGAAAGTAAATGTCCGATGTTTCCAAGGATATGGTAACACCATCGTATTCGATTGTAAAATGTTTGGAGTTCAGTTCCTGAAGGACGGCATCCATTGCCGCAGCGAACAGAGTCTGATCCAAAGGTTTGACAAGGTAGCGGAATGCAATGCCATATCCCTGCACAGCGTACTCATGCCGCTTCGTGACAAATACCACCAAAGGATGCTTCTCCATTTGGATCAAAGACTGCGCCAACTGAAAACCGTTGGATGGCATCTCGATATCGAGCAGAAGCAGATCAAAGGATTTCTTCTGCATTTGCAATTCGCTCAGAAGTTCGTTTCCGTCCATGTAAGTTTCAATGTCAAAGCAACCTTGCACATCGTATCGCTGGACGCTTTGAACAATACCATCAAGGTCTGACTTCTCATCATCGCAGACTGCAACGTGGTACTTCAGCATTTCGACAACCTCCACAAAATAATGTTCTGATACTATTATAGACTGTGCAAAGGCTCCTTACAAGTAGCCTGACTTACCACTTTTGTCACCAGAACGACCAGTTTTGCCAAACCTCTTGATTTTGTTGAAATTTATGATACAGTGAAGCAAAAATCAGAAGATAAGGTGGCGCAACTGCAATGTGGGAACGCACGCTGTCTCAGAAATTAGTCCGTCTTTTCTGCGAACAAAAAGTGGTAGACGAATCAAAAGCGGATGCGTATGTCTATGGGTACGAGTTGCTCATATCGTCTGTTGTAAGTGTTTTGCTTGTCATCCTCGTCTCTGCCGTGTGTGGTGATGTTCGATACTCACTTTCATTTTTGATTGGGTTTATCCCGCAGAGAATCTACATTGGTGGATATCATGCAACGTCGCACACCAGATGCTATCTGGCATTTACCGGACTGGCACTTATCTGCATTTTGCTGAGTAAAGTAATTGCAGCCAATCACCTTTTTCGTATCCTGACAACAGCAGCTCTTATGGGCATCGCTATCTTTTTCTCTCCGATAGAAGCAACGAATAAGCCTTTAGGCAAAAAGAAGCGGTTAAGCTATAAGATGGTCGCATCTGTTCTTTCGTCAATAGATTTCCTGTTTGCCATTTTCAATGTGCTTCCGGACACCCGCAGTATAACGGTATACTACATTTCAAAATGGGTTTTAGTGATTTTTGCAATCATTCCGTTTTTTCAGAAACAAGCGAAGATATCCTAAGGTACGAGGGCGTTCATGTGTTTTCAGAAGATGAATGCTCTAAAAAATATCAAACGAAGGTAACAGAAATGAAAAAGATTATGTTGCTCTTGAGCAAGGTCACTTGCATTATGGCAATGGCTCTCGCAGTCTTGAGCGTGAACAGCACCTGTGGCTTTACGGCATATCAGCCGGATGTCCCGGAATCGCTTGAGCATGACTGAAATTCATATGAAAGGTAAGATAGCGATACTCTTACGGGATATATTTCTTGATAATTTTCTAAAAGGAACTGTTCGATTATGTTGGAGCTGCTTTCATTCATTATGTTGATTGTTCGTCAGCTTTTCTATATTCTAGGCGTCCTTGCATTTGGAAAATATCTCTTGAAAAAGTGAGAGCATCGATAATCAATGTACTTCGGAGGTGTTTCCGATGCACAGATGAGAGTCCGTTGTTCTATAGGAATGCATGAAAGGAAAAAACAAAATGAAAACAAAAACATATTTGCGTTATATTTCCTGCGTGTTAGCGGTGCTGCTTTGTGTTGCTTCCATTATGCCCATTGCCTTTGCAGATTCAACAAATCATGGCAATAGCGAATCTCTTTTGACAGGATCAAATTATTCTGTTTCGTACTCGATGAATGGAAAAGATGTTGTTGAACAGCTTACAATTCGTGATGGAGGTATCACACGAATTACGCGTACGGTGCATCCTAATGATGTGATGGACATTGTTGTTGTAGGTGCATCTGGTGAATCAACAACATCAACTGCAAGAAGTGACTATAGCTTGTTCTATGAAATTTATCAAGATCAGCAAAATTACAAAAACGGACAGCTGGCACAAATTCCTGCACTCACTGGAAGCGAGGTGACAGGGTCGCAGTTCAAGCACCGCTATGTTGGCACAAGTGCAACCGATACGGTTTATGCTAGTGATTTGCGTAAATGCAAAAAAGCATCTGATGTAGCCAGTATTTTAGCAACTGCATGGGGAAGCACACCAGCAGCAGTTATTTCTTCTACAGCATCGTTTATTTTCGATCAGATGCTTCAGAGTATGTCCTCGGACTGCTATAAAGTGACAATATCTTCTATTACGTATGAAGTCCTATTTTCCTATGACAATAGCTACTATACACATTGCTATCATCAAACTGTCAAGGAATATAAGTCAAATGGCTCTTTGATTCGGTCTAAAACGGATTATTATCAGGCCATTGGTGGCTGATAGTGACTTCAAAGAACAGGGAGAACATGTAATGGGATTCTTTAAGCAAAAAGGGCCACTCCAAAGAGATTTCTGCGAAGTATTGCTATATGTTGTGGCTTTATGGGCATTGAAGCCAGCAAGCCTTCAGGATATCCTGACGGTGAATCAATGCGATGGAATGTGGTTCTTTTCCGCAGCATTTTTTGCCATTGTTTTTGTAGGAATCGTTTCAGATTATCTTCTGATTACAAATCATTTCGTTGCATGGAAAGCAATACACGGCAATGTCAATCAAACAACATTTCAGGAACTTCAGAAATTTGCGCTGTGCGAAAATCAAAAAGTTGCTATTGAGCCAAAGTTGGCAAGTTGTATTTTAGTGGTTTTGGCAGGTTGTTTAACAGCGGCATTCGTATGGTTCACATTTATTTGCCGATGAGCATACACCTGAGTTGAAAATTTGCGGCTTTATAGTGTGATGAGGTGGCTGTTAGTGATATTGCTTTTGATCACGATGATGCCAATATACTAAAATTTTGTAAGAGGTGATTCCAGTGCAGAATTAAGCGAAAAAGAATCCAAATTGTAGCTGGGTGACTTGTAACAGTCAATAAAATATAAGGAGCAAATCGACATGAAAAAGATGACCCGAAATGAATTCCTTAAAATGGCTGGAACGAGTGCTGCGTTGGTTGTTTTCAACACAGTTTTGATGCCTGCTGCTGTTGCAGTTGAACCAGGCGTTGTAGCACTTTCTTCCAAAAAATCTAGTATCGAAATTGATAAAGGAACAACTGTAAACTCTGCAACATTCAAACTTGTCCCAATTTCTCGCGAAACCTTCTGGGGCGATGCTGGTTCATGTACACTTGATTATCTGTCTGAAGGGTATATCCAATGGACGATTACCGTTCCGGGTGCAGTAATTGTTTCCTTTGAAGGTAACCTGCATTTCAATAAACTTGGTACACCCTTTGGAACCTTTGATCATGCCATTTCTGCATACGGCACAATCGGTACGGAAGATGTAAAATATGGACTCTCTAAAGGAAAATGGGAGGTTGAGTTTACTGGAATTGCTACTGCGGCTAACGGCGATATGTATAGTGTCGTTGATGGCGCAACATTAGCTTTCAGTGTCACCAAATGATTCTGCCATATAATCTACGTATTTGATTTTTACAAAATAGCTTATCACATAGAACAAGCCCCACCTGCAGTAGATTCTTCGATTTGGAATATCTATTGTAGGTGGGGCTTTTAGATAAATTTATTTATTCAAGTTTGCCTTTATGTCTTTAAGGAGTTTTTATAGAGAGATAGCTTAAAAAACGATGATATCACAATTGCTGGATTTCTTGTTCGGCCAACCAAGCGAGTTTATTCCAGTTGTTTACACGACACCGTTTGCCGATAAATTCCAATATTTTTTTGTGAGTTTCTTTTGGCAGAGTATCGCCATTATGACATGCAAGAAATGTAAAAGGTTTAGGGATGTCTTCTTTTTTATCGGCCAATAATAAAATATATCCGATATACTTTCCCTGTTCAGATATCACATAAAATTCAGGTAGACAGTTTTCTTTACTGCTCTGAACAATTTCTTTAAAAATGTCTAATGGTATTTTTTGGGGAACAGCAGAGGCATAGACGTATTGAATGGCATTATCTTCATTTTTCAACCATGTAATCTCCATACTTATCTTCTTTTCCTTTTTGCAAACACAGTTAAAGCATTAAATATATTGTTATTATACCACATTTGTTGTGTGTTGGACTATGATTTGAAATTATTTGGCATTTTAACCAGTTTATCAAATGACTTATTGTGCGAGTAAGAGAATTTTAATCATAATCATTCGCTTGACCAATTTGTAACACAAAATACGTTACAATGATTTTCGGCGGTAGCCATGAAAAAACGATGACACTCAATCCTCCGTGTCAACCCCACTGTAAAGTAGCGGGTTGAGGATGTTCTGAGGCAGTTGGGCATCCTGTTGGCGACGGCAGAGCCATCCGTGAACCGGGCTTCCACTCGGTTGGTGTCTATGTTGTAGCGGAAGGAAAGCAGTTTTTGAGAGTGATTATGGTCGAAATTCTGATTTCGTTTCATTTGAATAGCTCCTTTAATGATTTTGAAATTTGATTTTTGACGAGATGAGGTCTCTTTTTTCTTTCTCTTGAGTCACCTAACCGCACTACCCTGCATCACAGGCATTGACGATGGTATCCACGTCGGAGCGATTCATCAGAGCACGGAGATTTTCAAAGGCGTCCTCTTTGCCGGGTGCCAGCACATAGCGGAACGGCTCCGGCAGAATGGGAAGATCGTCATAGCGCCATTTCTTGAAATTCTCGTCATAGCCGCCCGCATCCATCGGGGATACCAAGTGCCCCACACACCAGGATACGAGAAGGCCGTTGCCCTCATAAAAGCCGTCGGCCCTGGATGAAGCACCCAGGGCCGACGCGATAGATTTTGCTACGCTCGGTTTTTCGGCAATAATCAGTTTCAAATAAGCTACTCCTTTCATTGCGATAAGTAGTAAAATAGTGTATAATTCAAAAGAGGTGATTAAATGCAACGCGATATGGATCTTATCAGGAAAATTCTTTTTGTCATCGAAGGAAAATATGTCGATACTTGGCTCCCAGGGAGCGATGTTCAAATTGATGGCTACGACATGAAAACTATTGCATATCATTGTGCATTGCTTCACGATGCCGGTTTAATTTATGACTATAAAGCTCAGTATGCGGGAGATGGACTTTGCTTTTTTGGTGTTGGGCGCTTAACTTGGGAAGGACATGAGCTTTTAGACAAAATCAAGAGTGATACCGTTTGGAATAAGACAAAGGAAACTATTAAGTCCAAGGGGATACCACTTGTCCTTGATGCCGTAAAGGAAATATCGTCCGCAATCGTTACATCAATGGTTAAAGCCGCAATCCAAGGAATATAATCGAAGAACTGTGCGACCTGTTTTGACAGGTACGCACAGTTCTTTTTTAATGGATTTTACTATACGGGTCAGTTGTCTTTTATATCGCCACTTTCATCTTCGGTAAGATATTCCTCATCCTCAAAATCGTAATCGTCGGGATCGGCGCTGACCTTCACGCCCTGCTTCGGCTTGATGAATTTCACATAGGCAAAGGCTCCGCCACCCGCCAGCGCCAGCAGCAGGACAATGACCAGCAGACCGCCGCTGCTCTTTTTCTCCGGCTGCTCCGGTTCAGGCTCCGGCTCCGTCACAGGCTCCTTGCCGCTGCACTCGGAGAGATTGTTCTTGCAGACGGGGCAATTCGTATTCACCGCGCCAGCCGCACACTTTTCCTTGCAGTTGCAGACGGCGGGCGTCTCCGCCGCGGGCGCATCGTCGCCCATGAGCGTCAGAAGGTCAGCCTCGTCCACCTGGTTCAGAAAATGCACGGTTTCCTCGCCCTCATCGTCACGGTCAATAATGATATAGAACACATTGCCGTTCTTCGTTTCCACCGTGATAAACTGCTTGCCGCTCCGGGTACTGCTGCCGATATCGTCGATCAGCGACAGGTTCCCGTCCGGCGTCAGGGCGACACCTCCGCTGCCGCCCATAAGCTGCTCAAACAGCTCGCTCAATTTATCAGGATCAATGGACAGAGATAGGCCGCCGTCAGCCTCGCCGCCCGTATCGCTGAGTGTCATATAGCCGGAATAGACATAGCCGATCTTTTCCGGCAGCCGGATCATGTACCAGTCGCCATCCGTGCCGATGACCTCTACCACCGTTCCGTTGGGAAGCTGCGTAAAGGCGTAGTTATCCAGCCCAGCACCCGTGCGGACATTCAGCTTGCCACCATTGGTGGTGACGGTGCCGGTCTTGCCGGATTTCTCCGTGCCGCCCAGCATAGAGCCAAACAGCGCAGAGATCAGTTCGGAAAGATCGTCCCCGGTGATATCCGTGCTGTCAGTCGGTTCCGTCTGTGCCTCGGAGGTGGGAGCTGTATCCCCGCCACTTGCAAAAGCGACCGTAGAAAAGGCCGTCATGCAGAGCATAACGGTCAGCAGCACCGTAAGTGTGCGGATCATGTGCTTATTCTTCATCGTCGGTGCCCTCCATCATGTCGGGATCAGCGGTGCCCTCCCTTTCCATCATCCCTTCCGGCAGGGAGATCATGCCGCTGGCGTAGGCGCGCAGGAAGGCGGTCAGCTCCTTGTTGTCCATGTGGACAGCTTTTACCATGCGGACGATCTCCAGATTTTCTTCCTCCGCAAGCTGCGCCTCCAGCGCACGAAGGCGTTTCTGCTGCTCCGTGATCTTCTCCCGGACCTTCTCAATATCACGACGGATCTTCTCAGTAGTTGCCATGGTCAAATAAACTCCTTTCCAAATCGTTCTCTCCATGAATAGTTGCGTCCAAGCCCCTGAACGGTTTTCAGGTTGGCCCGTGCGTTATCCTCCAATGCCAGCGCACGCCGGAACAAATCCGGGTAATGCTCCCGCAGATCGATGATCTCCTCCGCCCGCATACTGGGGCAGAAAAAACAGGAGGACTTTCCTGGCTGCGGCAGGTCCGCCGCCTCGATCGCCCGGATACACGCCGCCCGGTCCCAGCCCCATTCCATCAGGGGATACCATTTGCTGTACTTCGGGTCTGCCAGATCACGCAGAAGGACCTTATTGCTGCGGTAATGCTCGCCAGCATCATAGCCGATGAACTTGACCACCTTTTTCCCGCTGGCCCAAACCTCACGGCACGGAGGATAATTGTTGCAGAACTTTTCCTGCGGTCCGATCTTGTGTTTCAGAGAACACCGCTTGAAGCCGTAGGCGATAGAGGGCAGCGTGCCGCTTTTCAGACATTCATCCTCCAAGGTCAGCCGATTGCCGTCCTTTGTGGTCTTATAGACCCGTGTGATCTCCGGCATACCGTGATCCTTCAGCCAGCGATCCATGATATCCAGATAGGCGTAGGTATGGGGATGCTCGCCGCCCGTATCCGCAAACAGGATCAGGTCAACGGGGATACGGTGCTGGTGCAGCCCAATAAGAAGGGCGGTGCTGTTTGCACCGCCGCCATAGGAAACAATATTGATATGCTCACCTCCATCAATCATACGGCGGTCTGCCGTAGGCGTAAAAGTGCTGTTGCCAGTAGCTTGTATTGAGCCTTGCGTACTGGATCGGGTCGCCGCAATGCAGAAACATGGGGTTACCCGCTTCGTCCAGTCCTACATAAAAGCCGACATGGGAGATGCCCGCGGTATCATAGGTCCCAACGAAAAATACCAGGTCGCCCGGCTGCGGATCGGATACCCGTGCGGAAATGTTGTATAGGCCTTGGGCTCCCAGCCGCCCGATATTGCATAGGCCGCTGCTTGTCAGAACATAGCTGACAAAGCCGCTGCAATCAAACGAAGTGGAGGGGCTGCTGCCGCCCCAGACGTAGGGATATCCCAAGTATTTTTCCGCCTCCGTAATAAGCGCCGCAAAGCGTTCATCGGAGAGGTATTCCGCAGGGATTTCATAGTCCTCCGGCGGGGTCGTGATGTACTTGTCCACATACCATGAGGACGGGAACAGGTCGGATCGGTTCCCCAGCGTGGACATATACACGGCATACATGGAAAGCGTCTCCGTATCCATGATGTAAACGGGAACATGGCTCAGATCGAAGTTTTCAAGCTCCACGGTGCAGATGTAATACGTGTACGGGACTTCCACCTCATACTCGTTGCCCTCACTGTCCGTTCTCGTCTCTGTGCGGTAGCGGGTTTCCGTGGTGACCGTCTCGGTAAGGATATATTGCTTGTCAAACAGCATTTGAAGATCGCCTTGTACCTGGTCAATGGTGAACTGGCCCTCATGGAGCGCCGACAGGATGGACAGTAGCACATAGGGATCGTGCTTGATCTCGTCCAGATCAAAATGGTACTCGTCATAGTCGTGGGTCTGCTCGTAGGTGTCCAGATACTCCCGCAATTCATCCTCCATCGCGCAGTAGGCGGCCTCCGCCGCCAGCAGGTCCGTATCCTCGGAGAGATAGGAGGACGCAACGATGTTGGACACACCTCCGCCGAAGATGGAGGAACAGGATTGCAGCAGCCCCAGCAGCATGACCAGCAGCAGGCCGATCCCACCCACAATCAGAAATGCCTTTTTGTGTTTGGAAACAAACTCTCCGGCCTTCTTCGCCGCGTCCGCGCTTTTCCTCGCGCCCTTCGATGCTGTCTGCGCCGCTGCTGCCGCGTCCCCGGCGCTATGCGCCGCCCGGTATGCGGCGGCATACTGTTTTTGCAGCTTCTTTTTCTGCCACATCCGGGAAATAGGATTGCTGGCTGCCAGCTGCGGATTCTCCCGCAAAGCCTTTTGGTACAGCGCCTCCGCGTTGGCCTGAACCGCCGCCTGCTCTGCATGGGATACCTCCCGCCATGGTTTCAGCTTGCGATCTGTCTGCCAGTTTTGGAGCTTGCGGTTTCCGTAGCGGACAGCCTTTTCCATGCCGCGCTCCGTCATGTGCCCCGCCTCCACGCCAACATTTTCCTGTTCTACCTCATGCACCTTCGCATGGGCGGCGTGGCCGATCTCCTGCAGCGGCCGTGCCAGCGGATTTACCGGCTGATGAAATGAGGGCTGCTTTTCGGGAATGGCGGCTCTTGCCGCGTCCAGCTTATCCGCCGCCTTGTCGGACTTGCGGATCGCCTTTTGCAGCTCCGGCGCAGCGCGTTCCTCGTCTGTAAACTGCAAACGGGAGGATGGGCAATCGCTGGCCGCCGTACCCTCCCGGTAGGACCTGCGTCGTTTCCGGCGCTTTTTCTTTTCGCTTTTGTGGATACGCCGATCATCTAATCGCTCCGCCGCGCTGTGAACAAACGCCGTGGAATCGCCGGAGGGGGAATAGTCCTGCTCCGGCGCACGGTCTGAAACATGGCTCGCCTCGCCTGTGACCATGTTGACGGAAATGGCTCCGTCGCGGGTCATCTTCTGCGCCTCCTTCTCGGCGGCCTTCCATTCCTTCATGCGTCACCACCTGCCTTTCCGTAGGGGCAAATGCTCACGCACTCGCCTGTCTCGATCATAGAGATATATTTGAAAATGGGGTATGCCTGCGGCGGGCAGACCGCGTTGCCCAGGGTTTTCAGCCGTAGGGCGCGGTCTGCGGTGTTCTCGGTGATACGGGGGACTCCCTCCGGCTCAGCGGCCCAGAGGATACGTCCGTCCATTTCCGGGGGAAGCCCATGAGCCATTCCACCCAATCCGGGTTCAGCGCCGCCGTCTCGGATATCGGCCGCTCCTGCCGGATCACCTGGGATGACAGGTTGGCAGACGGAGCGCTGTTGCGAAACGCCGCCGGTTTCAGCGTGGAGCGGTAGCCCTCCGATGCTGCCGGGGTCAGATAGAATACCGCCGCCGACAGGCTGAGGCTCCAGATCGCGCCGCTCTTGTTCACCTTGCGGAATATTCCGTTGTCGGAGAGGTACACATCCAGGTTGGCCGCGTCCCTGCAGGTGTTCTTGTCGGAGGCAAGGGGTGTGGGAAACATCAGCCGCGACGATAAAAGTTCGCTGGCGCTCATGCCATGCGCCGACGCCGCAAGCCGGAAATACGAATGGGAGAACAGCGTATCCCGCTTTTGCCAGGTCAAAGATCGTTTTGTCGAGCCCCATATTGATGAAGCCAGCAACATTTTCCCCAAGCACCCAACGGGGCCGCAGTTCGGTAATAACGCGGCACATTTCCGGCCACAGGTAGCGTTCATCCGCAAAGCCCCTTCGCTGCCCTGCGGTGGAGAAGGGCTGACAGGGAAAGCCGCCTGAGATGACGGTAACTGTTTCAAGTCCTGTTTTTTCAAAAAACGCCTCCTTCGTAAAAGTAGTAATATCCCGGAATCTCGGCACATCCGGCCAGTGCTTTTCCAGAACGGAATAGGGATAGTCTGCCCACTCGCATTGACAGACGGTGCGGAAACCCGCCGCCTCCGCCGCCAGATCAAGCCCACCGATGCCGGAAAACAGGCTTACATGGGTCAGCTGATTTGCTATTTTGTATTCACCTCCTGATTTTGGGCATAGAAAAACCTCGCTTCGGTTGAAGCGAGGTTTTCTTCATCGTGAATATAACTTTGAAATTGGTAATGCAGCACATTCTTCTTTATCGAAATACAAGTACAAGAATTGATGGTACTTTTTCTGATAAATGTCCTCAAACTCAAATTTCAAAATAGAATGATATTTCTGAGTTACCTTGGAAAAATCAAAAACGAGGTTGAACTCCCCAGCGTTCGCACACAAATTGTACTGCGGAGATATAAGCCAGCCACTTTCATTTTTTACAGGTTCGGCATCGACACCGGTTTCCTCATAGTATGTATAGCCCTTATAATCAATCTTATCGTAAAAATCATCAATGGGCGTTGTAGCTATTTCATCAAGAGATGCCAGCCCCTTAACACTTTTTAGATCGTAAAGGTACACACATATCTGAAATGCTGTTGATAATCCCTTGTTTGTTACCTTGATATTAGCACTCTTCCTAAATCCATCTGGCTCCGTTTTTCCTGGTGTTCTAAGAATAATATATCCGTCATTGTAGATTCGGCCATCTGTGTCATTAAATATTCGGAATACTTTATTCTGGGCGTTGTTGTCAAGTGCTGAATATGCGTCAACATCCAAACAAGGAACAACACTTAACTCTTGCTGCTTTTTCAAACACCACACAGATAAAAACAAGCCTCCAACCACACCGACAAACCCCAACCAGTCCCATCCTCCTGTTGGAAATGAGTAATTAAACCACATCGGAAGAAGTACAAACCACAGATATGTTCCAAAGACAAAAGCAACCATGTATCCTACATATTTCTTCAATATACATACCTCCTCACTATGAACGCCAACATTATAGCATACATATTCCCGATAAGGTAGAAGAAATATTTATTGTGACTAAGCGTATTATACTGAAATTGCCTTATTTACTGTTTTTTGCGGCTCTTTTTACCATGGCATTGTGTAACTAGGGTCAGCTCAGTCATAGTCGGCCTCGCTGCCGTCCGGGTCATAGGGCGTCAGATGCGCGCGCCGCAGCTTTGCCTCCAGAATGTCATAGCAGGTGACGCCCTGATCCTCCGCAAAGCCCCACCTGCAGTACATCCTGCGGATCGCCGGGTGGTCGCCGGAGAGGTTCTTTTGCAGCCGCGCAAGCTGCCGCTCCGTTTTTACATCCAGAACACGATTACGGAGATATCCGTACTGTGCCAGCAGGTCAAAGAGATCGCCCACCAGCATACGGAAGGCGCTGCCGGAAATGATGTAGGCGGGATCATTGCTGGAAGCTGCACGCTGCTTTTCTCTGATTTTTGCATCATGCTCTTTCAGTACGGCAGTCAGCGGCGTAAGCTCCGCCGCCTTCAGTTCGGCAAGATCATCCCGGTCCCCGAACGCCAGGTAGCGTCCGGGAATGAGCCAGTCGTCAAACTTTTTCTCCGCGATTTCGCCGTAGTGCTTTGACGTCTCGACCAGATTTGCCATGTCCTCCTCGTCCTTCACCTTCCCGGCGAGGAATGCGAGCTGATGCAGCAGACCGTAAAGATGCACCTCGTCACGGATATGCTTTTCGTAGGTTTTGCTGTCGATCACATATTTCATATCTTGTCCCATCCTTTCCTTATCTGCTTTCCCCGTCGTGGGCGACCTCGCTGGGCTTGGTCGTGAGAAGTTTATACAGCTCTGTATCCTTCGGGAACTCGTCCCGGAACGGAAGGATCACATTCTGGAAGAACAGAAGACCGCTGCCGGGGTCCGCGTTGGTCACATAGGCAAGCTGCTCGGCGGAAATGTTCAGCCGCTCCGTCATCAGCTTGCGGTCGCCAGCAGACAAGTTCAGCAGGTAGATGAAATCGCTGTTTTCCAGAATGTTTTCAATCTCCGGCGAGGAAAGCAGGTCTTTGGGGTTCTGTGTCGCCCCGGTCGGGACGCCGCCCCACTTTCTAAAACGCTTCCAAATCTCGGCGCTGTACGCTGCCGTCTGTTCCTCCTTCAAGAGCAGGTGAAATTCGTCCACGAAATACCAGGTGGCCCGTCCAATGGAGCGGTTCACCGTGACGGTGTTCCACACCGCGTCCTGGACAATGAGCATCCCCGGCTTTTTCAGATTCTTGCCGAGGCCCTTGATATCGAAGCAGACAAGGCGGTTGCGGATATCCACGGTGGTACGGTGGTTGAAGAAGTTGAGCGAGCCGTTTACATACAGGTCGAGCGCCTGAGCCACGCGCTCCGCCTCCGAGATGCCCTGCGCCATGAGCGCGTCCAGCAGATCGCCCAGCACGGGCATATTCTCCGGCCGCGGGTCCGCGAAGTACGGCTGGTAGATCATCTGCACGGCCCGGTCAATGACGGTTTTCTCGATAGCCTCCAGCCCCGTCTTGCTGCCCATGATAAGCTCGCAGAAAGACAGCACGAAATCACTTTTCAGCGCCAGCGGGTTTTCTTCCTCGCTGTAATTGAGGTTGATATCCAGGGGATTCACATAGTCGCGGCTGTTGGGGGAAAGCCGGATCACCTGACCGCCCAGCCGGTTCACCAGCGGGGAGTATTCATCCTCCGGGTCGCAGATGATGACGTTATCCTTCGTGGTCAGCATGACATAGGTAATCTCCCGCTTGCAGCTCATGGACTTGCCGCTGCCCGGTGTGCCGAACACAAGGCCGTTGGGACAACGGGACTGCTTGCGGTCCAGCAGGATCATGTTGTTGGAGAGAGCGTTGAGGCCGTAATACATGGCATTGCCGCCCATAAAAAGTTCCTGGGTGACGAAGGGGATAAATACCGCCAGCGCCGATGTGGTGAGGCTCCGTTCGATCTTGATACGGTTGAGGCCCAGCGGCAGCGAGGACATAAGCCCGTCCTCCTGCTGGAAGTCCAGCCGGGTCAGGATGCAGTTGTGCGTCTGGGCGACGCTGGCCGACTGCGAAACGGCAATCTCCAGCTTTTGTTTCGTGGGCGCCAGATGCAGCATGAGGAAGGTCATATTGAACATTCTCTCGTTGCGGCTCTGCAAATCCTGCAAGAGATTTTTCGCCGCGCCGCCGTAGGTGGAGAGGTCGGAGGGGAGAATATCCAGATCGTAGCCGCTGCGGGCGGCCTTCTTCTGCTCTTGGATCTTCATGGCGTCCAGATCGGTGATCTTGCGCTTGACCATCTTGATGGCCTCGTTCTGGTTGATGCCGCGGACGTGCATGGTGACGAGAAGGTTTCCCTCCACATCCATGAAATCCGTGAGGATACGGTCCTGAATCTCCGGGGCCAATATCTGCAAAAAGGACACCGCGCCGTACATTTCGCCGATGCGGAAACGCCGCGTCTCGCCAAACTCGAAGGAAGAAGGCGCGATAAAGTCCTTGACGGACAGGCCGCTTGCCGGGAGCCAGTTCCATTCAAAGGCGAATTGTCCGCCCTCCGGATGGAGAAGGCCATGCAGCAGCGCCAGCCGCTCTTTGCCGTCCAGCACCCTTGCGCCCGCGCCCATGACCTTGAAGCGGTTCAGGGTGTCTGCCTCGATCCGGGAAAACCTTGCCCGCGCCGCCGGAAGATTTTCCGCCTCGATGGTCAGCGTGACATATTTGCGCTTTACAAAGCCGTTGTTGCCGCGCTCATACTGTATTTGCAGGATGCCGGACGCCTCCACGCGCATATCATCCAGCGCGTCGCCCTGGGCGTCCATGCCGAACAGGTTTCCGTTCTTGTCCTCATGGCGGCTGCTCAGGGTCATTTGCACGCCGATGGAGGGATCATAGCCGTTATAGAAATCGCAGAGGCGTTCAAAGATATCCCGCTGGTCGTCCGGCCCCGCCAGACGGTAGTTGACGTCCTCATAGGCTATGGTCTTGGAGAAAAGCCGGTCGTCCAGCCTGCACAGGCCGTCCGGGTACAGGTTCCGAAACGGGATGCTGTCCTGCACGGTATGGGGCTTGCCGTCGCCCTTCGCCTGCCGGATGATGGCTTCAATCTGTTTTCGCTCCGCCCGCGTGAGCTTACGCTTTGCGGCGGGCTGCGAGTTTTCCGGTTTTGCCGTTCTTTTCAGCAATCGCCCGTACCTCCTTTTCCAGTTTTGCCTGCCGCACCAGGGCGGAATAGGCGTTGTTGGTCTGATAGATGCGCCGCTTCGGACGGATGAACTTGCATTGGATCAGGTGCCCCAGGATCACTTCCAGCGTTTGTCCATTTTTCTCATAGAGGGCAAACAGGAAGAACGGGAGCATGACAAGGATCATGCACAGCGCCGCCGAGGTCGTACCCATGCTGCCCTTGCTCAAAAAGAAAAGCGGCACTCCCACAAGCGCCGCCGATCCGAAACACACAAGCTGCCGCTTCGTCAGGCCGAACAGCATCTTGCTTTTGATTTTTGTCAGGTCCTTCGGGACCGTTACGTATGCCAAAATTGATACCTCCTTTAATGCGCTCCGAACAGGCTTTTTGCAAGGCTGCCGGTTTTGAACAGCGTGTAGCACAGCAGCACCGTGTAGCCCATGCACTCCCAGATCGCCACGGTAATATCATCCCCCACGGCGATATTCTGTACCAGCACCGCATAGATGCCGACGCAGACCATAATAAGAAATGCCTGAAAGCCCAGCGCCAGCAGGGACTTCAAGTAGTTCTGCCCCGTATGGCCCCATTCCCGGTTGACCATCGTGGCAAACGGGATCGGCCCCACGGATACGGTCAAATACACCTCGATCATTCTTCCGTAGATCACAAGGAAAATGGCAATGGTGAGGATATGCGAACAGAGGCCCACAAAGACGCTCTGAAACCACAGGCCCAGCAAAGAACCGATGCTCCAGTCCGCCAGCGTTGTTTCCAGATCACCCACAACGCCGGAAATGTCGATCCCAGCATCGGAGATGATGACGCCTGCGCTCTGATCGACCACGCTCTGCGCCACGTCGAACACCGCCATAACGATATTCCAGGTGTTCGTGACGATCAGCACCGCGCAGAAGGTCTTGAAAATCCACTTCCAGAAAAGCCAGGTGTCAAAATCATGGAGATTATTTTTTTCGACGATCAACTGGATCAGCTCATAGCACATGACGAAGGTGAGGATGATGCCTGCAATGGGGACAATGACCGTTTCGGACAGGCTGCGGATCATGTTGAAGATACCGCCGTTCCAGCCGGAGGGCGTCATGCCGACCTCGCCTGCGATCTCGGCCACCTTCGTATTCACGGTATCAAAGGTCCCGGAAAGGTTTGAGATGATGCCGTCGATCAGCACCTCCTTGAACCATTCCTGGATCGTGTCGATTATCACGGGAGATCACCTCCTTGGAGGCAGCTCCCGCCGTGAAACGGGAGCCGCCTCTGAGATTTTGATAGGGCTCAGCCCAGCAGACCGGACAGCAGGGGGATCAGGGTCACGCCGATCAGCGCCACACCGCCGCCCGCGACGAGCTGTTTTATTCCCAATTAGGTGTAAAACTCTGCTCGATGGCGGGCGGCGGCGTACAAAAAATCTATATGGTGTTTTTAAGAGAACCGTCCCTGCGGGACAGGTCAGGCAGTGACCTGTTCCACCTCCGGGATGGGTTTGAGATTAAAATGAATTTCGATAGAAATGTGTCTTGTTTTATCTTCGTCAATGCGCTCATGCACGACGATTTCTTTGATTAAGCGGTTAAGGGTGGCTGCGTCCAGCTCTGTGATGTTGGCGTATTCCTGAATGGCTTCCACCCATTGTTTTGCGTCATTGGCAAGCTGGACTTCATCGGACAGCCGCTTTCTGCCCTCGGACACTTTTGTTTTAAGCTCCGTCTGCTCGCTCTGTGTCTTTTCCAGCATGGTGTTGAAATTCTGCTCACTGATACGCCCTGCAATCATATCCTCATAAAGCCGCATGACCATTTTGTCCAGAACCTCAATCCGTTCCTCGTCCCTTGTAAGGGAGCGTTCCATTGCTTCCCGTTGTTCCCGCTGCTCTGCTTCACAGGTATTGGTCAGGCGGTCGGCAACCGCTTCCCCGTCCATCAGGGCAGCTCTGGCACATTCCCTGATTTTCCGCAGCACATGGCTGTAAAGGGTGTCATAATCAATCCGGTGCTGGGTGCAGTGGTTCTTTCCAAAGGCATTGTAGGTCTTGCAGGAATAAATCTGCTGGGGATGTTTTGCGTTTGTGTAGCGTATCGTCAGCGACTTCCCACACTCGCCGCATTTTATCAGTCCGGCAAACAGGCTGATTTCATTGGTCTGTCCCGGACGCTGGCGGGATTTCAGCTTGTTCTGCACAATGTCAAAGCTCATGCGGTCAATCAGCGGTTCATGCTGTCCCTCCACCACAATCCAGTCCTCCGGCTTCTTTTCCCCAATCGTGCCGATTTTGAAACGGTAGTCCTTTTTCTGGGAAGCAATCGCCCCGGTGTAGACGGGATTCATCAAAAGGTCTTTGATAACGGAGAAGTCCCACATATACCGCCCGTTTTCGGGGTCTTTCTTTTCCCATTTGGTGCGGGTATTGCGAAGCCCCCGTTCCCGGTTCCACCATGTGGGGCAGGGGATTTTTTCTTCCTCCAGCCGTCTGCGGATATAGTTCGGACCATGACCGTTTAGGGCATATCCGAAAATCAGCCGCACAATC